>NZ_DASTEP010000212.1:0-9477 GCF_035709525.1 Hymenobacter sp. | reverse complement strand
GCCCCGGCTCAGCTGGAGCAGGCAGTACTGGTAGGCGCGGCGGTCGAGGCCGGTGCGCAGGGTAGCCGCATCGGCCAGGTATTCGAGGTTATCGAGCACGGCGCGGCGCAGCAGCCACGCCGCCGGGCTGGGCCAGAACAGCGCCGTGCCCACGTGCGCCAGCAGCACATCCAGGGTGTGGCCCTGGCGCACGTGGGCCTGCTCGTGGGTCACCACCACTGCCAGCTCGGCCGCCGTGTGCTGCCCCGGATACAGGTAAATAGTGCGCCCAAACGAAAACGGGTCGCCGGGCGCGGGCAGCTCGCGGTAGGGCGCGCCCGCCGCCGTGTGGGTGGGGCGCGTGGCGCGGCGCAGCCGCGCCAACGCCAGCAGCTGCACCAGCAGGCGGCCCAGCAGCACGGCCACCCCACTGGCATAAAGCCCCAGCGCCAGCAGCGGCCAGTCGGGGCCGGGGGTGGCGGGCGGCGGCAGGGCTACGGCCGGGCCGGTAGCCGGCGCGTTGGGCAGCGTCCAGGCTACTACCAGCGGCGCGGTAGGCACCTCGGCCGGCAGCAGCCCCGGCATGGGCAGGGCTGGGTACACGGCCGCAAACAGCAGCGCCAGCAGCAGGTAGGCGCGGTTCAGCCGGAAAAATGTGAGCCGGCGCAGCAGCCCGTAGTAAGCAGCCACAGACAAGGCCAGCACCATGTGGGCTTTCAAGAGGTAGAGCAGGGCGGTTTCCATCGGGTGCGGGTTTTAGTAGTCCGTTGGAGTGGCTGGTGCGCCCGGCAGCGGAATGACGGTTGGCCCGCCCGTGCGCCGGTTGTGCTCAATAATTAGCTTGTAAACAGCTAGTTGCTCTAGCTTGCTCATGCGGTAGAAAGCCGGGTCTTCCTGGTGCGCCAGCTGGTTTTCGAGCTGCCATTTTTGGTCTAGCGCAGTTTGCTCTTCCAGGCTGGCAAAACCGAATAGCCGGGCCAGCTGCTCTCGCGTGGCCCGCGTCGAATCGGGCCTGGCTTGCAAGTCGGCCAGCGTAGCCTCGCGCGCTTGTTGCTGCGCTGCCGAAAGCGAGTTCATCAGCCGCATGTAGTGGTTGGCTACCTCCGTGTTCAGGTTCACGGTGTTTACCAAATGCACATTGATGGGCCGGCCATTGGGCTGCGTTAGCTTAGTCTCTGTAAGCAAAGCAGTAGTAGACCGCTCGGCCGGGGCCACGGCCTGCGGGCGCTCGCAGGCTGCCAGGCTTAGCAGACCAGCGGCCAGCAGCGGGGCGGCGAGTAGGTAGCGCCCCAGCTGGCGCGGTGAAGAAGGCAGTTGGCTAAGCATGAGAACACGTTTTTTGAGGGTGGGAGTAGCGGGGCGGAAGGCCAGGGCGGGCACCGGTGCGCCGCCTACCTGCTGGCTCACCAGGCTGCGCAGGTAGGCGTAGCGGCCGGGGCTGGCGGGCAGGGCGGCGCGGTCGGCCAGGTATTCGAGGTTGGCCAGGGCGGCGCGGCGCAGCAGCCACGCGGCGGGACTAAGCCAGGCCAGCGCCACCAGCAGTTGCAGCAGCAGCGCATCGAGGGTGTGCGCCTGGCGCACGTGGGCCTGCTCGTGCCGCAGCACGGCGGGCAGGTGTTCGGTGTCGGCCAGCGCGCTAGCCGTCAAGTAGATGTCACGGCCAAACGAAAACGCCCCGCCCGCGCCGGGCACCAGCCGCACGGCCTGCCCCAGCACCACGGCCGGCTGCGCGCCCCGCCGCAGCCGCGCCAAACTCAGCAGCTGCCCCAGCAGCCGCAGCACCAAAAAGGCGCTGCCCGCCGCATAGCTACCCAGCCCCACCAGCAGCCACGGAAATGGCGCGGCCGGCTGCGCCATTTCCGTGGCGGGTAGTGTGGCCAGCGTCGGCAGCGCGGCCAGGGCCGGCGCGGGTAGCCCCAGCGGGGGCACTACCCCGGCCAGCGCCGCCGGGGCCGGCAGCAGCGGGTAGCCTACGGCCACTACCACCGCCAGCAGTAAAAACGCCCGGTTGAGGGTGAAAAACGTGAGCCGGCGCAGTAGCCCGTAGTAGGCGGCCACGAACAAGGCCAGCACCACGTGGGCCTTTAGCAAGTAGAGCAGGGCAGCTTGCATGGCTACTCGGGCTTCTGGCTTTCGATGAGCCGGATGATTTCCTGCAAGTCCTCGGCGCTCACTTTTTCTTCTTTGGCGAAAAAGGAAACCAGCTCTTTATAAGAGTTTTGGAAGTGCTCGCGCACCAGCGTGCCGAGCGAGCGGCGCTGGTAGTCCTCGGCGCTCACCAGGGCCGAGTAGCGGAAGGAATTGCCCAGCTTTTCGGCTTGCACATACAGCTTGCGTTCCAGGTTGCGCAGCGTGCTGGCCAGCGTGGTGTAGGGCGGGCGCGGCTCGGGCAGCTGGTCGAGCACGTCCTTGACAAAGGCGGGGCCGGTGAGCCAGAGCGCGCGCAGGGCGTCTTCTTCGGGTTGGGTGAGGCGTTCCATACAGGTTGTTACGAATTTTTCGTAATACTACGAAAATTTCGTAAATAGGGCAACGCGGCTCGCGGTAAATAAGTTAGGCCACCAACCAAAAAGCCCTTTTCCGCCAGGAAAAGGGCTTTTTATTGCCTGAAAAATAAAGCCAGTGGCCTAGTGACCTGCGACCCCGGCAGCTACCGGCCCCACCGCCGCCGGTAGCCGCCGCAGTGGCCCGGCCGCCACTACCAGGGCCAGCACCGTGAGCCCCGCCCCCACCAGAAACGGCATCCCCGGAAAATAAACCGGGGCCGCCTTGCTGGTAAAAAACGTGAACAAGCTGGTCATAAAGAGTGGCCCGACCACGCCGGTGGCGCTGATGAGCGAGGTGAGCGTGCCCTGCAATTCGCCCTGCTCGGTAGCCGGCACCTGGCTTGAAATGGCCCCCTGCAAGGCCGGCCCCGCCAGCCCGCCCAGCGCATACACCCCGGTGAAGGCAAACATCATCCAGCCCCGCGCGGCAAAGGCAAACAGCACGAAGCCAACGATATAAAACAACATGCCCACCACCATCGAGCGCGCCGCGCCCAGCCGCGGGATGGCCGCCCGCACCAGGCCGCCCTGCACCACCAGCGCCCCCACGCCCACCACGCCCAGCGAGTAGCTGATGAGCTTGAGCCCCCAGCCAAACTTGAGAATGGTGTAAAACGTCCAGACCGACTGCGTGGCCGAGCCCGCCAGATACAGCAGCACCAGCGCCACTACCAGCCCGATTATCTGCGGGTATTGCCGCAGGCGCAGCAGCGAGGCCAGGGCATTGGCCCGCGCCCACTCGAAGGGGCGGCGCTGCGCCACCGGCAGCGACTCGGGAATGACAAACAGCCCGTACAGGAAGTTGAGCAAACTGAGCCCGGCCGCCGCGATAAACGGCACCCGCGGCCCAAAATCGCCGAAATAGCCGCCCAGCAGCGGCCCCACGATAAAGCCCAGCCCGAAGGCCGCGCCCACCAGCCCAAAGTTCTGGGCGCGCTTTTCGGGCGGGCTCACGTCGGCGATGTAGGCCGTGGCCGTGGTGAAGCTGGCCCCCGTGATGCCCGCCACCACGCGCCCCACAAACAGCCAGCCCAGCGTGGGCGCCAGGGCCAGAAACAGGTAGTCGCACCCCAGCCCCAGCAGCGAGGCCAGCAGCACCGGCCGCCGCCCGTAGCGGTCGGATAGCCCACCCATGACCGGGGCGAAGAAAAACTGCGCCGCCGCGTAGGCAAACGACAGGTAGCCCCCGTACTTGGCCGCCTGGCTGATGCCCTCGCCCGTGAGCTGCTCGATGAGCGTGGGCATCACCGGGATAATGATACCCAGCCCAATAACATCGATGAGAATCGTGACGAAGATGAAAGCCAGCGCGGCCGGGCGTTTAGGAGACATAGCGCAAAAGGCTTGGTAGTAGCGGCTAAAATGGCTAGCCGCCAGTTGCGAACACTGGTAGCAAAGGTATTGCGCGCCCCGCCCGCGCGGCGCAGCCCGCGCGAATGCCAGCCAAAACGTATACTTCCCCACTCACCCTTACGTATAAAGCAAAAGCGCTGCTTTAGACGGTGCATTTACCTTACTCCTCACCATTTTCTGTTTTTTCACATGAACCAAAAACGCACCTTCGGCAGCATTCTTACTATTTTGGGTATCATTGGCATCATCATGGGCGCGATGGGCTTCCTTGGCGTAGGTGGCCTGCACTTGGGCAAAATGAACTCGGTAGTGCCCTTTATCGTGGGGCTCATCTTCTTTTTTGCCGGCATCAACCTGGTGAAAACTACCAGCGACCGCGCCTAGCACAGGGTCGGGCAGTAGGTCAAGCCACCTGCTGTTAAATTATTATGACTGATAAACAGCCTACTGAGCTTCACAACGAGCATTTTTAGTGGAAATGCTTGGCACTCCAACTTTTTTCCTTACCTTTGCACTACCAAACAATGCGGGGTGGAGCAGTTGGTAGCTCGTTGGGCTCATAACCCAAAGGTCACTGGTTCGAGTCCAGTCCCCGCTACTACTAAGTCAGAAAAAGCCATATAAACCAAGCGTTTATATGGCTTTTTTGCTTTTGCGCCCGCCTTCTGGCCGCGCCGGCGGCAATAGAAAAGGCCACCACGTCGCCCGACGGGTGGCCTTTTGTTGCGGGCACTGGCCTGCCAGTGCTACTGCGGGTTGTTTTTGGCAGCGGGCTTGCGGCGGCTGATGAGGCCACCCTTGCGGCCGGCTTCGCGAGCCTCTTCGGCCGTCCATTTGTGGCCGCGGCCGCTGATGTGCGAGGCTTTGCCGCCTTCAACAGCCAGGCGGCGCTGCAGCTCGGGGTCCATGCTGGCAAAGCCACGGCGGCGGTTGCCATCGCCGACGCGGGCGGCCGGGCGGGTTTTGGTGGCTGCTTTGGTGGCCGTGGCTTCAGCGCCACGGGCCGCCACCGCTTGGCGCGAGGTGGTGGGGGTAGATTCCATAAGAAACAGGGGGAAATAGATGAGTAAAAAGGGTGTGCAGCCTTTCTAACGGTTTAAGCTAGGGGCCCGACGGAGCTTTTTAAGCAAAAGGGCGCTTTTTAGGCCATAATTACCGACTTATACTGGCCAAAAATGCGGCAAATACGTAGTGCCTCGCTTCGCCTTGCGCTCCTATAGTAAGTTCTACCGATAGGTGGCTAATTGGCGGAGTATTACCCTCTAAGTAGCTGCCCCACGGCGCTGGCAGTGGTAGCCATTGCCCTCTGCTTGCAGGCTAGCAACAGCTTGGGTTCTGCGTCGGGCACCGCCCGGCCAGCACTTCTATTGAGGCATGGCGTAGCTCCTTCAGATTTGATAAACCATATGAAAACGCGACATTAAAAATTATAAAAAGCAGTTAAGCAGTAAGTTGAAAAAACGGGAAATAAAAAAGTGCAATTATCCTTGCATTTTCATAAATGGCCTGCGTAGTTTTGCAACGGATTCAACGGTGATAGTTATTGTATTATTTAGGAATGAAGGGAAAGAAAACAGGATGTGGGGACATCTGAATTGGACAATAGCTAGTGCTGCTTGCCTTTGTTTGATGTTATTTTAAGTTATTTTTATTAGTAGAATTATCCTATTTTATGTGTTTAGTGGCCGGGACGCGCCACTGAGAAGCAAAAGACTGAATCCGGGAAGCCGCTAGCCTTGCTAGCGGCTTTTTTATTGCCCGGCGGCTACCCACTGCGGGGCGGCTACCCACCGAGCCTGCCGGAGGCTGGGGCATAGGGCAGGCCAGTAGCTTCTGCTACAGGCTACTTTTGCGGGGTATGGCTCTCCCCTTTTTCCACCCGTGGCGCTTCGGGCTGGCCTGGCTGCTGGCGGGGGCGCTGCCAGGCTGCCAGCGGCTGCGCCCGGTGGCGGCGGCCACGTTTACCAATCCGCTGCTGCCCTCGGGCCCCGACCCGTGGGTGGTGCAGCGGGCGGGCTACTACTATTTTCTGGCCACTACCGGCGGCAACATCACCATCCGCAAAACGGCCCGCATGGCCGAGCTGGGCGCGGCCCCAGCCGTGGTGGTATGGGCCCCCCGGCCGGGCACGCCCAATGGCAGCCACATCTGGGCCCCCGAGCTGCACTGGCTGGCTGGCAAGTGGTATATCTACTACACGGCCGGGCCAGCCGGCGAGCGCTGTTGCGGCGGGCAGCGCGCGTGGGTGCTCGAAAATGCCAGCCCCGACCCCACTACCGGCACCTGGGTCGAGAAGGCCCGCCTGGCCAGCCCCAGCCGCGATTTGTGGGCGATTGACCTGACCGTGTTTGAGTTGCGCCACCGGCGCTACGCGGTGTGGTCGGGCCAGGAGGCGGGCTCCGACCAGCAAAATCTCTACATTTCGGCCATGCGCAACCCCTGGACGCTCACCGGGCCGCGCATTTGCCTCAGCCAACCCACGCTGCCCTGGGAGCTGCACGGCCTGCCCAAGGTAAACGAAGGCCCCGAGGTAGTGCAGCACGGCGGCAAGGTGTTCATCGTGTATTCGGCCAGCCACTGCGGCACCGACGACTACGCCCTGGGGCTGCTGACCCTGAGCGGCCGCGACCCGCTCGTGGCGGCCGCCTGGACCAAGGCGCCGGCCCCGCTGCTGGTGCAAAGCCCGGCCAGCCACGCCTACGGCCCCGGCCACAGCGGCTTTTTTACCTCGAAAGACGGCACCCAGAGCTGGCTAATCTACCACGCCAACAGCCGCCCCGGCGAGGGCTGCGGCGACCGCCGCAGCCCCCGGATGCAGCAGTTTTTCTGGAATGCCGATGGCTCGCCCCGCTTTGGCCCACCGGCCGAGGTAGGCGTGCCCCTGCCCCGCCCGGCCGGCGAGTAGCCGCTCCGCTGTATTGTGCAACTATCTATTCCCCAACCAGTTTATAGTATGAAAAGAAGTACCTGCCTGCTGGCCCTGGCCTGCCTGAGCGCCGCTGGCGCGCACGCCCAAAAAACCAAAATCAACCCCAAGCCCAGCGGGGCGCCCGCTGCCCCGGCCCGGGGCCCGCGCTGGACGGCCGCCCAGGCCAATGCCTGGTACCAAAGCCAGCCCTGGCGCTCGGGGGCCAATTTTATTCCGAGCACCGCCATCAACCAGCTCGAAATGTGGCAGGCCGCCACCTTCGACCCCCAAACTATTGACCGCGAGCTGGGGTGGGCCGCAGGCATTGGCTTCAACACCATGCGCGTTTTTTTGCATAGCCTGGCCTGGCGGCAAGACCCGGCCGGCTTCAAGCAGCGCGTAGGCCAGTACCTGGCCCTGGCCGATAAGCACCGCATCCAGACCATATTCGTGTTTTTCGACGACTGCTGGAACAAAGACCCCCAGGCCGGCTTGCAGCCCGCGCCCAAAACCGGGGTGCACAACTCGGGCTGGCTGCAAGACCCCGGCGACCCCGCCTCGCGCGACTCGGCTGCGTTTGGGCAGCTGCGGCCCTACGTTGCGGATATGCTCGCCAGCTTTGGGCACGACAAGCGCATCTTGCTCTGGGACTTATACAACGAGCCGGGCAACAGCGGCAAGGGCGTGGCCTCGCTGCCGCTGCTGCGCAATGTATTTGCCTGGGCGCAGGCCGCCAACCCCGACCAGCCCCTGAGCGTGGGCCTCTGGAACTGGGATATGGGCGTGCTCAACACCTACCAGGCCCTGCACTCCGACGTTATCACCTACCACAGCTACGACGATGCCCTGGCCCACCAGCGCGTTATCGACCTGCTGCGCACCCACGGCCGGCCGCTGCTGTGCACCGAGTACATGGCCCGGCCCCGCAACTCGCGCTTCGTGACTACCATGCCCATGCTCCAGCGCAACCACGTGGCGGCCATCAACTGGGGCCTGGTGGAAGGCAAAACCAACACCAAGTACCAGTGGGACACGCCCCTGCCCGATGGCAGCGAGCCCGGCGAGTGGTTTCACGAGGTGTTTCGGCAGGGCGGCACGCCCTACCGGCAAGATGAAACCGACCTCATCAAGCGCCTGAATGGTAAGTAGCCCATTGGCTTTGAGCGGCTACGGCCCGGTTTTTTGCCAGAAAGCACCAATGCGCGCGCCATTTTTCCGTATTAGGCGCATGTTACGTTCCTCTACCCTTCTTCTGCGCCGGGCGGTGGCCCGGCGCCTGTGCATCCTGGCCCTGGCCCTGGGCGTGGGGCTGGGTTTCGGCCCCGCCGCCCACGCGCAGGTGCCGCTCAACCCCGCCGCGCCGGCCCCCACCGACACCACCCGCAAGTACGAAAACCCCGGCGGCGTGCCGGCCCCGACCAAAAAGCCGTTCTTTAAGAGTAAGGCGTTCAAGGCGCTGGCGGTGCCCACGCTGCTCATCGGCTACGGGGCCTACACCTTCAACGGCGGCGGCTTCTACACCAACCAGGAGGCCCGGCGCGACATTCACCGGCTGTTTCCCAGGAATGATACCCGCATTGCCGACTACCTCATCTTTGCGCCCTACCTCGAGCTGGGCGCGGTGGCGCTGGCCGGCGTGCAGTCGCGCAACGACCGCGTGAACGTGCTGCTGGTAATTGCCAAAAGCGAGGCTATCATGTTGGGTAGCACTTTTTTGGTAAAGGCTATCAGCAAAGAAGAGCGGCCCGATGGCTCTGATAATCTGTCGTTTCCATCGGGGCACACGGCGCAGGCGTTTCTGGCGGCCAGCATCGTGCACACCGAGCTGCGCGACAAAAGCCAGTGGTACGGCGTGGGGGCCTACGCCCTGGCCACGAGCGTGGGCGTGCTGCGCATGGTGGTCGACAAGCACTGGCAGAGCGACGTAGTAGCGGGCGCGGGCTTCGGCATTTTGTCGGCCCACTTGGGCTACCTCACCCACCGCAACCGCTGGGGCCGCAAGCCCATCGGCCGCGATGTAGGCGTGATGCCCACGTTCTTTGGCAGCACGCCGGGCCTCACCCTCACGTGGCGACCCAAGTAGTAGGCTCCGGCCGGTTATTCTTACGTGGCGCAACAGCGCGCTTTTTATGTCTGATTTAGCTCCTAAGCTCACCCACCTCAACGAAGCCGGCCAGCCGGCGATGGTCAACGTAGGCCAGAAGGCCAGCACGGCCCGCCTGGCCCGCGCTCGCGCCCGCGTGCGCCTGGGGGCCGATATTCTGGCCCTCGTGCAGGCCGGCGACCTGCCCACCCGCAAGGGCCCGGTGTTTCAAACCGCGATAATCGCGGGCGTGATGGCGGCCAAAAAAACGGCCGACCTCATCCCGCTTTGCCACCCCCTGGGCCTCGACGATTGCCAAATCACTATCGAGGCCGTGCAGCCCGATAGCCTGCTCATCGAGTGCGCCGCCCGCGTCACGGGCAAAACCGGCGTGGAAATGGAAGCCCTCACCGGCGCTACCGTGGCCGCCCTCACCGTCTACGATATGTGCAAGGCCATGTCGCACGGCATTGTGATTGAGGAGGTAAGGCTGGTCGAAAAGACAGGCGGCAAGTCGGATTTCCGGTACGACGAGGGAGTTGGTAGGTGAGCGGGTTTTTGGATGAGTGGATGAGTGGATAGTACGGTCATGCTGAGCGCAGCGAAGC
>NZ_DASTEP010000211.1:0-24217 GCF_035709525.1 Hymenobacter sp. | reverse complement strand
CCACCCCCCGGCCCCCTCCCCTCCGGGAGAGGGGGAGCCCGACGATTGAGTGACGTAATGCAGCGATTTTTCAATAAAAAGATTGACGAAGATGCGTTCGGCTCCCCCTCTCCCGGAGGGGAGGGGGCCGGGGGGTGGGGTAACACGCCTACCCGATTTTTCTTGCCGTATTAATCACGTTCACGCCATTAAACCGCGTGGTGGCCGAGCCGTGGCTCACGGCCGAGCTTTGCGAGGGCTGACCCTTGCCGTCGTTGAAGGCGCCGAAGAGGCGGTAGTCCGAAGCATCGCAGCTGCCCGCGCACGCACCCCAGAATTCCAGCGTGTTGGCCTGGTAGGCCACGTCTTCGAGCATCTCGGTGATTTTACCTTTCTCGATGGCGTAGAACACCTGCCCGCCAAACTGGAAGTTATAGCGCTGCTGGTCAATGCTAAACGAGCCGTTGCCGGCGATGTAAATGCCCTTGTCAACGCCGCTCACCAGCTCGTCCACACTCTTTTTGGTGGTTCCGGGGCGCAAACTCACGTTGGGCATCCGCTGAAACTGCACGTCGCGCCAGCTCTGCGAGTAGCAGCAGCCATCCGATTCCTTCTGCCCCACGATGTGGGCCTGGTCGCGGATTTTCTCGTAGCCCACCAGCTTGCCCTGGTCGATGAGGTTCCACTCCTTGGTTTTCACGCCCTCGTCGTCGTAGCCCACCGCGCCCAGCGAGCCGGGTTGTAGCTTGTCGGCCACGATGTTAACCTGCTTCGAGCCGTACGGAATGTTCTTCGCCTTCCACTCCAGGGTAGCGAAGCTGGTGCCCGCGTAGTTGGCCTCGTAGCCGAGCACGCGGTCCAATTCCAGCGGGTGGCCCACGCTCTCGTGAATGGTCAGGCCCAGGTGGTGCGGGTCGAGCACGAGGTCGTATTTGCCGGGCGTCACGCTTTTGCAGGTGATTTTCTGCTTGGCCTGCTTGGCGGCGCGGGCAATGTCTTCCAGCATGTCGTAGCTGTTCTTATAGCCGATAATATCCGAGCCCGCCGGGCCGGCCACCTTGTCGGCGGCCTGCGGCGTGAGGTACTCGTAGCCCAGGCCCATCGGCGAGCTCATCGACTGCCGGGTGCGGAATTTGCCGCTGGCCCGGTCTACCACCGTCACCCCAAACGTGGGGTAGATGCGGTGAATATCCTGGTCGATATACGAGCCATCGGTGCTGGCAAAATACTTCTGCTCATTGATTTGAAACAGCAGCGAATTCACGAACGACGCCCCGTTGTCAAGCGCCACCGCGTTGGCGTTCAGCAGCAAATCGACCTTCTCCTTGATGGGCACTTCGAGCGCGTTTTGCTTGATGGGCGTCTTCCAGCTCACCTCGCCGTAGCCCTTTTGGGGGGCCAGCTGCACGGGCTCTTTCTGCACCTTGGCGTTGGCCTTGGCGATGGCCACCGCCTGCCGGGCGGCTTTGGCAATACCCGCGTCCGACACGTCGTTGGTGGAGGCAAAGCCCCAGGTGCCGCTCGCAATCACGCGCACGCCCACGCCGTAGCTTTCGGCGTTACCGATGCCCTGCACCTGCTTTTCGCGGGTGAAGATGCTTTGGTTGAGCGTGCGCTGAATCCGCACGTCGGCGTAGGTAGCGCCGGCGCTTTTGGCCGTGTTCAGGGCCACGTCGGCGAGACGCTTTTTGAGCACCGTATCGGCGCCCGGCTCCAGCAGGCGCGCTATATCAACGGGCTCACCGGCGAGGCTCGGGAAGGAGGGTAGCAGCAGGGCCCCGGCCCCCAGGCCGGCTAGTCCCACAAAATCGCGTCTGTTCAAAGGAGAAGTGGTAAATAAGTGGGGAATGAAGTGACTAGCAATATGCGAAGTATTTGTTGGAGAAAGCTGGCGTGAACCTCACCCCCCGGCCCCCTCTCCAAAAAAGAGGGGGAGCCTGACGCCTTTTTGACGTTGGCTGACTTCTGTTAGCGGTCGGCTCCCCCTCTTTTTTGGAGAGGGGGCCGGGGGGTGAGGTTCCCCGCGCTACCCAATCTTCCGGCCCGTATTAATCACGTTCACCGCATTAAACCGGGCCGTGGCCGAGCCGTGGCTCACGGCCGACACCTGCGAGGGCTGGCCTTTGCCATCGAAGAAAGAGCCGAACAAGCGGTACTCCGAGGCGTCGCACACGGCCACGCAGGAGTTCCAGAACTCCTGAGTGTTAGCCTGGTAGGCCACGTCGTCGAGCATCCCCGCTATTTTGCCTTTCTCGATGGCATAGAATACCTGCCCGCCGAATTGGAAATTATACCGCTGCTGGTCAATGGAATACGACCCGCGCCCGGCGATGTAGATGCCCTTATCGACCTGACTGATAAGCTGGTCGGCGCTGAGCCGCGCCGCGCCGGGACGCAAGCTCACGTTGGGCATGCGCTGAAACTGCACCGCGTCCCAGGAGTCGGCGTAGCAGCAGCCGTCGGAGGCGGTTTGGCCCACGATGTGGGCCTGGTCGCGGATTTTCTCATAGTCCACCAGCTTGCCCTGGTCGATGAGGTTCCACTCCTTGGTTTTCACGCCCTCGTCGTCGTAGCCCACCGCGCCCAGCGAGCCGGGTTGCAGCTTGTCGGCCACGATGGTCACGTTTTTGGAGCCGTAAGGAATATTCTTCGCCTTCCAGGTTAAATCGGCGAAGCTGGTGCCCGCGAAGTTGGCCTCGTAGCCGAGCACGCGGTCGAGCTCCAGCGGGTGCCCGATGCTTTCGTGGATGGTGAGGCCTAAGTGGTTGGGCTCCAGCACCAGGTCGTATTTGCCGGCCAGTACCGATTTGGCGCTGAGCTTTTCCTTGGCCTGCCGGGCGGCCAGGGCGGCGTCTTCCAGCATGTCGTAGCTGTTGCGGTAGCCGATGAGGCCGGTGCCGGCCGGGCCGGCCAGCTTGTCGGCGGCCAGCGGCGTGAGGTACTCGTAGCCCAGGCCCATCGGGGCGCTCAGCGCGTCGCGGGTCTTAAACTTGCCGTTGGCCTTGTCGATGGCTGTGACCGAAAACGTGGGCCAGATGCGGTGAATGTCCTGGTCGATGTACGAGCCGTCGGTACTGGCAAAGTACTTCTGCTCATTTATTTGAAAGAGCGAAGAGTTGACGAAACTGGCCCCGTTTTCCAGTGCCTTGGCGTTGGCGGCCAGTAGCAAGTCGGCCTTTTGCGCTACCGGCACCTCGAAGGCGTTTTGCTTGATGGGCGTGCGCCAACTCACCTCGCCGTAGCCTTTTTGGGGGGCCAGGCGCACGGGCTCCTTCTGGGTTTTGGCATTGGCCTTGGCCATTGCCACGGCCAGCCGGGCGGCCTTGGCCAGGCCGGGCTCCGACACGTCATTAGTAGCCGCGAAGCCCCAGCTGCCGCCCGCAATCACGCGCACGCCGGCCCCGAAGCTTTCGCCGCTGGCGATGCTTTGCACTTGCTTTTCGCGGGTGAAGATGCTTTGGTTGAGGTAGCGGCCCAGGCGCACGTCGGCGTAGGTGGCCCCGGCGCTTTTGGCGGTGTTCAGGGCCGCGTCGGCGAGGCGCTTTTTCTGCGCGGCGTCGAGGCCCGGCTCCAGCAGGCGGGCGGCATCTACGGGGTTGCCGCCCAGGCTCGGGAAGCTGGGTAAGAACAAGGCCCCGGTAGCTAAACCCGTGAGGCCGACGAAGTCGCGTCTTTTCAAAGCAGCTTAAACTAAAGCAGTAAGTAAATCAGCCGATAAGATGGTGATTTTTTCACGAAAAAGACATGCGCTGGTAATCAGCGTTGCACCGCGCCCGAAAACCACGGCCGCCTGCGCCGCCTGATTTTCACAAAAAAGCCCCACTGGCAACGCGCCAATGGGGCTTTTCTCATGCCTTAAAGCAGCCTACTACTCGCGCACGACGCGCTGGGTGAGCACGCCCTGCTCGGTATGCACGCGCAGCGTGTACACGCCTGCGGCCAGCCCGGCCAGGCTCAATTGAGCCGTGCCGGGCGCGAGGTTGCGGCGCTGCACGGCCTGGCCCAGCGCGTTCAGCACCTCCAGCTGCGAAGCCTTGGCCTGCGGGCCGGTGAGCTCCAGGGTGAGGCGGCCGTCGGGCGTGGGGTTGGGGTACACCAGCAGGCTCACGCCGTTGAGCGAGGCCGTGCGCGTAGCGGTGCTGGTAACGACCAATGGTGCCGAAGGAGCCGAGGTGCAGCCCCCGCTCGTGACAACAACAGTATAGGTGCCATGCTGCGCGGCGCTCGCGACGAGCAGCGTATTGGTAGTGCTGGCGGCCCCTACGGCCGTGCCATTAAGGAAAAACTGGTAGGTAGCGCCTGCTACCGGCGCGGCCGTGAGCAGGATGCCGCCGGTAGTGGGCGTGCTGGCCGTGAGGGTGGCGGGCACCGTCGTCACATTCACCTGGATGGGCGTGCGCGTGGGGCTGGGGCAATCAACGCCGAGCTGCCAGTTGTAGAAGAAATAGTAGTAGGAAGTACCTAGCGTAGTACCCGTGATGGTTACTGCCCCGCTGGGCGAAGTATAGGGGTAAGTGGTAGCTGGCGTGCTAGTGCTTAAATCGCGCACCAAGGCTGGCGAAGAGGCCCCCAGATACAGCGTGTATTGCCCTGCCGCCGGCACGGCAAAATTCAGGGTGAGCACCGTGGGCGCGGCTACCGACGAGGTATTGGCCGGTACCGTGAGGGTAGCACTGGCAAGCGCCGTGCCGGTAGAAACCGTGGTGGGATTGCCTGGTATCAGGTACACGGTGGCCGAGCCCGCCGCCGCGTTGGGCGCGCGGTACGCGGTAACGTTGGTGATGGTGACCGGGCCGGCAGCCAGGAAGAACAGACCGCCCGTCGCGTTGGTGCCGTCGATGCCGTTGGTGGCTGCCTTGCCCACGTTTTCCTGCCCGCCCGTCACGGCCCCGGCGTAGTAGGTGGTGCTGGCCGTGAGAGCCGGGGTGGTGTAGCTGCCCGCCGTGGTAGTAGCCAGGGCCGTGCCGCCGGTGGCCGTGGTGTAAAAGCGCACCGTACTGCCCGCGTTGGCCGTGGCCGTGAGCGTGGCCGTAGCCCCCGCGCACACGGTGAGCGGCGTGTTGGTGGTGGCCACCTGCGGGTTACTCACCGTCACGGTCGACACGTTGCTGTACGTCACGTTGGTATTGCAGCCCACACGCACGCGGTAGTAGGTGGTGCTGGTAAGCACGGGCGTGGTAAACGCGGCCGAGGTAGCACCCGCCACATCCGCGAACGGCCCCGTGGCACTGCTGCTGCTTTGCCACTGCAAGGTGCCATTGGCCGCGTCGGCCAGGGCCAGCTGCGTAGTACCGCTAATGCAGATGGAGGTAGCAGCCGGCGACAGCGTGCCCGCCACCACGGCGGCTACGGTGCGGGTGGTGGCTGGCGTCAGCACGTCATTACCAGTGTTGAGGTCGCCGGTCACGGTGGCCGTCACGGCAAAGCGGTAGGTGCCCAGGGCTGCCATATTGAGCGAGCCAGGCAGGGCGATGGTCTGGGTGGCCCCGCTGGCCAGCGTGCCCGTGCTCAGGGTAGTGGTGAAGGTCTGGGGCGTGCCAGTGGGCGGCGTGGCCACCACCGTCACGGCAGCCGGGTTGGCGGCAAAGTCGAGGGTCGCGCCCCCGGCATTGCGTACCAGCACGCTCACAGCCTCGGTCGTGCCGTAGCAGGCCGAGGTAGCCGCCGGGCCGGCCAGGGCCACGGGAGCCAGGTCGGTGGCCACGGGCGTAAACTCATAGGCCCCCATGTCGGGCACCGCGCCGCGCGTCGCGCCCGTGATGTCGTCGGTCACGCTGGCCAGCGCGATGCCCGCGTTGTTGAGCTGCGGGTTGGCGGGTAGCAGGTTGCCGGTGCTGGCGCTCGTGTAGAGCGGGTCGGCCACGAGGCTGTTCTGGTCGAAGCCCGCCGCCTGCCAGTTGGCCAGCACGGGGTAGGCCGCGCTGTTGGCGTAGCCTATCACGCCACCGGGTACGTACAGGTCGTTATTGGAACTGGTCGGCACGTTGGTCAGGGTATAGATGGCATACCTGGTGCCCGTGCCCGTACGCGTGATGCTCATCACGTTATTGCGGATATCGGTGTTTGCCCCCGAGGTGTAAATGCCGTAGGTCGCTGCCGTGGAAGTCGAGGTCTGGTTGTTCGAGCTGATGCTGTTGTTGTAAAGCCGGCAGTAGGTCGACCCCGAGTTATACAGCAAATACTGCCCACTGTTGCCATTCATGTTGTAAATCACGTTGTTCACCACGCTGTTGGGCGAGGTGGCCGTGGCGCCGGTGCCGGTAGCCAGAAAGATGCCGTAGCTGAACGCGGTAGACGGCGTAGCCTGGCCCGTAAAGTCGTCGTGCACCCTGTTTTTTGCGATGTTCAGGTTGCGCGACGAGCTGAAGCCGTAGACGCCGTAAAAGGAGCCAGGACTGGTGCGTAGCGGCCGGCTCACATCGTTGCTCACCACCTGCGCGCCATCCTGCGCGCTCACGGTGATGCCGTAGGTATAAAAATCGCGCACCTGGTTGCTGCGCACCACGTTGCCCTGGCTTAGCGTGGTCGAGTTGCCCGTCACCGCAATGCCGTAGTAGCCCCCGCTCACGGTATTGCCCTGGATGAGCGTATTGCTGCCCGCGTCGCCGCTGGCCGTAATGCTCGAGGCCGAGCCGCTCACCACGATGCCGGCAAAGTTGACCAGCGTGCTCGTGAGGTCGGCATTGACGGTGTTATTGGTGATAGTATTATTATCGGCGTTGCCATAGAGGTGAATGCCGTAGCCATACGCACCACCCGTAGCATTGATGACCAGGTTATTAATGGTAACGTAGTCGGAGCCGTTGAGAATCACCACGCCCCGCTGGTTGGTGTCGTTGGAGCCGAACTGGATGGTGCTGCCGCCGCCGTTCACCACGACGGTGTTGGTAGCGCTGGTGCCCGAAATAACACCGAGCGCAAACTGCTCGGTGTACGGCCCGCCGGTCACGGCAATGGTCACGGGGCCGCTCACCCCACTGAAGCTCAGGCGGCTGGCCGCCGCCGCGAACGAAGCGAAGTTGGTGCCGCCCGTGGGCAGCGCGCTGTTGATGGTGTAGGCCCCGCTCAGGGCCTGCGCCTGAGCGCCCAGGCCGGCGAGCAGCAGCCCGGCGCCTAAAACGCACCGCCGCATGGCCGACTGCACCTGCAACGGCCGTTGCGCTGGCTTTCCAAGTAAGATTTTGAGCATGAAAAAGAGGGTAAAGGTGAAACCAAAGAAAAAAACGTTGACGATTTACTGTTTATAGTTTCTAATTGCCAGTGTCTTATAAGATGCATTTTGAAAAGGCTAATATATTCAGGAAATAATTATATAACATCCGGAATGCGCGCTTGGCCGGCCCGCCACTCGCCCGGGAATAAGCTGGCTAGCCTAATCGCCCACAAAGTGGCAGTAGCAAAAAACGCCCGCTGGCAGAGCCAACGGGCGTTTTTAAAGCGCAAGCGAACAGCGGGATTCAAGTCCCGGCCGCCTTACTTGATGGTGAGGCGGCGGGTAGCCTGCTCACTACCAGCCTGCACGCGCACCACGTACACGCCGGCCGGCAGGCCCGCCAGCTTGAGGGTGGTAGCGCCGCCAGCGGCCAGCGGCTGCTGGCGCACCAGGCGGCCCAGGGCGTCGAGCACCTGCACCTGGCCGGCACCCGTGCCGGTGGGCACCAGCAGCGTGGCCTGGCCATCGGGCGTGGGGTTGGGGTACAGCGTGAGTTCGGTTTGCAGGGCGCTGGCGGTGGCCAGCGGGCTGGCGGCGGTGAGGTTCAGCCAGAAGCGGCCGGCCAGGTTTTCGCCGGCAGCCACCGCGAAGGTGTAAGTGCTGCCCACGGCCACCAGCGGGGTGCGCTGGCCGGTTTTGGTGTCTTCGAGCACCGGCTGGGTGCCGGCGGCGATGTTCAGCAGCTCGGCGGCGGCCAGCGAGTAGGTGCCGGCGGCCGGCACCTGCACTTGCAGGGCCACGCGGCCCGCCAGGGCCGGCAGGCCCTGGATGCTGAGCGCCTGGCCATTGCTGGTGAGGGCGGCCAGGTTCAGGCCGTTGCCGTTGGGCAGCTTGGCGGCATCCTGCTCGCCATCGAAGCCCGCCGTAGCACCACTTTCAGCATACAGGTAGAGGTCATCGGCACTACCGTTCGGGGCGTTCAGCGTTAGGTTGAGGTAGGGGCGGGTTTCGCCCGTCGGGCGCTGCACGGCCACCTGGGCGGCGTAGCTGGTGCTCCGCTGGCTGTTGCGCAGCGTCAGGGTGCCGCTGCTCTGGCCCGCCGACACGCGCATGAAGAAGGCCTGGCCCACCGGAATGATGGAGCCTACCCCGCCGATGCCATTGACGTAGCTGCGGTAGGTATTGGTATACTGGCCCGTGCTCTGGCTGATGTAGATGGCCGCGTCGAGGTTCGAGCGGTCAGCGGCGCTTATTTGCGAAGAGGAAAGGGGCGCGGGGTAGGGGTTGCCCACCAGCTGCCAGCCACCGTCGGCAGCCTGGCTCTGGCGGGTCAGGGTCTGCGTGTACGTGCCGTTGTTGAGAGTGCCCACAAAGTCGACTACCTGGTTGGCAGCGAGGTTCACGGTGTAGCCTTTGGCTACTACCAGCGGGTCGGTGAGGGCAGCCGGCGAGTACCAGCCTTTGTCAAACAACGGGGTGTTGTTGGTAGTCGTCACGAGGCGGCTTTCGTCGTAGCCGTACACGGTGGGGTAGGGCGTCACCGTGTTGGGGGTAGCGCTCGTGTTGTAGGCCGGGTTTACCACGGGCGTGAAGTTGGCCGTGGCCAGGTCGGCCACGGTGGTGTTGCTCACCGGGGCCGACAGCTGGCGGTAGCCGGGGCCGGCGTTGCGGCTGCCATCGAGGTAGCGCTGCACGTTGGCCGTGCCCTGCACGGTGCCGGTGCCGCTGTTCACGACCAGGGCCGTGCTGGTGGCGCTGCTCAGTAGCGTCAGTGCCTGGTTGTTCAGCACCACGTTGCCGCTGCCGGCCACGGTCAGCACCTGGGCTACGGCCACGGGCTGGCTCAGGGTCAGGGCATTGGCGTTGGTCGAAGTCAGGTTCAGCACCTGGCTGGGCAGGCCCGAGCCCGTAACCTGGGCAGCCGTGCCATTGTACACGTAGCTGGCGGCCGGCGAAAACGAGCGCGTGCCCGTTACCTGCACCGCGCCGGTGCTGCCGCTGGCCGCGATGCCCGCCGCGTTGCAGATGCTCAGCGTGCCGCCATCGGCCACCGCGAAGCTGCCGCCGCCCGTGATGGGCTGGCAGTTGGTGTCGAGGCTACCGCCGCTTTGCACGGTCAGGGTGCCGTTTACCACCAGCGGGCCTTGCAGGGTGCCCTGGCCGGTGTTGGTCACGGTCACGTTGTCGTAGGTGTCGGCCGCTACGGCCTGGCCAGCGGTGTTCACCACGAGGTTATTAGCCACGAAGGCGTAGCGCGTCAGGATGGGGTAGTGGTCGGAGGTAGTGCTGCCGTAGTTGGCGATGGTATTCGCCACGCCGGTTTGAATTTCAGTCGTGCCCTTGATGTAGGCGTTGTAAAGCGACTTCGACGTTACCACGTGGTCAATCACGTCGTTGTAAGCCACCGTCGATTTCTGGCCCGTCAGGCTCAGCTCTTGCAGCGTGGGCGAGGGGTAGTTGGTCGCGTCGTTGGTGAAGGCGCTGTACGAGGTAATGGGCGGCGAAATCCCGGCCGTGATGGTTTGGTCGAGGTCGTCGTTGAAGTCGCCCAGCACGATTACGTTTTTGCCGGCGTAGTCGGCATCCAGCTTGGCTTTGAGCTCGTCGGCGGCGGCCTTGCGGCGGTTGTACGAGGTCACAACCGGGTCAGTATTCGCTTTGGCGTGGATGGCCACGAAGGTCGTGGGCCGGGTCGCGCCGTTCAGCACCACGTCGGCCTGCATCACGAAGGGGAAGCGGCCCGACGACCAGTTGGTGTAGCTGGTGCCCTGGGTCGAGCGGAAAAACGCCGTAAACTGCGGGTTTTTGATAACGCTGGTGCGGTACACGAAAGCCAGCTTCTGGGCCAGGCGGTAGTCGGGGTCCGAGCTGTTATCGGCCGCCGAGCCAAAGTCGGCCACGCGGTAGGCGTAGCCGGGCATCGAGGCTACCAGGGTGTTCAGGCGCAGGGTGTCTACTACTTCGAGCAGGGCGTAGACGTCGGCGTTGAGCTGGCCCAGCACCGATTGCACGTTGGTGTACTGCAAGTTCTTATCGTCGGGGCCGAAGCCGGCGGCCGGCGAGCCAAACCACTCTACGTTCCAGTTTACTACCTCCAGCGTGTTGGCCACGTCGTAGGTGTTGCCACTCAGGGCCAGCGTCTGCGAAGCCGCGCCGCTGGTGGCCACGGTGGCCGTGCCCGCGTAGGTAGTAGACGCTACCGTGGGCTGAAAGCGCACGCGCACGGGCACGATTTTGCCCGACGCCTCGGTGGGCGTGTAGGTCACGGAGTTGCCGAACGTGGTGCCGTCTTTCGACACTTGGAAGGCGGCGTTGGACGACGTCACGGTGAGGTCGCCGGTGAGGCTGGTAGCCGTCACGTTCAGGGTTTGCGTGGTGCTGCTGCCCACGGCGCGGTAGCCGTAGCTGAGGCTGGCGGGGTTGAGGCGCACGGCGGGCGGGGCGGGCGTGGCCGAGTTGGTCAGCACTACGTCGTCGATGGTCCAGCGGGCGGCTTCGTCGGTGGTCGATTTATACACAAAGGCCACGTACACGCCGGCCGTTTTGTAGGCGCTCAAATCCACGTTGGCCGTCTGGGTCCACACGTCGGAGCCCGTGGCGGGGAAGGTCGCGTTCAGGTCGGTCCAGGTCACGCCGGCGGCCACGGGGCTGCCCGTGCCCGGGTAGTTGGTCGACACCAGCAGGCGCAGCTGCGGGCCGGCGAAGGCCGTGCGGCTCCAGAACGAAAACAGCGGGTAGGTGGTGCCGGCCAGCGACAAAGCGGGCGAAATCAGCCAGTCGTCGTTGGTGACGTTGCCGCTGCTGTAGCCGTTCATTTGCACCGCGCTGGGGTAGGCGGCCGTGCCGCTGGGCGCATTGGGGTCGCGGCCGAAAGTGGTGCAGGCCCAGGTTTGGGCACCCGTCACGCTGTACTGCGTCCAGTTATCCGACAGGTTGCTGGCGCTCACGCAGTTGTTAAACGTATACACCGTCTGGGTAGGGTCGACGCCCGCGCCGGTGGCGGTCACGGTGCGGGTAGAAGCCCCCGCGCTGCTATTCGTGATGCTGCCCGATACGGGGCCGGTAGCCTGGCTGGAGGTCGTGGGCGTGAAGCGCACGTATACCGGCTTGGGGCCGGCCGCCAGCTCGGCTACCGTGTAGGTGGCGGTGAGGCCGTAGGTCACGCCGTCCTTCGACACGCTGAAGGGCGCCGTGGCCGTTACCGTGGTGGCGGCCGTCAGGTTGTTGCCCGTCAGGGTGTAGGTCTGCGGGGCCGAGGGCGTGTTGATGTTCTGATTGCCAAAAGCCAGCGTGCCGGGCGCGGCCGACAGCTGCGGGGCTGTCGAGTTGGTTTTCCAGCTCAGCGAAAAATCGTCGATGGCCGAGCTGGGGCGGCTGCCCGAGCCCGATGTCTGGGTCGGGGCCACGATGCGAATCCAAACCGGGCCGCCCTGGTTGTCGAGCGCCCCGCCAAAGCTGGCCGTGATGGTAGTGCTCGCAAACGCCGATAGGGTCGTAGACGTGGTGCCTACCTGCGTGAATGCGCTGGGCGTAGCCCCGATGCCGTAGTCGACGCGCCAGGTAGTAGTGCGCCCCACGGCCGTCGAGTTATCGAGCGATTGCAGCTTGAAGCTCAGTTCAAAATCGGTTTTGCCGGTCGTGTTGTCAATCTTGAACGCGAACGCCGGGCCGGCCCCGGTGCTGCTCGTGCCATCGCCAAACGAGCCGGTCTGGCGCACGCCCAGCGCGCGGTTGGTAGCCGCCGTCTGGTCGGCGGTGCTGGCCGTGGCCGCGAGGCCGCTCGTGGCCGAGGCAAAGTTTTTGAAGCCGCCGGTGGTGTTGGCCCAGGCGGTAGAGGTGCCCGGCGTCAGAAACTGCTGGTTGGCGGCGGGGCTGGTGCCGAGCGCGGTGGCCGAGGCCCCCGTGTAGAGGTTGAAGCCCGCTGGCAGCCCGGCGGAGGCCAGGTTGTCGAAGGTTTCGACGTAGGGGTTGGTGGTACCCAGGGTGGCCTGCGTTTGGGCGTGCGCGCTGGCCGAGGCCAGCGCCAGCCCACCCAACAAGCCCAGTTTACGGAATCGTTTTAGCATACAGTGGAAGTAATGGGGAAAGAGTAGTACAAAACTACCACCCAAACCTATTTTTCCGGGTTAAGTTAATGTTTATAAATAGGGTAGTGCACTTGCTGACGGGCTGGGCTGCCCCGCGCCGGGCCTGGCGGCCCGCCCCCGGTCGACGGGAGCGGCGGGGCCGGCAACCCGCGTCAGCGGGCAGCGTCCAGCTTGACATTCTTTTATCCGCTATATAGTCGGCATGCCGACTGTTTTTTGGCAAAAGCGCAATATCTTTAGCCCACTTTCTCACCCACCCATTTACATTAGTATGCAGGCAAAATCGCTACTCCTTGCCGGGGGCGCCCTGCTGGCCGCCACTACCGGCGTGCAAGCCAGCGGATTCCAGGTCGGCCTTTCGGGCCAAAAAAACGTGGGCATGGGCGGCACCGGCACCGGCCTCTACCTCGACCAGGCGGCGCAGTTCTACAACCCCGGCGCGTTTGTGTTCGTGGCTTACAATAGCGTGCAGGGCGGCCTCAACATGGCCATCCCGCGCATCTCGTTTCGCGGCGACGGCGGCGGCCCCCAGGAAACGCTCCAGAACAAGAACGTTTTCCCCTTCAACGGCTACGCGGGCTACAGCATCAGCGAAAAGTTTAAGGTGGGCGTGGGCTTCTACACGCCCTTCGGCAGCGAGCTGCACTACGCCCAGGGCTGGACGGGCCGCTACACGCTCACCGACATCAACCTGCGCTCGGTGTTCGGGCAAGTAACTGCTTCCTATGCTATTACGCCCAAGCTCGGCATCGGCGCGGGCCTCGTGGTGCTGGCCTACGGCGACGTAGACTTGCAGCGCGACATCCCTATCCAGGGCCAGAACGGGGCCGTGGCGCACGCCGCGCTCACGGGCAAGGCCGACCATAAGGTGGGCTACAACGTGGGCATCATGTACAAGCCTTCGGACAAATTCAGCATCGGGGCCAGCTACCGCTCGGCCATCGACGCCCGCATCAGCAGCGGCGACGTGACGGTGAGCAACGTGCCGGCCTCGGTGGCCAGCAACTTCACCGCCAGGAACTTCAGCGCTACCCTGCCGCTGCCCGCCGTGTACAGCCTCGGCCTGGGCGTGCGCCCCACCGAGCAGCTTACCCTGGCCCTCGACGCCAACCTCGTAGACTGGAGTACCTACAAGTCGCTCGACTTTACCTATACTGGCGGCGTGCTAGGTGGCGCTAACGCTACTTCTTCCTCTTCTGTGCGCAACTACAAAGCCGCCCTGGCCCTGCGCGTAGGCGGGCAGTACAAGGTGTCGGATAAATTCATGGTGCGCGCCGGCGGCTTCTACGATTTCTCCTGCGTGCGCGACGGCTACGTGACCCCCGAAACGCCCGACGCGGCCCGCGTGGGCCTCACGGCCGGCTTCACCTACCAGGTGAGCGAGCATTTCGGCATCGATGGCTCTTTCCTGTTCGAGGACTTCGCCAAGCGCAGCCAAAGCCAGGCCGACCTGCTGGCCAACAACACCACCGACCGCGTGGCCGGCACCTACAAAACGGTTATCAGCGTGCCCGGCATCGGGGTGCATTACAAGTTCTAAGGCTGACTTTTTCCCACCCGTATTAGCGTAATGACTACTTTTTCTCTTCTCGCTACCCGTGCTGCGCGGCCCGCGCTGGCGCTGCTGGGGTTGAGCGTCGGCTTGGCCGGCTGCCAGGCCGATATCGACGCGCCGAGCGCCAGCCCCGGCCCGCTCGACTTCACGAGCTACGTGGCCGTGGGCAACTCGCTCACCGCCGGCTACAGCGACGGCGGCCTCTACAACGAGGCCCAGGCTACCTCTTACCCCGCCCTGCTGGCCCAGCAGTTTAACACCACCGGCAAGGGGCCGGTGAGCTTCGTGCAGCCGGCCTTTTCGGCTAGTAAAAAGGACGGCTCAGGGTACATTCAACTGCGGACCGTGAACGGTACTCTCACCCCGGTGCCCGCCACTGCGGCCAACAACTATTTGGGAGAGCAAATAGCTTATACCGGCAATCGGCTGCCTTTGCCCAATGCTACCCCGCCTGGCTCGGGCGCGCAGGAACTGGAAGCTTATGCCGGCGTGCAGCCGGATAACCTGGGCGTTCCCGGCATCTCGGTATTAAGCGCCGACCAGACGGCGGCCCTGACTGGCTCGGCCGCCGCTGACGCCAGCCTGCGCGGTGCGGCGCGCATTTACGGCAATCTCAATAACTTCTACCAGCGGCTATTGCCAGCGGCCGACCGGGGAAGCAAGGATTACGTTACCTACATAGGCCAAAAAACGCCGACGTTCTTTACCTGCTGGATGGGTAACAACGACGTGCTTACCTACGCTACAAACGGTGGCGTATTTGATGCTGCAAACCCCTTTAGCGGCCTCACCGACACAACCAGCTTCGGGCGGGGCTACCGCAATATACTGGGTACCATTTCTAAGAACGGCACCGTGAAAGGCGCGGTGGCCAACATTCCGGCGGTGGCTAATATCCCGTATTTCCGCACCGTAACGGTGGCGGCTGTAGCCGCCGCTTTCAAGGCCGCCAATGCGGCTTCGCCGGGCGTATTTATCCAAACCTCCAGCACCACTACCCCCGTGCGCCTGGCTACCAGCGCCGACCTGCTGACGCTGACCGCCCAGGCCGCCGTAGCCACCGGCCAGGGCAGCACCCCCAGCAACCCGTTGCCCAATCAGCTCGTGCTTGATGCCGACGAGCAGGCGGCCGTGCTGGCCCGCACTACGCAGCTCAACAACATCATCGCCAAGACGGCGCTGCGCTTCAAGGTGCCGGTAGTGGATATGAATACCTTCTTTACTTCGGTTGGCACTACCGGCGTAGTAGCCAACGGCGTGAACAATACCACCACTTTCGCCAGCGGCAATATCTTTTCGCTCGATGGCGTGCACCCCACGCCCCGCGGCTACGCGCTAGTGGCCAACGAGTGGATTCGGGTCATTAACAACTACTACGGCTCCACCATTCAGCCCGTGAACCCGACCAGCTACCGCGCCGTGCTTTTCCCGTAAGCGCTACTTCGCCAATGAGTTTTGAAAGCGCCTCCCCCCGCCGGGGAGGCGCTTTTTTGCGTCTGCCGGGTTGGCTGAGGCCAATTAGTTCAGGTTTCAGGTAAAGTGAAGCTTATCGTTGTATCTTCGCCGTTGCTGCTATCCAGAAAGACCGAGGGACCAGGCCCGACGACGTCTTGGCAACTTACCCCGAGTAGGTGCCAACTCCTGTTCGGCCAAGCACTTGGGCCGAAAAAGATATCAGCCGGAACCTGCGCCGCCCGGCGCGGCTTTCTTTCTGGATAGCGGTTTTTGCCGCCGTTTTGCTTTTGCCAGAAAGACTATGCCCGCCGTTTCGCCCGCTGCCCCCGTCGCCCCCGACCCCGCTTGTATTTCGCCGCTGCCCGCGCTGCTGCGCCAGCGCCTGCTGGTGCTCGATGGCGCCATGGGCACCATGATTCAGCGCTACCCGCTGGAGGAAGCCGACTTTCGGGGCGCGCGCTTTGCCGACCATACGCACCCGCTGCGCGGCAACAACGACCTGCTGAGCCTCACGCGGCCCGACATCATCCGGGCCATCCACGCCGAGTATTTCGCGGCCGGGGCCGACATGGTCGAAACCAATACTTTTTCGGGCACGACCATCGCGCAGGCCGACTACGCGCTCGAAAGCATTGTCTATGAGTTGAATTACGAATCGGCCCGCATTGCCCGCGAGGTAGCCGATGAGTTTTCGCAGCAAACGCCCGAGCAGCCGCGCTTCGTGGCCGGGGCCATCGGCCCTACCAACCGCACGGCCTCGCTCTCGCCCGACGTCAACCGCCCCGGCTTCCGCGCCGTGACCTTCGACGAGCTGGCCACCGCCTACCTCGAACAGGTGCGCGGCCTCGTGGATGGCGGCGTAGACACGCTGCTCATCGAAACCATCTTCGACACCCTGAACGCCAAAGCAGCGCTGTTCGCGGTGCAACAGTTCTTCGACCAGGGCGGCCGGGTGGTGCCGGTCATGATTTCGGGCACCATTACCGACGCCTCGGGCCGCACCCTGAGCGGCCAAACAGTAGAGGCATTCTGGAACAGTATCCGGCACCTGCCGTTGCTGAGCGTGGGCCTCAACTGCGCCCTCGGAGCCGACCAGCTCAAGGTGTACGTGCGCGAGCTGGCCCGCCTGGCCGACGTGTCTGTATCAGCCTACCCCAACGCCGGCCTGCCCAACGCCTTTGGCGGCTACGACGAGAGCGCCCAGGAATTTGCCGCGCTGGTCGAGGATTACCTGAAAGAAGGCCTGCTGAACGTGGTGGGCGGCTGCTGCGGCACCACGCCCCAGCACATCGCCGAGCTGAAAAGGCTGGCCGATAAGTACCCGGCGCGGGTAACCTCACGAGACCCCTATGGGGCCGGCCCCCTCTCCAAAAAAGAGGGGGAGCCGGACGATTTACTTACTGACGTCGAAACGGCGTCCGGCTCCCCCTCTTTTTTGGAGAGGGGGTCGGGGGGTGAGGTTCTGCGCCTGGCCGGCCTCGAACCCTTCACCATCGAAAAAGGCAGCCTGTTCGTCAACATCGGCGAGCGCTGCAACGTGACGGGCTCGCGCGCCTTTGCCCGCCTCATTCGCTCGGGCGACTACGAGGCCGCGCTCGCCGTGGCCCGCGCCCAGGCCGAAAACGGCGCGCAGGTGCTCGACATTAACATGGACGAGGGCATGCTCGACTCGGAGGCGGCCATGACCACCTTTTTGCACCTCATTGCCTCGGAGCCCGACATTGCCCGCCTGCCCTTGATGATAGATTCATCGAAGTGGACGGTTATCGAGGCGGGCCTCAAGTGCGTGCAGGGCAAGAGCATCGTCAACTCGATTTCGCTGAAAGAAGGCCCTGAGCGCTTCAAGCACTACGCCCGGCTGGTGCGCCAGTACGGCGCGGCGGTGGTCATTATGGCCTTCGATGAGGACGGCCAGGCCGACAGCTACGAGCGCCGCATTGAAATCTGCCAGCGCTCGTATGATATTCTGACCAAGGAGGTTGGCTTCCCGGCCGAGGACATCATCTTCGACCCCAACATCCTGACCGTGGGCACCGGCATCGAGGAGCACCGCAACTACGCGCTCGATTTTATCCGGGCCGTGAAGTGGATAAAGGAGAACCTGCCCGGTGCCCGCACCAGCGGCGGCGTGAGCAACATCAGCTTCTCGTACCGCGGCAACGACGTGGTGCGCGAGGCCATGCACGCGGCCTTCCTCTACCACGCCATCCGCGCCGGGCTGGACATGGGCATCGTGAACGCCGGCCAGCTCGCCGTGTACGACGACGTGCCCAAAGACCTGCTCGAACTCTGCGAAGACGTGCTGCTCAATCGCCGCGCTGACGCCACCGAGCGCTTGGTAGATTTCGCCGAAACGGTAAAAAACCAAAAAGCTAACGGCCAGCAGCCAGCAGCTAATAGCCAAAATGAATGGCGCAGCCTGCCCGTGCAGGAGCGCCTGCAACACGCGCTGGTGCGTGGCATCACCGAGTTTATCGACCAGGACACCGAGGAGGTGCGCCAGCAAGTAGCCCGCCCGCTCGACGTGATTGAAGGCCCATTGATGTCGGGTATGAACGTGGTCGGCGACCTCTTCGGCGCGGGCAAAATGTTCTTGCCGCAGGTGGTAAAATCGGCCCGCGTGATGAAGAAAGCCGTGGCCTACTTGCAGCCTTTCCTGGAAGCCGAAAAGGAAGGCAACGCCCGCCAGACGGCCGGTAAGATATTGCTGGCCACCGTGAAAGGCGACGTGCACGACATCGGCAAAAATATCGTGGGCGTGGTGCTGGCCTGTAATAATTTTGAGATAGTGGACCTCGGCGTAATGGTGCCATTGGAGCGCATCCTGGACGAAGCGCAGAAGCAGGGCGCGGACATTATCGGCCTCAGCGGCCTCATCACGCCCTCGCTCGATGAGATGGTGTACGTGGCCCGCGAGATGGAAAAGCGCCGCCTGCAAGTGCCGCTGCTCATCGGCGGGGCCACGACCTCGCGCCTGCACACGGCCGTGAAAATCGCGCCCGCCTACTCGGGCTCAGCGGTTTATGTCAATGATGCGTCGCGCTCGGTAGGCGTGGCGGCCAGCTTGCTCGGCTCGGGCAAAGACGCCTACACCCGCACCATCCGCGACGAGTACCAGGCGCTGCGCGAAGACCACGCCGGCCGCCAGCGCGAAAAGGCTTTCCTCACCATCGAGGCCGCCCGCGCCAATGGCTTCAAGGCCGATTGGGAAACGACGCCCATCACCAAGCCCAGCTTCTTGGGCACCAAAGTGCTCGATAACTACCCGCTCGACGAGCTGGCCCGCTACATCGACTGGACGCCCTTCTTCCACACCTGGGAGCTGAAAGGCCGTTACCCGCGCATCCTCGAAGACGTGAACCTGGGCGAAGCCGCCCGCAAGCTGTTCGAAGACGCGCAAACGATGCTGGCTGAAGTCATTGCCAACCAGAGCCTCACGGCCCGCGCCGTGCTGGGCTTCTGGCCGGCTAATACCAAGGATTTCGACACCATCGAAATCTACGAGGACGACACCCGCCAGCAGGTGCGCGACGAGTTTTTTACCCTGCGCCAGCAGAGCGAGAAAGCCCCCGGCGTGCATAACATCGCCTTCTCCGACTACCTCGCGCCCCGCGAAACCGGCCGCGCCGACTACCTCGGCGGCTTCGCCGTAACGGCCGGCCTGGGCATCGAAAAGCTCATCGAGAAGTACGAGGCCGACCACGACGACTACTCCAGCATCATGATTAAGGCCATTGCCGACCGCCTGGCCGAGGCCTTTGCCGAGCGCCTGCACGAGCGCGTGCGCCGCGAGTTTTGGGGCTACGACCCCGAGGAATGCCTGAGCGGCGAAGAGCTGATTAAGGAAACCTACCGGGGCATCCGGCCCGCGCCCGGCTACCCCGGCTGCCCCGACCACACCGAGAAAATTACGCTTTTCCGGCTGCTCGACGCGGAAAACCAGACGGGTATCACGCTCACCGAAAACCTGGCTATGTACCCCACGGCGGCCGTGAGCGGCATGTACTACGCGCACCCGGCTTCTAGTTATTTTGGCCTGGGTAAAATCGGGCGCGACCAGGTGGCCGACCTTGCCGAGCGCAAGGGTATGCCGCTGCCGGAACTGGAGCGCTGGCTGATGCCAAATTTGAATTACGACCCGCAATAGTGTACCGTGGACCCTGTGGGTCCGCGCGTGTTATCGTTTTTAAAGAAGCTGCTAAAACTCGCGGACCCGCAGGGTCCACGGTACAACCCATGAAAGTAACTGAACACCTGCGCCGTGCCCACGGCAAAACGCTCTTCTCGTTCGAGGTGCTGCCGCCGCGCAAGGGCGAAAACATCCATTCGCTCTTCGCCAATATCGAGCCGCTTATGGAGTTTAAGCCGCCGTTTATCGACGTTACCTACCACCGCGAGGAGTTTGTGCTGCGCGAGCGGCCGGGCGGCCTCTTGCAGCGCAAGGCCGTGCGCAAGCGGCCGGGCACGGTGGGCATTTGCGCGGCCATCAAAAACCGCTTCGACGTGGACACCGTGCCGCACCTCATCTGCGGCGGCTTTGCCAAGGAAGAAACCGAGAACGCACTGATTGACTTGCACTTCCTGGGTATCGACAACGTGCTGGCCCTGCGCGGCGACCCCATCAAGAGCGAGGGCCACTTTCAGCCCCACCCCGACGGGCACCGCTACGCCTGCGACCTCATCGGGCAGATAAGCGAACTCAACCACGGCCGCTACCACGACCACGACGAGCAGTACCAGCCCCAGGGCGCCGAGCCGGTGCTCTGCACCGATTTCTGCATCGGCACCGCCGGCTACCCCGAAAAGCACTTCGAGGCCCCCAACCACGGCTCGGACATTCGCTTTCTGAAAGACAAAATCGACCGCGGGGCCGACTACATCGTGACCCAGATGTTTTTCGACAACGAGGAGTTTTTCAAGTTCGAGAAGCGCTGCCGCGCCGCCGGTATCACGGTGCCCATTATCCCTGGCCTCAAGCCTTTGACTACCAAGGCGCAGCTCACGGCGCTGCCCCGCGCCTTCTTCCTCAGCATCCCGGAAGCGCTGTCCGAAGCCATTCACAAGGCCAAAGACAACGCCGCCGCCCGCGAGGTCGGCATCGAGTGGTGCCTCAACCAAAGCCGCGAGCTGATGGCCCACGGCGTGCCCTGCCTGCACTACTACAGCATGGGCAAGGCCGAGGCCATCCGCCGCATTGCGGCCGGGCTGTTTTAGGTCATTTAACAGTTATCAATTAACATCTAACAGCCCGTCTGACGAGCCCAATAGGGGCATCAGACGGGCTGTTAAATGTTAATTGATAACTGTTAAATGACCTACAGTGCGCCCGCTACACCGCTGATAACCAGCGCCACCAGCGTGGTGTTGAATATAAACGAGATGAGCCCGTGCAGCAGCGCCAGCCGCCGCAGGTGGCGGCCGCTGATGCTGACATCGGCGGTCTGGGCCGTCATGCCGATGACGAAGGCGAAGTAGGCAATGTCGAGGTAGTCGGGCTCGGGGTCGCGGCCCGGAAAGTCGAGGCCGCCCACGTCGGAGCCGTCTTCGTTGGCATCGTAGTACACGTGGGCGTAGCGCAGCGTGAACACCGTATGCACCAGCAGCCACGCCGCGCCCACCGCTACTACGCTGAGGGCCAAGTGCTGGGCCAGTGCGCCGGGGCTGAGGTGTGCGGTAGTCTTGAGCAGGGCCGTGGCCCCGAGTAAGCTGGCGCAGGCCGCCACCAGCACGAATAGAAAACTCACCGCCCGGCTCAAATCCTCGGCCGCCGCTACCGCCCGGATGCGGGCGGCATCGGCCGTAAAGATGGACGCCCACAGCAGCGCCAGCGTAAGTAGCCCAAAGGCATCCCAGGCGGCCACCAGGCGGCCGAGGGTGCCCAGCGCGGCCGGCACCAGCAGCCAGGTGGCCCCGGCGGCGGCTAGCCCCAGCAGCAGGCGGTAGGTGGCGGGCACGTGGCCCAGGCGGCGCAGCAGCGCCCACGACAGGTAAGGAGGATTCACGGCGGTAAAATAACGGTACGGTAGCCTCGGGCCGCCGCCCGCGTGCTACCTTGGCGGCCCATCCCCTGCTCTCTATGCCCACCCCTTTCCTCATTGGCGTGCTGCGCGAAGGCCGCACCCCACCCGACCGCCGCGTGGCCCTCACCCCCAAAAAATGCGTGGAGCTGCAAGCCACCTACCCCGGCCTGCGGGTGCGGGTGCAGCCCAGCCCCGCCCGCGCCTACGCCGACCAGGAGTACCGTGACTTGGGCATCGAAGTAGCCGAAGACATGCAGCCCTGCGACCTCCTGCTGGGCGTGAAGGAAGTGCCCCCCGCCCAGCTGCTGCCCGGCAAAACCTACCTGTTTTTCTCGCACACCATCAAGAAGCAGCCCGCCAACCGCGAGCTGCTGCGCACGGTGCTGCGCCTGGGCATCACGCTCATCGACTACGAGCTGCTGACCAACGCGGCCGGCGAGCGCGTGGTGGCCTTCGGGCGCTACGCGGGCATTGTGGGGGCCTATAATGGCCTGCTCACCTACGGCCGCAAGCACGGGCTGTATGAGCTGAAGCCGGCCCACCTGTGCGTGGACATGGACGACATGCAGGAAGAATTTTACAAGATTAAAGCCTTGCCGCCCATCAAGATAGCCGTGACGGGCTCGGGCCGGGTAGCGGGCGGCGCGCTCGAAGTGCTCGACAAGATGGGCTTGCGCCAGGTGAGCGTGCACGACTACCTGCACCGCGATTTTCGGGAGCCGGTGTACGTGCAGCTGCGCTCGCGCGACTACCACCGCCGCCGCGACGGCCTAGCCTGGGACACGGCTCATTTTCACGCGCACCCTGAGCTGTACGACTCCGACTTTGCCCGCTTTCTACCCCTCACCGATTTACTGATTGCCTGCGCCTACTGGCACCCGGCCGCGCCGCGGCTATTCACGGAGGCCGATACGCAGGAGCCGGATTTTAAAATAAATACTGTCGCCGACGTAACCTGCGACGTTGACGGCTCCATCCCGCTCACCAAGCGCAGCAGCACCATCGCGGAGCCGGCCTTCGACTACAATCCTGCTACCGGCGAGTTGGAAGCGGCTTATTCAGAACCCGCTAACATTACCGTGATGGCCGTCGACAACCTGCCCTGCGAGCTGCCGCGCAATGCCAGCCGCAACTTCGGCCGCCAGCTGCTCGACCAGGTTTTTCCGCATCTCATGGGTGGCGACGCGGCCGGCGTGGTGGCGCGCGCTACTATTGCTAAAGCTGGCGTGTTGCAGCCGCGCTACCAGTACCTGGCCGACTACGTCGGGCAGTAGGCCCGCTACTGCTTGCTCACGACCGAGCCCTCGGTGCCCGCGACCATGGTCGAAACCTGGCCGGCCGGGCTGATTTTTTTGAGCGCCCCGTGGCCGGTGTCCGTCACGTACACGGCCCCGGCGGCATCTACCGCCACCCCGGCAGGGTAGGTGAAGCCGGTGGCCAGCAGCGTGGCCGCGCCGGTGGCGGCTACTTTCTGCACCTTGTTATTGTAGGTGTCGGCCGCGTACACGGTGCCATCGGGGGCTACGGCCACGCCGGCCGGGCGGTTGAGGCTGGCTCCGGTCAGGGCCGCTACCTCGCCGGTGGGGCTGATGCGCTTGAGGCAATTATTATCGGTATCGGCCACGTACACGGTGCCATCGGGGGCCACGGCTACGCCGCTGGGCTTGTTAAAGCCCTTCGCCAGCGTGAGCAGGCGGCCGCTGGGCGTGAGCTTGCGCACGCTGCCGGTGCTGGCCTCGCGGCCGGCATCTACCACGTACACCGTGCCGTCGGCCGTTACGGCCACGCCGGCCGGGTAGTCGAGGCCGCGCTCGATGAGCAGGGCCACCTCGCCGGCGGGCGTTACTTTTTTGATGCTGCGGCTACCCGCATCGGCCACGTACACGGTGCCGGCGGCATCAACGGCCACGCCGGTGGGGTAGGTGAAACCCTTGCTGGCCAGCGTAGAAACCTGGCCCGCTGCGCTGATTTTTTTAATTTCCGAATTGTCAGTATCTACCACGTACACCGTGCCGTCGGCCCCCACGGCCACGCCGGTAGGGAAGCTGAAGGTATTGGCCGCCCCGGCTGGCCGGGCCACATCAGGCGCGGCTGCTGGCAGTTCCGTCCGCGTCTGCTGGGCCAGGGCCGTGCCGCTGAGTAGCGCTAAAAGAGAAACTGAAAGTAGAAAATCTCGCATAGTGAGGCCAGTACCGTGGCTTCAAATGTACTCGGTATACGCCTTGTTTGTTTCATATCTCCCACCCGTTTAGTGCAATAAGCACTGTTTAAAAAGAAAAGCAGGCTGACACGAGTGCCAGCCTGCGCTAAAACAGTGCAGCAACAGCCAGCCGTGGCTACGGTGCTACCACCAGTCGGCTAGTGCCGCCGCTGGCGTGCCCGGCCAGCCGCAGGCGGCAGGCGTAGGTGCCCGGCGCGAGCCCGCGCAGGTCGAGGGGCTGGCTGACCTGTGGCCCGCGCCCGGCCACGGGCACGCGCCGCACGGCCCGGCCCAGCACGTCCGTCAGCACCAACTCGGCCGCCGGCTCCCCTAGCGGCACGGGGCCCTGCCAAGTGGCTGCATCAGTGGCGGGGTTGGGAAAGAGCTGCGCCGCCGCGCCGGCCGGCGGGCCAGGCGTGGCGGCGCAGCAGGGTGGCCTGGTCGAGGCGGGCCAGGTAGGCGGGGAAAGCGCCGGGGGCGGCGGCGCCGGTGCGGGCCGCGCCCGCTACCAGGACGCTGCCGCCGGGCAGCGGCAGCCAGGAGTAGGGCACCAGCCCGCCGCAGGCCGCGCTGCTCACGCGCTGCTGGCCGCTGGCGCTCACGCGGATGAGGTAGAGGTAGGGCGTGGGCTGGCCGCCGAGCGTGGTGCTGACGCCGTCGGCGGCGAGCCAGGCCAGGGTGCCGTCGGCCAGCTCGTAGACCTGGCGCGGGGCCAGGGCGGGGGTGGCCTGGGGCGGGTGGCGGTAGGTCCAGGCCACGTTCAGGGCC
>NZ_DASTEP010000210.1:0-8263 GCF_035709525.1 Hymenobacter sp. | reverse complement strand
AGATGCTTCGCTGCGCTCTGCATGACGGGCGTAAACTCCAACTCAAAATTCAGACCTAAACCATGATTCTTCTCGCCATCGAATCGAGCTGCGACGACACCGGCGCGGCAGTATTTCGCAACGGCCAGCTGCTGAGCAATGTAGTAGCCGGCCAGGCCGTGCACGAGCAATACGGCGGCGTGGTGCCCGAACTGGCCTCGCGGGCGCATCAACAACATTTGCTGCCCGTAGTCACGGCCGCCCTCAAGCGAGCCGGTATCGAAAAAACCGACCTTGACGCCGTAGCCGTGACGCAAGGCCCTGGCCTGCTGGGCTCCTTATTAGTAGGCAACCTGTTTGCCAAGAGCCTGGCCCTGGCGCTGGGCAAGCCGCTGCTGGCCGTGAACCACATGCGGGCGCACATCCTGGCGCACTTCATCCGCGAGCCCAAGCCGGCGTTCCCGTTTCTGTGCCTCACCGTGAGCGGCGGGCACACGCAGTTGGTGGTGGTGCGCAGCGCGCTGGAAATGGAAATTCTGGGCCAGACCATCGACGACGCGGCCGGCGAGGCCTTCGACAAAACGGCCAAGCTGCTGGGCTTGCCTTACCCCGGCGGCCCGCGCCTCGACAAGCTGGCTCAAACCGGCAACCCGCGCCGCTTCACTTTCCCCGAAGGCGCGCTGGATGGCTACAATTTCTCATTCAGCGGCCTGAAAACGTCGGTGCTCTACTTCCTGAAAAAAGAAACCGCCGCCAACCCCAATTTTATTGCAGAAAACCTGGCCGACCTCTGCGCCAGCATCCAGCACACCATCGTGCATACGCTGCTGAAGCAGCTAAAAAAAGCCGTCCAGGCCACCGGCCTGCACCAGGTAGCCCTGGCCGGCGGCGTAGCCGCCAACTCGGGCCTGCGCCAAGGCCTACAAGCTATGGCCGAAACCGAAAAATGGGCAGTTTTCATCCCCGATTTCGAGTTTTGCACCGACAACGCGGCCATGGTGGGCCAGGCGGCCATCTTCCAATACGAAGCCGGCGATTTCGCCAGCCAGCTCACCAGCCCCGACCCCAGACTAAAACTGACGTAGAAGCAAAAGAACAAAAACCGGATTAACGCCCACCCAGCCAGCTTGGCGCAGCCAAGCGTATCCGTTAAATCCTAAAAATCCGTTTGAATCTGCGGTCATGAAAGACAAAACGCCTGCCCCCATCAACATCAAAAACCGCCGCGCCGGCCACGAATACACCTTCCTGGCCAAGTACGACGCGGGCATGATGCTGCAAGGCACCGAAATAAAAAGCATCCGCGCCGGCGAGGCCAACCTCACCGATGGCTACTGCACCTTCGACCACAAGGGCGACCTGTGGGTGCATAGCGTCCGCATTGCGCCCTACAGCCTGGGTACTTACAACAACCACGACGCCATGCGGACGCGCAAGCTGCTGCTGAATAAGCGCGAGCTCAAGCAGCTGGCCGGCAAAATGGACCAGGGCCTCACCATCATCCCGCTGCGCCTGTTCGTGACTGACCGCGGCTTTGCCAAGCTCGAAATAGCCCTGGCGCAAGGCAAAAAGCTTTTCGACAAGCGCGAAGATTTGAAAGCTAAAGACCAGAAGCGCGAAATGGAGCGGTTTCGGTAAATGGTGAATGAGCGAATGAGTGATTGAGTGAGTTTACTGCTCAATTATCTGTTTGCTTGTTCATTCACTCATTCACACCCTCACTCATTCACCAATTTTGAACCCAGGTATTTGCGCGCTTAGCGCCGTTCCCGTGCGGGCCGAGGCCAGCGATAAGGCCGAGATGGTAACCGAGCTGCTTTTTGGCGACTGCTACACCGTGCTGACGCGGCAGGGCAACTGGCTGCGCGTGGAAAGCGCCGCCGACCACTACCAGGGCTGGATGGACTTCAAGCAGCACACGCCCGTGAGCGCCGACTATTTCGCGGCGTGGCGGGCGCAGGACCACCCACGAGCGCTCGACCTGGTGCAGGTAGTGTCGGACGCGGCCACGCGGCAGCCCATTACGCTGGGTTGCCGGCTGCCTTTTTTCGACGGCATGACCTTGAAAATAGGCGATAAATACCTGTTTTACAACGGTACGGCCACTAACCCCGCGCACCCTGCTGCGCTCGAGCGCCAACTGCTGCTGCTGCGCAAGCTGGGGCAACTCTACCTGCGGGCGCCCTACGTGTGGGGCGGCAAAAGCGTATTTGGCCTCGACTGCTCGGGGCTCACGCAGCAGCTATTCGGGCTACTTGGCGTGCAGCTGCCGCGCGATGCCCGCCAGCAGATTGAGGCGGGCGAGCCCGTCGATTTTGTGACGCAAGCTAAGACTGGCGACCTGGCGTTTTTTGAAAACGCGGAGGGCCGCATCGTGCACGTAGGTGTGGTGCTGGACGAGGGGCAAATACTGCACGCCCACGGCGAGGTGCGGGTTGACCCGCTCGACCACCACGGCATTTTCAACCGCGATAGGCAGCAGTACAGCCACAAGCTGCGGCTGATAAAACGGGTGCTAACTCAGTAGTACCGTAAGCTTTAGCTTGCGAGTGAGCGCAGCGAACATCTACGTTTTCTGACGTTTGCAAACGCAGATGTTCGCTGCGCTCACTCGCAAGCTAAAGCTTACGGTACAGCCGAATTACCACTGAATAGGCGCTTCGCCATGCTGCTCCAGCCAGGCATTGGTCTTACTAAACGGCTTGGAGCCAAAAAAGCCCCGGTCGGCTGAGTAAGGCGATGGGTGTGCAGCCTTGATAACCAAGTGCTTGCTGGTATCAATCAGCTCTTCCTTCTTCTGGGCATACGCGCCCCAGAGGATGAATACCACATGCGGCCGGCCCTCCGATACCTTTTTAATAGCGGCGTCGGTAAACTCTTCCCAGCCCTTCTTCTGGTGCGAGCCGGGCGTGGCGGCGCGCACCGTGAGCGTAGCGTTGAGCAGCAGCACGCCCTGCTGCGCCCAGCGGTCGAGGTTGCCGTTGGGGGCGGGCGGCGTGCCGGGGATATCGTCCTGCAACTCCTTGAAAATGTTTTGTAAAGAGGGCGGCGTTCGCACGCCCTCACTCACCGAAAAGGCCAGGCCGTGCGCCTGGTTTTTGCCGTGGTAGGGGTCTTGGCCCAGAATGACGACCTTGACCTCGTTGAAGGGGCAGGCATCGAAGGCGTGGAAAATCTGCGAGCCCAGCGGGTACACCGTGGTGGTGGCGTACTCGCCCCGCACCCAGGCCGTTAGCTTTTGAAAGTAGGGTTTTTCAAATTCGGCGGCCAGCACGGGGCGCCAGCTTTCGGCAATTTTGACCATGAGGGTAGGGGAGAGGAAGGCGAAAAGCGAAAAATAAAGTGGCGGGCAAGCCGTTGGCAACGTTACTTCGTATAAAACCAAAGATTCCGGGCCGCTGTTGGCCCCGTAGCGAACCTTCGCCCCGCCGCCGCTATGCCTACTACCACTACGCAGGGCGTAACCGTTACGGTTACGACCAATTACCTTCCCGACTACTCCAGCCCGTCGCAGGAGCATTTTGTATTTGCCTATCGCATTGATATTCGCAACAATAGCAGCCACACCGTAAAGCTGCTGCGCCGCCATTGGTTTATCTTCGATGCCAACGGCACTGTGCGCGAAGTAGAGGGCGAGGGCGTGGTAGGTCGCCAGCCAGTGCTCGAGCCCGGCGAGTCGCACCAGTACATGAGCGGCTGCAATCTGAAATCGGGCATGGGCAAGATGCAAGGCACCTACCTGATGGAGCGCTTGGGCAACGGCGATAATTTCCAGGTCAACATCCCGGAGTTTACCCTGATGGTGCCCTACCGGATGAATTAGCGGTACTTTTACCGTCATGCTGAACGCAGTGAAGCATCTCGACCACATCGTTTCAACGGTGTGGTCGAGATGCTTCACTGCGTTCAGCATGACACTGAATATGTTGAATACGTACCAACCTCTCGCTTACCTCCGCTACTGGCTGCGCTCGGGCAACGCCCACGGCCTGCACTCGCCGTTTGTTTACGGCCTCTACACCACGGTTATCTGCCACGATGGCGAGTTTGGGGCCTACGCCCGCATCGAGGAGCGGCGGCGCGAATTGCTGAGAAGCACTAAAAGTATTACCGTCAAGGACTTCGGGGCGGGCTCACAGGTGGCGGGCGGCGCGCAGCGCCGGGTGCGCGCCATCGCGCGCCACGCGGCCAAGCCACCGCGCCTGGCGCAACTGTTGTTTCGGCTGGTCAATCACTTTCAGCCGGCTACCGTGCTGGAACTGGGCACTTCGCTGGGCCTGACTACGGCCTACCTCGCGGCGGCCCGCTCGCGCAGCCAGGTTATCACCTTCGAGGGCTGCCCCAACACAGCTGCCGAGGCCCGCGATACTTTTGAAAAGCTGAATATCAATAACGTGCGGCTAGTCGAAGGCAACCTCGACCAGACGCTGCCTGCCACGCTGGCTGGGCTGGCGCAGCCCGTTGATTTTGCGTTTTTCGACGGTAACCACCGCTACGAGCCTACGCTGCGCTACTTCGAGCAGTGCCTGGCTAAGGCGCACGAAAACAGTGTGTTTGTGCTGGATGATATTCACTGGTCGGCTGAGATGGAGCGGGCCTGGGAAGCTATTAAAGCCCACCCGGCCGTGACCGTGACGGTAGATTTGTTTTACGTGGGTTTGGTGTTTTTCAGGAAGACACAGCCGCGGCAGGCTTTCTGGCTGCGGTATTAGCAGGCTGTTTGCCCGTTTGCATCGCATCAATGAAAGCTTAATTCACACATCCGCGCGGGGCCAAGCCCAGTCACGGTGTTTTATCTGGTTGTTTTTTTTAAGAATACGTACTGTATGTGGTTGAAAAATAGCTGATAGCTAGCAATTTACTTTCATTGTGTGCTTTTTGGTGCGCCGCCGTTGCCGGAGCCGTCGAACCAAGCGGCCCATCCAGAAGTTATAGCTTGCTGTTACCCTCCTTCTAAGTAGCGCCGCGCCCGCATGAGACAGTTAAAAATAAGTAAGCAGATTACCAATCGCGAAAGCCAGTCCCTGGATAAGTACTTGCAGGAGATTGGCAAAGTGAGCCTCGTGTCGATTGACGAGGAGGTAGAGCTAGCCCAGCGCATCCGCGACGGCGACCATATGGCCCTCGAAAAGCTGACCAAGGCCAACCTGCGTTTTGTAGTCTCGGTGTCCAAGCAATACCAGAACCAGGGCCTGACGCTGGGTGACCTCATCAATGAGGGCAACCTGGGGCTCATCAAGGCGGCCAAGCGCTTTGATGAAACTAAAGGCTTCAAATTTATTTCCTACGCCGTGTGGTGGATTCGCCAGAGCATTCTGCAAGCCCTGGCCGAGCAAAGCCGTATCGTGCGCCTACCGCTGAACCGGGTGGGCTCGCTCAACAAAATCAGCCGCTCGTTTGCCGAGTTGGAGCAGAAGTTTGAGCGCGAGCCTTCGCCCGATGAGATTGCCGAGCTGCTGGAGCTGACGACTTCCGAGGTAGTGGACACGCTCAAAATTTCGGGTCGCCACGTTTCGATGGATGCGCCCTTCGTGCAGGGCGAGGAAAACGGCCTGCTCGACGTGATGACGGATGACGGGCAGGAAACCCCGGATGCGGGCTTGCTGCACGACTCGCTGCGCCGGGAGGTGCAGCGCGCGCTCTCGACCCTGACCCGGCGGGAGGCCGATGTCATTACGCTCCACTTTGGGCTGAATGGCCACGCCGCGCAAACGCTGGAGGAAATCGGAGAGCAGTTCAGCCTGACCCGCGAGCGGGTGCGGCAGGTGAAGGAGAAGGCCATTCGCCGCCTCCAGCACACCTCGCGCTCGCAGTCGCTCAAATCGTACCTGGGCTAGCCCGGCGCCCTGCGCGCGCGGCTGCCGCTTTTTACTCTTTGTTTATCAAATAGCTCCGTTCTGCTTAAGGGCGGGGCTATTTTGCTTGAAGCCAAAGCGCCCCGACCAAGCTGGCCGGGGCGCTTTCTTTTCATTTAGTCCAATGCTTACTCGCCGGGCCGCAGCACCACTTTCAGGCAGTTGTCTTTTTTGTGGCGGAAGATGTCGTAGCCGTGCGCGGCCTGCGAGAGCGGCAGGCGGTGCGAAATGATATCATCGAGCACTACCTCGCCCTTAATGATGTGCTGCAACAGCTTGTCGATGTGGCGGTGGGCCGGGGCCTGGCCACCCACCAGCTTGATGCCTTTATCGAAAAACTGGCCCACTGGGAAGTTGTCGTTGGTGGTGGCGTACACGCCGAGCACGGTCACTACGCCGCCGCGGCGCACGGCGCTCATGCAGGCTTCGAGCACTTTGGGCGAGCCTTTTTCGAGGTTGATGACGGCCTTGGCGCGGTCGAGCAGGTTGCGGTCGGGCTCAAAGCCCACACAATCGACGCAGACGTCGGCCCCGCGCCCGGCGCTCATGTCGCGGATTTGCTGAATCACGTCGTGGCCGTCTTGCCAGAGCAGGGTTTCGCAACGGGTAGTTTCCTTGGCTTTGTCGAGGCGGTACTGCTGGGTATCCACGATGACCACGCGGGCCGCGCCGCGCAGCCAGGCACTTTTGGCGGCCATGATGCCCACCGGCCCGGCCCCAAAAATGGCCACGAACTCGCCGCCCTTCACCTCGGCCCAGTCGATGCCCGAGTAGCCGGTCGGGAAGATGTCGGTGAGGAAGAGCACCTGCTCATCAGTCAGGAAATCGGGCACTTTGCGCGGGCCGTAGTCGGCGTAGGGTACGCGCACGTACTCGGCCTGGCCGCCGTCGTAGCCGCCGTAGAGGTCGGTGTAGCCGAAGAGCGCGCCGCCCTTCTGGGTCAGCAGGCCGCCTTCGGGGCCGTAATGCTCGGGGTTCGAGTTTTCGCAGTGGCCGGGCAGCTCGTGGTTGCACATAAAGCAGTGGCCGCAGGCAATAGGAAAGGGCACCACCACGCGGTCGCCGCGCTTGAGATTGCCCACGCCCTTGCCCACTTCCTCCACGATGCCCATAAACTCGTGCCCGAGTACCATCGGGGTAGTGGGCAACGAGCCGTTGTAAATGTGCAGGTCGGAGCCGCAAATGGCGGTGCTCGTCACGCGGATGATGGCGTCGCGTGAGTCTTTGAGCACGGGGTCATCTACCGTATCGACGCTGACATTGCGGGGGCCGTGAAACACGAGAGCTTTCATGGGAAGAAACAGGAAAGTGAGAAAGGAGAATCAGCCCAAGCTAACGGCCTGGCTACTGGCTGGTTGCGCTTCCCACTATCTTTCCCATGCCCTGCAACGGCGTTACAGGTAGCTGCTTAGCCCAGCTTACCGGCGTTCAAACCTGGGCGCAATCGGCCGGCTCTCAGCTTAACCATCAGTCGATTCCTTGCCTCTTTATAACTGGTACAAGCTCACGCCCGCGGTCGTGACGAAGTAGGCGTATTGGTCGCCGAGCAGCACTTGGCGCACGGTAGTTGCATCGAGGCCGGCGGGCAGCGGCTGGGTGCGCTCGGTGAGGTTGTAGAGGTGGAAAAAGTGCAGCGCGCCATCCTTGAGGTACGCCAATTCATCGCCCCGAAACGTGATAAAATCGAGCCCCGCGAAGGGCAACTTTTTGCGGTAGTTGCCGAGGTTATCGAAGACGAAAATGCCACTGGTACGGTCCACCAGGTAGATGTTATTCTGGTACTGACGCAGAAAGCGGAAGTCGGGCCGGCTGCGGCCGATGAGCAGGTCGAGCGGCGTGTTTTGCACCATCCGCAGGTTTTGGGGGTCAAACTCGCGCAGCACGAGGTTGCTTTCATCGAGCAGCCAGAGCAGGCCGTCGGGCGCGAGCGTGGCCGTGCGCACGGTGCCATCGACGTAGTCGGCCAGCCTGATTTCACTGAGCGGGGCCAGGAAGCGGTCGAGCAGCAGCACCTGCTGCCGGTCGTCGTAGAAGACGAGCACGGCATTCTGGTTCCAGGCCTCCAGCACCGCCACGTGGCCCGGCTGCGGCGGCGAGTAGGTATTAAGCGGCTGCCCGGCCGTGGTGAGCTGGCGCAGGTTGTTGCCCTTATCAGCCAGGTAGAGCGTACCGCGCCGGTCGATGGACGCCGCGCTGGCGTTGGGCAAGGTCAGGGTTTTGACGAGCGTCCAGGAGCCGGGGGCCGGGGCGGGCGCGTTGGGGTTCAGCGTCTTGGCTGGGGGCGCGGCTTCGACGGGGGCCACGCCGGCAGCGGGCGCTACCGAGGCCGCGCTGGGCACGGTGGTTTGGGCGTGGGAGTTAAGATTAAGAGTTAGCAGGAGCCAGAATAGCTTGCCCAGCCGTGGAACCTCACCCCCCGGCCCCCTCTC
>NZ_DASTEP010000209.1:0-2126 GCF_035709525.1 Hymenobacter sp. | reverse complement strand
TAGGCGTTATAAGTTAGTTCACCGATAGAGATGCTTCGACTCCGCTGCGCTGCGCTCAGCATGACGGGTGTAGCGCAGCCATTCGTATTAGTTGCAACAATGTTGTAGTTGCTCCAGGGCCGCCATTATTTTTGCAGCAATTCTACCGCCTTCGCATAGGCGGGCGGCACGTATTTTTTATCCGGCAGCTGCTGGGCGCCGGTCAACCTAGCCGCTACCCGCCTGCCTTTACCAAGCTACTATGGCAGTTCCTACTGCTTGCCGGGCGGCCGTCCTCATGGCGGCGCTGCTGGGCGCAAGCTCCACCACTATGCTGGCCCAAAACGTCCTGGATTTACCACCCACCCGGCCGTGGTCGGGCCGCAGCGAGCGATTAATCGCCAAGCCCACCGACCCGTGGATAACGCCGGCCGAGGCCGCCAACTTCCAAACCACGCCGCGCTACGCCGAGGTGCGTGCCTGGCTGGAGCGGCTCGCTGCCGCCTCGCCCCTGATTACCCTCCACACCTTCGGCCGCACAGGCGAGGGCCGTGATTTGCTGTACGTGCGCGCCAGCAAGGGCGGGCCGCCCAAGCCGGTGGTGCTGGTGCAGGCGGGCATCCACGCGGGCGAGATTGATGGCAAAGACGCTGGCCTGATGCTGCTGCGCGACATCGCGCTGCGCGGCAAGGCCGATTTGCTCGACCGCGTGGATTTGGTATTTGTACCGATTTACAACATCGACGGCCACGAGCAGATGAGCAAGTGGAACTTCATCATGCTGAACGGCCCGGCTGAAAAAGGCTACGAAAACACCGTCCGCAACCTCAACCTGAACCGCGACTACGCTAAGGCCGACGCGCCCGAAACGCGGGCTATGATAGCGCTGCTGCGCGAGCTGGACCCGGTGCTGTACGTCGATTGCCACGTCAGCGAAGGATTTGATATGCAGTATGATATCACCTTCACCTACGCCGGCTGGGGCAAGTACGCGCGCCACCGGGCCACGGCCGACTGGCTGGAGGGGCGCTTTGGCCCGGCCGCCCTGCGGGCGCTGACCGAGGCGGGCCACCTGCCCATTATTTACCCCAGCCCCATCGACACGCGCGAACCCAGCAAGGGCATCCGCTACAGCCCCGAGGGCCCGCGCTACTCCACCGGCTACGGCGACTTTATCAGCGTGCCTACCGTGCTGATTGAGAACCACATGCTCAAGCCCTACCGGCAGCGCGTGCTCGGCACCTACGTGCTGCTGGAAGCGGCCCTCAAAATCGCGGCGCAGGACGCCGCCCGCATTGCCGCCGCCAAGGCGCAGGACCGCGCCAGCCGCCCCGCCGAGCTGCTCACGCGCTGGACGCCCGCGCCGCAGCCCATCGGCTGGATTGAGCAGTTCAAGGGCATCGCGTTTGAGTGGTACCCGTCGCCGGCCTCGGGGCGGCCCGAGCAGCGCTGGCTGGGTGAGCCCATTACGTTTCGGATGCCCATCGTCGGGCAGCAGCGGACCCAGACGGTGCAGTTGCCCAAAGCGTGGTGGGTGCCCGCCGGCCAGGCCGAGGTGCTCGACCGGCTGCGCCTGCACGGCATCGCCTTCGAAACCCTGACGGCCCCGCGCACGCTGCCCGTCGATAAGGTGCGGCTAGTGGAGCCCCGGCTGCTGCCGCCCACAGAAGGCCGCGTGCCCCTGGCGGCCACCTTCGTGCACGAGCCCGCCGAGCAAACCATGCCCACCGGCAGCGTGCGCGTGCCCGCCGACCAGCCTTTAGGCCTGCTAGCCGCCGCGCTACTAGAGCCCGAAAGCCAGGATTCTTTCCTGGCCTGGGGCTTCTTTCCTGAAATGCTCATGCCCCCACCCAACACCGACGACTTCATTCTGGCCGCGCTCGGCGAACGCCTGCTGGCCACCGAGCCCAAGGTGAAAGCGGAGTTTGAGGCCAAGCTGCGGGCCGAGCCTGCCTTTGCCGCTAACCCCGACGCGCGGCTGGCCTGGCTTTACGCGCACGCGGGGCCGGGGCACCCTTATGTTTTGCAGTGCCCGATTGTGCGGGAAGTGAAGTAGGGTAGGAGGTTTGGATTTGGGTTGCGAATAGGAAGCGCGTCTGTCATGCTGAGCGCAGCGCAGCGGAGTCGAAGCATCTCTTTCGCTTCAT
>NZ_DASTEP010000208.1:0-18018 GCF_035709525.1 Hymenobacter sp. | reverse complement strand
CAGGCCTACGAGCGCCCGGACCGCCCCGTGAGCTTCGAGGCCAGCTGCTACACCGACGTGCTGGGTATCGAGCACCTCACCGGCGCGCTGGGCGAGGCCGTGCGCTACTTCGCGGGCCGCGAGGGGGCGCGCCTGCGCTTCGTGAGCAAGTACGACCACATCGACAGCCTGCTGGGCCAGCCGCACCACGGCCGCACCCGCGCCCGCGTTTCGCTCAATGCCGAGCCGCTGGCCCGGCAGCTGGAGGGCGGCACGGCCAGCGTGGAGGCGCGCATCCGGGCGCTGCGGCAGCTGGCGCTGCCGGTGGCGCAGGGCGGCGGCGGCTACCCGGTGGGCGTGCTGCTGGCCCCCATTATGCCCTTGCCCGACTGGCGGCAGCACTACGGCGAGTTGTTCGACCGCCTGCAAGCGGCCTTCGATTTTGACTGCGACCTGACGGTGGAGTTTGTGACGCACCGCTTCACGCCCGGCTCGAAGGAGGTGCTGCTGGGCTGGTACCCCAACACCACGCTCGACCTCAGCGAAGAAACCCGCGCCGTGAAGCGCAACAAGTTCGGTGGTCTCAAGTACGTCTACGACGTGCCGACCATGAAGGAGCTGAAAGCGTGGTTCTACGCCGAGTGGCAGCGGCGCTTTCCGCACGCCCCGGTGCAGTACTGGACGTAGCGGCCCGCCTGAACAATGCCAGGGAAAAAGTGTAATTTGCGGGGTACTGCGAGCGTTTCACTCGCTCCCCAGCGCCCTCCTGCCATGAAGTATCTGCTCTCCTTGCTGCTGCTGGCCAGCGCCCCCAGCCACGCCCAAAAGCCGGTGCCCTACTCGGCACCGGTGTACAAGGCTTCGCTGCGCGAAATCACGGCGCAACGCACGGCGCTGGCCGCCGCCTACCAGAAAGCAACTACCCCCGCCGCCCGCGCCGCCAGCCTCAACAAGGCCCGGCAGCTGTGGGTGAAGTCGCTGGATATGACGGTGTTTCCGGCCTGGGAGGGCACGGCCTGGAGCTTTTATGGCAACAGCTGGGCGCCGCGGCAGGGTAGCGTGGCCTGCGGCTACTTTGTGACTACTGCCTTGTTTGACACGGGCCTGCGCTTGCAGCGCACGCTGCTGGCCCAGCAGGGCTCCGAAAAGCTGATTAAAAACCTGACCACCGAGGCGCACATCACGCGCTACCGCCGCATCAGCCAGGCCGATTTTGTGCGGCGGGTGAGCGCGCTGGGGCCGGGCCTCTACCTGGTGGGCCTCGATTTTCACGTGGCGTTTCTGCGGGTGCGCGAGGGCGGAGCGGTGCAAATGGTGCACGCCTCCTGGATAGCGCCAGCCAAGGTTATCCGTGAAGCCGCCGACTCCAGCCCCGCGCTGAATTCCAAGTACCGCGTCGTCGGCAAGATTTCAGCCGACGACGACCTAGTAAAAGCCTGGCTGCTGGGCCAACCGCTGGCCGTGCACGGCGCTACGGTGAAGTCGTAAGCCACCGCCACGGCCGCGCTTATTTTGAGCAGCGCGTGTACTATATAGCGCAGGAGTAGCGTTACCGGGCCGCAACCCGCGCCATGAAAAACCTCTTCTACTCCGCCTTATTGCTGCTCGCCGGCAGCGGCTGCCACGCGCAGCCGTCCACCGATTATTCGGCCCCGGCCTACCGGGCTACCTTGCAGCGCTTCGACCAGCGGCGCACCGCGCTGGCCGCGCGCTACCGGCAGGCGGCCACGCCGGCCGCCCGCGCCACTTGCCTGGCCGAGGCGCGCGACCTGTGGCTCACGGCCCTCGACAGCACCGTGTTTCCGGCCTGGGAAAGCACACCCTGGAGCTTCTACGGCCACAGCTGGGAGCCGCGCCAGGGCAGCATTGCCTGTGGCTACTTCGTGACCACGGCCCTGCACGACGCCGGCCTGCGCCTGCCGCGCACGCTGCTGGCCAAGCAGGCAGCCACCGTCATCATCCGCAACCTCACTACCGAGGCGCACATGCACCGCTACCGGGGTATCAGCCAGGCCGCTTTTGTGCAGCAGATGCGCCAGCTCGGGCCCGGCCTCTACGTGCTGGGGCTCGACTACCACGTGGGCTTTTTGCGGGTGCGCGAGGGCGGGGCCGTGCAAATGGTGCACTCGTCGTACACCGGCGCGGGCGGCGTGGTGCGCGAAGCGGCCGATGCCAGCGCCGCCCTGGAGTCGCAGGCGCGGGTGGTGGGCAAGATTTCCGACGACACGACGCTGCTGCGCGCCTGGCTGCTGGGCACGCCGCTGGTAGCCCGCGGCTGCACCGTGAAGTCGTAGCCTCGGCGGGCTAGCAGCCGCAGCGGTAGTCGGGATAGTCGGCAAAGGCTGGCGCGGGAGTGTCATCGAGCCGGATGATGCGGTCGAGGCGCACCTCCTCGCCCGAGGCCAGCACGGCGTACTCGGCGTGGTCGCGCGTGATGAACGTGCGGATAGTCGTCGGCCCCTGCCGCAGCTCGCGCAAGTCGCTGAAATATTGTAGATAAATCTGTTGGCGGCGAGTGGCGGCGGCTTCGAGCACGTCGTAGAAGTCGCAGGCCACGGGTTGGTAGTCGGTGGACATGGGCAGTGGGCTTGGCCGGAATTTTGGCCGGATAAGCTACCCGTTAAACCTCCCAAGCGGGTTTGGGGTTCGAAATGCCAGCAAGGCGCAAAGCGCCAGTAGGCTAGCGCATTTGTACCTTGTAGCATCAACCAAAGCTTCCGTCATGACCCTTGTATTAGTAGAAGTTACGGAAGAGGCGCTTGAACGCCTCACCCAAAACGCCGACGTGCGGGTGGTGGGTATTCTGACCAAACCCGAATTGGCAGCCCCGGCCCCCCCAGCCACGCCTACGCCCATGCCTCGCAAATGGGCCGGTAGCCTCTCCGAAGCAGATGCTGCATCCTGGGATAAACACCTGACAGAAATTCGAAACGAATGGGAGTGAGATATTTAGCCGATACCAACGCGATTATCGACTTGGTTCTTGGGCGCTTGCCAGTTGCTGGGGCTAGCTGGCTAGACCAGTGCATTGGGCAAGGCTCGATAAGCCTATCCGTGGTAACGCGCATAGAATTGCTGACCAAAACGCAGCCGGCAACCGAATACGCGCTCATGCAAGAATTAGTACGCAGCGTTGAAGTACTACCGCTCGACGAGCCGGTTATCCAGCAAACTATCCGGCTGCGGCAGCAGCGCCGCATCAAGCTGCCCGACGCCATTATCGCGGCCACGGCCCTGGCGCACGGCCTGCCGCTCATTACCCGCAACGTGGCCGACTTTCAAGGCATTGTTAAGCTAATCGTTATCAATCCGCACGACCTAGCGCAGCTACCCGTCGCGTAGCAACGGCTCGTTGTGGGCCTGGGGTTGCAGCAGCATCCGCGTGCGGGGCAGGCTGTCGGGGTAGTGCCGCTGCAAATAGGCCACCAGCTGCTCGCGGGTGGCGCAGCGCAGCGCCCACAGGTCGCTGGCATTGTCGGCGCTCACCAGGGCGCGCAGCTCCACGGTAGTTTCTTTGGCGTCAGTTACTTGCAGCACGCACGCGCGCTGGTCCCAGAGCGGGTGGGCCTCCAGGATGCGGCGCAGTTCGGCGCGCAGCGCCTCGACGGGCACCGTATAATCGACGTGCAGGAACACCGCCCCCGTGAGGCGGGCGCTGTTGCGCGTCCAGTTCTGGAAGGGCTTCTCGATGAAGTAGTTGAGCGGCAGCACCAGCCGGCGCTCGTCCCAGATGTTGAGCACCACGTAGGTAAACGTGATTTCCTCGACCCGGCCCCACTCGCCTTCCACCACCAGCACGTCATCGAGCCGGATGGGTTGGGTGAAGGCTATCTGGAAGCCCGCCAGCAAGTTGCCGATGGAGCGCTGCGCCGCGAAGCCCACGATAACGCTGGCAATGCCCGCCGACGTGAGCAGGCCCGTGCCCAGGCGGCGCACCGTCTCAAAGCTCATCAGCACCAGCCCCACGGCCACGAAGCCGATAAGGCCCACCACTACTTTCTTGATGAACTGCAACTGCGTGAACAGCTTGCGCACGCGCAGGTTGTCGCCGCTTTCGAGCTGGTAGTAGCGTTGCAGCAAGTCCTGCGACACGTCCAGGGTCTTGATAAGGCCCCAGGCGAAGGAAAGAATCAGCAAAAACTCCACAAACCGGCGCAGCACCTCAAACGGCTTGGGCGGCAGCGGCACCAGCGGCAGCACCAGCGACAAGGCCAGCACCGGGAAGAAAAACGCGCTCGTGGCGCTCAGGTGCGTGCCCACCGAGCGCGCGAGCGGCGAGTCTTCGCGCCGGTCGTAGGTGCGCAGCCCGGCAAATAGTAACCACTTGAAAACCAGCCCCAGGGCCAGCGCGCCCAGCGGCACCCCCAGGATAACGAAGATGTCGGGAAAGCGGTCAAGAATGCGCTCTAGTTCGGCTCTCATGCTACTACTGCCGCCCGCGCGCGGGCAGCCCAGGTGAGCTAGCGTGTACCCGGCCCGGCCCGGAAAGGTTGGTGCAGCGCGGCTACGCGCCCAGCCGCCGCAAGGCCAGCAAACACAGCGCCACCGAGCCCGCCACCCTTATTTCGCCCCGCTCTATGTAGCCCGCTACCTCGGCCAGCGGCACCAGCACTACCTCGATGTTTTCGGTTTCGTCCAAATCTTGCTCAGCCACGCGGCGCACGTCGCGGGCCAGAAAGTAGGCAATGGTATTGGTGTCTTTGGTCGGGTTGTCAAATACTTCGGCCAGCAACTCCAGCTGCTCGGCGGCGTAGCCGGTTTCTTCGCGCAGCTCGCGGTGGGCGGCGGCCAGCTTCGAGGTTTCGCCGGCATCGACCACCCCGCCGGGGAGCTCCAGCAGTATCTGGCCGGCGGCGTGCTTGTACTGGCGCACAAAAACTACCTGGTTATCAGCCGTAAGCGGGAAGACGAGCGCCACGTCGGGCCGCACGCTCACGAAATAATCATCGAGCACCTGGCCACCGGGCAGCGCCACGTGGTCGCGGCGCAGCTGGTACCATTTATGGTTGAAAACCAGCTCCGAGCGCAGGGTTTTCCAGGGTTCTAGTGGGTTGGGCATACGGGGGAAAGGCCCGGCAATGGGCACCGTAAAGTAACGGCCGGCCCCGGTGCGGGGCCGATAATTACAATAAAGTCTGTACCTTTCCGGCATTAAAGGCAAATCGCCTCGTGTCAGTACCGCCAGCTGGCTTCGCCAGTCTGGTACTATTAGGTTCGCTGCTGCTTGCTTTATCACATTCATTCCCTAGCATCATGCAGACCGGAACCGTAAAATTCTTCAACGAAACCAAAGGCTTCGGCTTCATCAAACTCGACGAAAACGGCCAGGACGTTTTCGTACACGTAACTGACCTCATCGACGAAATTCGTGAGAACGACAAAGTGCAGTTTGAAGTAGCCCAGGGCAAAAAAGGCCCCGCCGCCGTAAAAGTATCGCTCGTGTAACGAGCTGCTTTTTTTGCACAAAAAGGCCCTGCTGATGCATCAGCAGGGCCTTTTTGCGTATGAGGCGAACGGCTTTTCGCCACTGCGCTACCTGCTGGCAGCTCTACTTTTGCCGCGCAAGTTTTCACTACTTTTCCTGCCATGACCATTCCCATCTACCAGGTCGATGCCTTCGCGCGCCGCCCGTTTGCCGGCAACCCCGCCGCCGTGTGCCCGCTGTCCGCGTGGCTGCCCGCCGAAACCATGCAGCAGATAGCGGCCGAAAACAACCTGGCCGAAACTGCCTTTTTCGTGCCCTTATCCGAAGCAGACGAGGCCGATTTTCACCTGCGCTGGTTTACGCCCACTTTCGAAATCGACCTCTGCGGCCACGCCACGCTGGCTACCGCCCACGTGCTGTACACCGAGCGTGGCTTCGCCAAGCCCGAAATAATTTTCCAAAGCCAGAGCGGCCCGCTGCGCGTGCGCCGCGAGGCCGACGGCCGCCTGGTGCTCGATTTTCCGAGCCGGCCGCCGCAGCCGCTGGCCGTGGCGCAGTACCCGGCGGCGCTGCTGCCTTCGCTGGGGCCAGGCGCGGCCGCGCCGCTGGCCGTGCTCGCCTCGCGCGATTTGGTGGTCGAGTTTGCCACCGCCTATGAGGTGCTGGCGCTACGGCCCGACTTCGCGGCGCTGGCCGACCTGGGCTATATCGGGCTGATAGCCACCGCGCCGGGCGGCGCGGGTGTCGATTTTGTATCGCGCTTTTTTGCCCCCGAGGTGGGCGTGCCCGAAGACCCCGTCACGGGCTCGGCGCACAGCACGCTCATCCCGTTCTGGGCCGAAAAGCTGGGCAAAACCGAGCTGTTTGCCCGCCAGGAATCGGCGCGGGGCGGCGAGCTGTGGTGCCGCCTGCGCGGCAGCCGCGTCGACATCGGCGGCTACGCCGTTACCTTCCTGCGCGGCGAAATAGTGCTGTAAGCCAGCGGCTAGCCAGCTTCGCCGCGCCAGAAGTCAGCTTGGGCGGGCGGTGGGCCGCGCCCGCCGCCCGTTTTCGTAGAAAGGCAGCGCTGCGCGTTATTTTTAGCGTTTCAATCTTATCGCCTGCCCCGGTAGCCGGCCTTACGCGCGCTGGGCGGCCGCCGCCAATCCTGTTTGATACTATGTCCGATACGCCCACGCTAACCTGTGTTATTGTTGACGATAACGAAATAAACCGGCTTACCCTGGAGCACCTGGTCGACCTCACGCCCGAGCTTACGCTGGTGGCCTCGCTGCCGGGCGGGGTCGAGGCGCTGCACTTTTTTCGGCAGGGCGGGCAGTGCGATTTGCTGCTGCTCGACGTGGAAATGCCTAACCTCAGCGGCCTCGAGCTGGTGAAGCTACTGCCCGCGCCCGCGCCCGCCGTAGTGCTCGTGACCACGCACCGCAGCTTCGCGGTGGCTGCCTTCGAGCTGCAAGCCGTTGACTACCTGGTGAAACCGGTCGAGTTTTCGCGCTTCAGCCAGGCCATTGCGCGGGTGCTGGCCGCGCGCCCCGCCCCGGCCGCCAGCGCGCCCGTGCCTGCTCCGGCTAAAGCCAAGGCCGACGCCAAGACGGACCTGTTCGTGAAAGTCGGCACCCGCACCATCCGGGTCGATTTCAACGACGTGCTCTACATCGAGGCGCTCTCGACCTACTCGGTGCTCGTGACGCCCACCCAAAAGCACATCGTGTATCTCACCCTCAAAAGCCTGGCCGAGCGGCTACCCTTCGACCACTTTCTGCGCGTGCACCGCTCCTACATCGTGAACATGCAACGCATTGAGGCCGTGGAAGACTACATGCTCAAACTCGGCCCTTATGAAGTGCCGGTGGGCAAGTCGTACCAGGAAGAATTTTTGAAAAACCTCCGCAGCTTGTAGCGGCGCGGGTAGGGGTTAGGTGTTGGGTATTTGGTGTTAGGTGTTAGGTGTTGAGTTTTAGGTGTTAGGCATTGTTAGTCGTAGCTGTACAGCCCCAACACCCAACACCCAACACCTAAAACCTAGTACCTACCCCCGCTCACTCTCCACTCAGCTCTTTCGGTAGCAGGTGCAGTGCCCGTTGCACCTGCGCGGTGAGCTGGGCGGCGGCGGCGGGCAACTGGGCGTGGGTAGTCGGGGTGGCTTTTTCGAGCAGCTGCACGGCCTCGCTTACCTCCTGAATGCCCAGCGACTCCAGGCTGGGCTTGATGTGGTGCACGGTTTTGGCGGCGGCTTCCCACTGGCCGGCGGCGGCGAGGCGGGCCAGCTCGGCAAGGCTGGCGGGCATGTTCTGGAGAAAGGAGCGGATAATCTTGACCACAAACTCTTCGCGGCCCCGCGCCAGGGTACGCAGCTTGGTGAGGTCGTAGGCCGGGGCGGCGGGCAGCAGCAGGCTCACCAGCGTCTGGTACACGGCTTCCTCCTCGAAGGGCTTGGCCAGGCAGGCATCCATGCCAGCGGCCAGGTAGCGGTCGCGGTCCGAGTGAAACGCATTGGCCGTGAGCGCGATAATGGGCGTGTGCGCCCGCAGCGGGTCGGCCAGCGCCCGAATGGCCGCCGTGGCATCGAGGCCGTTGAGGCCGGGCATCTGAATGTCCATCAGCACGGCGTCGTAGGGGGCTTCGTAGCGCACGCGGGCCACGCCGGCCGTGCCGTCTTCGGCCTCATCTACCTCCATGCCCCAGCCCTCGAGTAGCAGCCGGGCCACGGTGCGGTTTATCTCGTTGTCCTCCACCACCAGCACGCGGCGGCCCACTAGTGCCCCGGTGTCGTAGGCATCGAGGGGGGCGGCCACCACCGGGGCCGGGGCCTTGGGCAGGGTCAGGGTAAAGGCAAAGGTGCTGCCCTGGCCCGCCTCACTGCACAGCGTGAGCGTGCCCCCGAGCTGCGCGACCAGCGCCCGCGAAATGCTGAGCCCCAGCCCCGTACCCCCAAACACGCGGGCTGTGTCGGCATAGGCCTGGGTGAAGCCTTCAAAAATAACCTCTTGCTTATCGGCCGCGATGCCGATGCCCGTGTCTTGCACGCTAAAGCGCACCGTGAGAGTAGCGTCGGTTTCGGCGAGCTGCTCGCCGATGACGACCACCCGCCCGCTCGGTGCCGTGAACTTGATGGCGTTAGAAACCAGATTGATAAGAATCTGATTGAGGCGCAGCGAGTCGCCCAGTACCCAGGGGTAGGCGCAGGTAGTGCGCAGCGGCGTGCCCGCAAAGTGAATGCCCTTTTCCTGGGCCAGCGCCACAAACGGGCGCAGCGCCTCGCCCATCGAGTCGCAGAGGTTGAAGGCCTTTTCCTCCAGCTCCAGCTTGCCGGAGGTGATTTTGGCCATGTCGAGCACGTCGTTGATAACGCCCAGCAGGTGCTGGCCCGAGTGCCGGATGGTGCGCACAAACTCCTGCTGGCGGGCGTCGAGCGCGGTTTTGGCCAGGTGGGCCGTCATGCCCAGCACGCCGTTGAGGGGCGTCCGCATTTCGTGGCTCATGTTGGCCAGAAAGTTTTCGCGGGCCAGCACGGCGGCCTCGGCCGCCTGCTTGGCCTGGGTTAGCTGGCGCTCGGCCAGCAGGCGGTCCGTGATGTCGGTGCTCACGCACAGCACCTGGCGGGTGCCATCGGTGCGGGTGAGTAGCCGCCGCACGGTGTAGTAGCAGCGCTGCTCGCCCGAGGCCAGCGTTACCGAGCTTTCGACGGCACTGGGCTCGCCGGTGGCCAGCACGTGCGCGTCGTTGGCGTGGTAGCTGGCGCGCTCCTGCTCCTGCGTAGGAGTAGCGGGCTGGGCCTTGGTGGGGTGCATGTAGCCGCTGAGGCGGCGCAGGTCGGTAGTGGCCTGGTTTTCAAAAACCAGGTTGCCCGTGGCGTCGCGCACAAAGACGAGGTTGGGCATCGTGGCCAGAATCTCGCTGATAAACTCCTGCTGCTCGGCCAGCAGCTGCTCGGCCAGCACGCGGCCGGTCGTTTCATTGATGAAAAACGTGATGCTGCCGGCGGGCAAAATATCCACTCGCGTGCTCACCTGAAAGTAGCGCGCGCCCACCCGCACCTCGGGCAGGTCGCGGCTGGCGTGGAGGGCATTGCGCAGCTGCTCGCGGGCAACCGTGCGCTCGGCAGGAGTCAGGCTTTCGCCGAGCACGCGGGCGGCCGGGTTGATGTAAAACAGCTCGCCCTGCGCGCTAAGGCGCACGATGGGGTGGGGGTTGTTTTCGGGCAGGCTGGCCAGGAGCTGTAGCTCGGCCACTTGGCGGCGCAGGGCCGCCAGCTCAGTTTGTTCGGGCGTGTTTTCGGGGGCGACCGTGGCGGAAGAGGTAGTCATTAATCAATAGCGTAATAAAGTAAGCTGGATACTAACGTTGTAAAGACGCCACCAGGCGCCCAGGTGCTGCATTGCCCGGCTTACGCAAGTTCGCGCGCCCCTTCCCCTGAATGGAGAAAAGGCGCGCGGGCGGCCAGGCTGGACGGGCGGACTACTCGCCCAGCGCGATGCGTATCGGCTGCGGGTGCTGCGCATCGACCGCCACGCGGCGGCTGCCCAGGCCCACGTAGTCGGCCTGCACGTAGAGCGGGCCGTCGGGGGCGGGCACCAGCAGGCGAAAATTACCCGCCGCGTCGGTCACGGCAATGAGGCGGGGGTTGAAAGTCGGAAATACGCAAGCTCCGGCGCAGGGCTGGCCCTGCGGCCCCATAATGGTGCCCGCCAGCACGATGGTGCGCGGCGCAGCCACGGTGGCGGCCGGCGTGGCTACGGCCGGGGCGGGGCCGGCCTCGGCATGGGCGGGGCTGGCCAGCAGGGTGCCGGCCGCGGCGAGAGCAAGAGAAAGGTGGTGGCTGAACATCTTAATTAACAAGGTATTTAGTGGGGCTGAAAGCCCGTAGCGGAAGAGGCTGATAACTTAACGGTAACAAAAGTAGCGGCGCGGGCGGCGGGGCTTGGGTAAACTCTTTCAACCCGCCGCTTTACTGGCCGAATGCGCCCGCCAGCGTAGCGAAAGCCCGGCCAAAAGCCCGCCCGCCGCGTGAGTGGCAGGTATAAAAAAGGGTAATCCACATGAAAAAGCGCGCCGGGCTACGCCGGCTTGGGGCGGGTGGCCTTCTTGGCCGGGGCGGTGGTGCCGAGGGCGCGGCCGGGGTTGTCTTCCAAAAACTTACCCCAGCTTTTGGCGCCGGCCTTCACGTTGTTGCCTTGCTGGTAGTGGTGGCACAAGGCCACGGCCAAGGCATCGGTCGCGTCCAGAAACTTGGGTGCTTCCTCGATGGGCGGCAGCTCCAGGGTTTGGCGCAGCATGCGGGCTACCTGCTCTTTATCGGCCGAGCCCGAGCCCGTAACGGCCTGCTTGACCTTGGTGGGGGCGTACTCGACGTAGGGAATATCGCGCGAGAGGCACGCCGCGATGGCCACGCCCTGCGCCCGGCCCAGCTTGAGCATACTCTGCACGTTGACGCCGTAGAACGGGGCCTCGATAGCCAGCTCGTCGGGCAAAAACTCCTCGATGAGCTCCAACATGCGCGTAAAAATCCGCTTTAGCTTTACGGCATGGTTCGAGCCCAGCGCCTTCATATTGATAACGTCGTATTGCAGCACCCGCACGTGCTGCCCGCGCACTTCAATGACGGCGTAGCCCATAATCTGGGTGCCGGGGTCGACGCCCATAATGACCTTTTCGGCCGGGGGCAGCCGCTGCACGGGGGCGGGGGGGAGGAGGCGGGAAACGGGCATCTCTCCCAAAGTTACGCCCCCGAAGGCCCGCGCCGCCCCCCCGGCGGCGGCAACGCCTGGGTAACGCTGGCCAAAATCGGCATTACCCTGCTGACGCTGGGGCTGCTGTACCACTCCGTATTTGCGGCGCCCGACACGGCGGCGGCCTGGCGGCAACTGGTGGCGGCCACCCTCAGCGGGGCCGGGCGCGGCCCGGTGCTGGCCGCCCTGGCCCTGGTGCCCCTCAACTGGGGCCTCGAGGCCTGGAAGTGGCAGCGCCTGGCCCGCCACCTCGAGCCGCGCCACAGCTACGGCCGCAGCCTGCGGGCCGTGCTGGTGGGCCTCACGCTGGGCTTTGCCACCCCCAACCGGGTGGGCGACTACGCTGCCCGCATCCTGGAGCTGCACGCCCGGCGGCGGCTCGATGCGGTGGGGGCCGTGTTTTTGGGGCGCTACGCGCAGCTGGTGGCCACCGTGCTGGCGGGCGGGGCGGGGCTGCTGTATTTCATCTGGAATTTTTACCTGGCGGGCTACCCGGCCGCGCAGGTGGGGGTAGCGTTGGCCTTTGGGCTGGGCGGGGCACTGGCGTTGCTGCCGCTCTACCGCTCGCGGCTGCTGCTGGCGTTGCTGGTTTTGGTGAAGCCGCTGCGGCGGTTTCGGCGCTACCTGGCCATTATGCCCACTTATCCGGCGGGGGCGCTGCACGCGGTGCTGGGCCTTTCGGGGCTGCGCTACGCGGTGTTTTGCGCGCAGTTTTTGCTGCTGCTGCACGCCTACGGCACGCGGGCGGCGCTGGGGCCGGGGCTGGCGGCGGTGGCGGGCACGTTTTTGTTCAAGTCGCTGGTGCCCTCGCTCAATGCCCTGGCCGACGTAGGCGTGCGCGAGCTGTCGGCCACGCACCTGTTTGGGCTGCTGGGGCAGCCGGCGCTGCCGGTGCTCAGCGCTAGCCTCAGCTTGTGGGTTATCAATATCGCGCTGCCCAGTGCGCTGGGGCTGCTGTGGCTGCCCGGCCTGCGGGTGCTGCGCGAAGCCAAAAACCAACGCTAGTATGCACGTAGTCGGGGCTTTACTGCTGGTGGTGCCCGCGCTCTACGCGGCGGTGTGGGGGTGGCTGCGGAGCGCGCCGACCTTACCCCCCGGCCCCCGCTCCCGTGGCGAGGAGAAGCCGGGCGATAGAGTTTTGAGTGATGACGATGAAAAAGATAATTTGATTCAAAATTCAAAACTCCTAACTCAAGACTCTTTCGCACCGCTTTTTTCCGTGCTCATCGCCGCCCGCGACGAGGCCGCCGCGCTGCCGCAACTGCTCGAAGCGCTGCGCCTGCAGACCCTGCCTGCGGCACTTTTTGAGGTTTTAATCGCCGACGACCACTCGGCCGACGGTACCACCGCGCTGGTAGCCGCCGCCGAAACCACGCCTTTCGCCCTGCACCTCGTGGCCCTGCCGCCCGGCGCCACCGGCAAAAAAGCGGCCCTGGCCGCCGCCGAGGCGCAGGCCCGCGCCCCCTGGGTAGTGTGCACCGACGCCGACTGCCGCCCCGGCCCCAGCTGGCTGCAAGCCTACGCTGACCTCCTCCTCTCTTCCACTCATCCGCTCCTCCACTTCGTCAGCGGGCCGGTGCGGCTCACGCCGGGCGGGGCCTGGTTTGATGGGCTGCTGGGGCTGGAGTTTGCCGGGCTGGTGGGCGTGGGCGGCGCGTGCATCGCGCGCGGCCGCCCTACCATGTGCAACGGGGCCAACCTGGCTTTTCGGCGCGCTACCTTCCACGAAGTGGGCGGCTACGCCGACAATGCCGGCCTGGCCAGCGGCGACGACGAGTTTTTGCTGCACAAAATGCACCAGCGCTACCCGGCCGGCGTGCGCTTCCTGGCCGATGCCCGCGCCGTGGTCGACACGCCCGCGCCGGCCACGCTGCGGGCGCTGTTGCGGCAGCGGGTGCGCTGGGCCAGCAAGTACCCGCACTACCGCACGGCCGCCCCGCGCCAGCTGGCCCTGCTGGTGCTGGGGGCCAACGTAAGTTTGTTCGTAGGGCTGCTGGCTGGCTGCTGGCCCGCGCTCCGGCCGTGGGTAGCGGCTAGCTGGGCGCTCAAGCTCGGGGCCGATGCCTGGCTGCTGGCCCCCTTGCTGCGGCTGCTGCAACGGCGGCGGTGGCTGGCCTGGCTGCTGCCCTTGCAGCTGCTGTACGCGCCCTACGCGCTGGCCGTGGGCCTGGCCGGGCAGCGCGCCCAGGGCTACCGCTGGAAAGGCCGGCAGGTGCGTTGAGCCGATAAATATTGAATCGGCAAGGCCGACCCGGGAGCTGCGCCAGAGTAGCCACAAAGCGGCGGCTACCCTAGCACCCGGAGTAGCTAGCGCCTCGCAGAAATAACCAGCCACGCGGACTACCTCTGCGTGGTATATGAGTAACCCAAGTTGCAACCTAGCCCCAGCGGGGCGACCCGTCGGTAGCAACTTGCTTACCTGGGCATATTAAAGCCCCGTAGGGGCGACCCAAACGCCTGGTTGGGTCGCCCCTACGGGGCTTTAATCACTTTCCTGCTAGCGATTACTACCGACGGGTCGCCCCGCTGGGGCTAGGTTGCAACTTGGGTTAAGTAGGCAGAGCCGGCCGCGCACGCGGCGGGGCGTATACCAAGCGGGGCGGGCAGCCGGCCTCTCCGCCGCCCACCCGCCCCTGGCTACTGCTTACAGCAGTGCTTTAAAAAGGAACCTGGAGCCATACCCGGAAGCCGCCCCGTGGCTGGCGGCCTACTTCGAGGCGGCCTTGCAGGGCGCGGGCGCGCTCGTGCATCAGGTGCAGGCCCGCGCCGTCGCGGGCGGGGGCCGTGGTGGGCTGGCCGTCGTCTTCGATGCCGAGCATCAGGGCATTGGCCACCGAGTAGTGGGTCAGCGTCACGACTATCCTGGTCGGGCGGGCCGCGTGCTGAAGTACGTTGGCCACGGCCTCCTTAAAAATAAAGTAGAGGTACTGGCGCAGCTCGGCGGGCAGGCGCAGGGTGCTGTAGAGGCCATCGGCCTGCAGTTCGGTTTGCAGCCCGGCGGCGCCGGCGGTGTGGGCGAGGTGGCTGCGCATACGCTCCAGCAGCGCGCCCACGGTGTTGTCGGCCTGCGCATCGATGCCCCAGGCCAGGTCGCGCACAGTGTGGGCGGCGGCCTGGCTGCTGCCCAGCAGGCGGTCGAGGGCGGGGTTGGGCGCTGGCTGCCGCTGGCTGAGCTGGTTGGCCTGCTGGCTCACGCGGGTCAGCAGCGTGCCTACTTCGGCTTGCAGGTCGGTGGCGAGGCGCGTGCGCAGCTGCGCCTCACGCGCGGCGCGCTGGCGCAGTTGGCGGCGGGCCCACCAGCTCAGGGCCAGCGTGAGCAGCAGCCCGGCCGCGAGCCCGGCCACGGCCAGCCAAGCCTGGGAGCGGCTTTGCTCGGCGGTGCGCAGGCGCGCCTGGGTTTGCAGCAGCACCTGGCGCTGCTGCTGGTAGGCGGCTTGCAGCGCCAGGTGCTGGCTGGTGGTGGCGCGCGCGGCCGAAGCCAGGCGCGTGGTTTCGGCCGCGGCCTCGGCGGCCGGGGCCAGGCGCGGGGTGGCCGGCGCTTGTGGGCGCTGCTGGCCGTGTGGGGCAGCCGGGGCGGCGGCTAAGGCCAGCGCTTCGGAGCGAGCCGCTGCCGGCAATAATGGCGCGGCCAGCGGCCCATGCGCAGCGTGGGGCAGGCTGGCGGGCCGGGCGGCGGCGCAAGGTAAAAAGAGCAGGATTTCAACGAAAAAGATATAACTCAACAGGCACTTCATGATGCAATTTAAGGCCAATAAATGAGTAGCTTACTGCTGCCTAGCCAGGAGCTAGCCGTTGTCTGGGAATAAGCCAATCAATAGCCGGAATAAGTTGATTTTTTCGCAAAAAAGCTGGTGTGTGCTTTCGGCCAAAGCGCCTGCTAAGCCATGACCGTGCCACTCTGCGCGCGCAGCCCCCGGCGGGGGCGTGTGCCGCCGCCGGGCTATACTTGCAGGGGCGGCCGGCGCCCCAAGGCACCGCTGCCGCTACCTTTGCCCGCCTGGCCTGCGCCTAGCTTTGCTTTCCATGACCGACGCCGAATTTGACTTGCTCGACGAGCTGTATTTCGTAACCCCTTTCCGGATTTTGCTGGAAAAAACCAACCTGCCCGCCGCCGAGCTGCAAGCCCAGCTGGGCCGCCTGCTCGAGCAGGGCCTGGTGCGCTACTACTGGCCCGACCCCGACACCGAGCTGGCCTACGAGCCTACCTCGTTTGGGGCGCTAAGCCAGGATGCCAGCTACCTGGCCTCGAAGGAAGGCCTGCTGCAACACAACACCCGCTAGCCCCGTGGCAGCCGCGCCCGCCGCCCTGCCCGCCGCGCCCGATACGGCCGTGGTGGTGCCGCCCGCCCCGGCCCGCACGCCGGGCTACTACGTGCGCCAGCGCCTGTGGGCCAACCGCCCCGCCGTGGCCGGGCTGGTCTTTATCGGGCTGTGCGCGCTGGTGGCGCTGCTGGGCTACTGGATTTTGCCCGACCCTTCGCCCAACGCCAACAATGGCTTGGTGCAGCTGCAAAAGCAGCCGCCGGGCTTCGTGGCCACCATCCGGCAGGTGCCCGACCCCAACGCCCTGCCGCGCGCCAACATGCTGCAAGTATGGCTGCACGGCCAGCCCCCGCAGCTCAAAGACGAGGTAGCGAGTACCAATACTTCGCTTATCCACTCATCCACTCATCCACTCACCCGCCGCTACTGGCTAGGCACCGACAAGGCCGGGCGCGACGAGCTAAGCCGCTTGCTGCTGGGCACGCGCATCTCGCTGGGCATTGGGCTGGTAGCGGTGCTGATTTCGCTGGTGCTGGGCGTGGTAGTGGGGGCGCTGGCCGGCTACTTCGGCGGCTGGATAGACAGCTTGCTGCTGGGGCTGATGACCGTGGTGTGGAGCATTCCGGGCATTATGCTGGTGATTGCCATTTCGCTGGCCTTGGATAGCAAGGGTGTGTGGGTCAGCTTCGTAGCTGTGGGCCTGACGATGTGGGTGGATGTGGCGCGGGTGGTGCGCGGGCAGGTGCTGGGGCTGCGCTCGGCCACCTTCATCGAGGCGGGGCGGGTGCTGGGCTTGCCCACGGGCCGGCTCATTTTCGCGCACCTGCTGCCCAACCTGCGCGGGCCGCTCATTGTGCTGGCTACCAGTAATTTTGCCGCCGCCATCCTGCTCGAAGCCGGCCTGAGCTTTCTGGGCCTGGGCGTGCAGCCGCCGGCCCCGAGCTGGGGCCTGATGGTGAAGGAGGGCTACGACCTGCTCGGCACCCAGGCCGGGCTGTGGCTTACGCTGCTGCCGGGCTTGGCCATCAGCCTGCTGGTGCTGAGCTTCAACGTGCTGGGCAACGGCCTGCGCGACGCCTTCGACCCCAAAACGCAGCTAACATAAGTTGGCGGGCTGCCGCGTTGTAGCTTTGTTTGGTATTTTGAGCGGATAGTTTAGTGTTTTCTGGCTAGCGCAAGTAGCTTCGCCCCGTCCGCCGCCGATTTTCAGTTTCTTCCCCGTTTTATGCCGCAAACTGCCGCACTGGCCAGCCTCGAACGGCGGCTCTTTTTTAAGGAGCGCGAGCTACAGGCGCTACTGGAAATCACCCAGGCCATTACGCAGGATGCCAATGAGGCCGCCCTCTACAAGATTTATCAGTTTACCCTCATCGGGCAGCTGGGCGTGCGCCAGCTGGCGCTGTACGTGCTGGAGGAAAGGCAGTTCCGGCTTAAAGTAGGCTTTGGGTCTGGCCTGCGGCTGGGCTCGCTGTTTGCGCCCGCCGCCCTGCCCGAGCCCTGCCAGACGGAGCCCTGCGCGGTGGAAGAGCTGCGGCTGTCGGACGACTGGCAGGATTTTGAGCTGCTGCTGCCCGTGCGCCAGCGCGAAACGGTGCAGGCCTACGTATTCATTGGCACGGCCCAGGCGGGCTATGAGGTCAGCGAGGCGCTGGGCTTTCTCGAAACGCTGAGCAACATCCTGCTCGGGGCCGTGGCCAACCGCCGCCTGGCCCGGCAGCGCGAGGCCTCGATGGTGGCCGAGGCCGCCGTGCGCCGCGAAATCGAGATTGCCCAGCAGGTGCAGCAGCTGCTGTTTCCGCAGTCGCTGCCCAACAATGCCACCTACGCCGTGCAGGCTACCTACCTGCCCCACACCGAGATAGGCGGCGACTACTACGACGTGGTGACGCTGGCCGACGGCCGCCTGCTGGTGTGCGTGGCCGATGTGAGCGGCAAGGGCGTGCCGGCCTCGCTGCTGATGTCGAACTTTCAGGCCGGCCTGCGCACGCTGCTGCGCCAGAATATTCCGCTCGAAAATATCGTGCACGAGCTTAACCACCTGATATTTACCAACGCAGGCGGCGAGAAATTCATCACGGCTTTCCTGGGGCTCTACAACCCCGCCACGCAGGTGCTGGAGTATGTAAATGCCGGCCACAACGACCCGCTGCTGCTGCCCAACTGCGGCCCGGTGCAGCGCCTGCACGAGGGCACGTTTATGCTCGGCATCATGCCCGAGCTGCCCGCGCTGAAAGTGGGCCTGGTGCGGGTGCCGCCCCACTCGCTGTTGTTCGCCTACACCGACGGCCTCACCGAAGTGTTTGACGACCAGCACAACGAGTACGGCGAAGAAGGCGTGCTCGACCTGCTTGTGCGCAACTGCTACCTGCCCCTCACGCGCCTGCACCAGGAACTGCTGCACGACATCCGCCGCTTCAACACCCACGGCTCAAAGTTCGCCGACGACATTACGCTGCTGAGCTTGCGGGTGAAGTAGGCTTTTGGATGAGCAGGTTTTTGGATGAGTGGATGAGTGGATGAGTGGCTGGTACTGTCATGCTGAGCGCAGCGAAGCATCTCTATCGCTTCTTCCAAACCGTGCAACGAGGCGGTGGAGATGCTTCGCTACGCTCAGCATGACAG
>NZ_DASTEP010000207.1:0-96847 GCF_035709525.1 Hymenobacter sp. | reverse complement strand
GACGCGAACTACAAAGTTCGCGCTACGGCGTGCTGCTACTGCGGCGCTGCCACTGTTTGCGGCGCTAGTTATGCCAACTGCGCTTGCAGGCGGGCGCGCTCGGTCAGCAGGGCGGCGCGGTTGGTGGCCAGGTAGTGGGCGCGCGCGGCCTCATCGGCCTGGGCGAGGGCCAGCGCCTCGCTGGCGCGCAATTCGGCGAGCTCGCGCAGCAGGGCGGCGTGGGTGGCGGTCAGGGCATCGCGGCGGGCTTGCAGCCGCGCCAGCGAGCTGGGGGCGGCTTCGGGTGCGAAGAAGCCGCGCCGTAAATCGAGCAGCTGGGCCTGGAGGGCGGCCGCGTCCTGGCGCTGGTAGGCGCTGAGCACCTGCTGAAACGCGGTGGTGGCGGCGGCCTTTTGGGCGTCGGCCACGCGGTCGGGGTGGCAGAGCTGGGCGGCTTCGCGGTAGAGCTTTTTGAGGGTGGCGCGACCGGCGTCGTCGAGGGCGAAGGTGTGGGCGGCCGTGGCCTGGGCCTGCTCGTGGGCGTGGGCCTGCTGCTGGTAGCGCTGCTGGGCGCGCTGGTACTCGCTTTCGGCATAGGCCGAGGCGTGGCGCTGGTGGCGGGCTGCATCGCGGCGCAGGGCCAGCACCTCTTGCAGCAGCTCGCCCAGCTCGCGCTGGTGCCAGAGCTCAAAGGCCGTGAGCAGGCGGCCGGCCTCGGCGCGCTCGGCTTCCAGGGCTAGCAGCTCGGCTTCGAGGCGGCGGATTTCGAGCTGAAAGGCGGCCAGCTGCGGGTTTTCCCACACGCGCACCTGGGCGTGGGCGGCCACGAAGGCGTGCAGCAGTGCGGTGGCCTCGGCGTAGCGGTGGGCGCGCAGGGCGGCGAGCACGGCGGCCAGGCGCGGTCGGGGAGGGGCTCGGCGGCGAGGCGGTCGAGGTGCTTGGGCAGGTCTTCGGTTTCGTGCAGCGTCAGCAGCGACTGAATGACGGCCAGGCGCTTGAGCACGCGCTGCACGGTGGGGTCGGCGGCGGGGGCCTCGGGCTGCCCGGTGAGGCGGGCAAACTCGCGCAGAAAGTGCCGGGCCAGCTCGGCATCGCCGGTGATGAGCACCAGGTTTTCCTCGTTGTGGTGAGTACTCCTAGAAGTATTATCCTACTTACTTGAAGCTTCAGCTATGGAAGAAGCTTCAATTGAGTAATATAAAGCGATATCAATATTGGATATGACTTTTCTGAGCAATGAACTTTGTCTAGTGTCTCTATCAGAGTCAAATGCTTTTGCTGCTTCAGAAATTACAAAGTCCTTGTTCTTGAGGATAAATGGTTTAGATAGATTTGATAAAGCTTCTAAAATTTGAGTTAAATATAAATTGTAAACTTCTGCTGAAATAGGAGTTGTTCTCAATAAGGTATTGAATAAGATAGTTCTAGCTATCTTTTGTTCAACATTTTTTGCGGTCAAGTGAAGGGCGTTCTTAACTTCCTTGACTAATCTATCAAAATCCTCTCCATCTTGGTAATGATGTTTGATATTAGTAAGAAGAGTTCCAAGCTGATGACTTTGAGGGCTTTTTAACCTGACTAATAAACTTGTTTTCGTAGTCTTAGAAATTTCTTTGCCTTCTATTTTCTGAATAAATTGAATGGCTTGGCTAACGGTCATGCTAGCAGTACTTATAAAGAAAAATGCAGGGGCATATTGGCTTTGATGCAATAATATCTGCTCTAGCATCATCTCAGGATGGTCACAGGTTCCGCTGAAGAAGGACTTATAGATTTATGTTTCTTTAGTTAAAGTAGGAACAGGTACTTCAATAAATTTTTCAGATTCTTCAAGCTCAAATTCTATTTCACCCTTGAGCGTATAAGCCGGTGCGCCTTCTGCATCAATAAGTTTCCCCTCTCTAATTATATTTAAACTTTTTAACGTTTCAGGGCTTAGGATAAGTTTTGCGTTTGTATTAGTATCAAGTTCTACTTCTCCATTTTCTGTGTTCAAAAGAGCAACTTTTTCCGGTCCTATTTTAGCTATTCTATACATCGAATCCATAGTAGCAGTTAACCTTTTCTGAATTTCTTCACTGATTATCATGCGCAAGTCAGCAGCCTCAATTCTTGCTGTCTGAGCTGAATAACGAAAGTATATCTCACCTCTCACCAAATCACTAGAATTTATCTTTACTATAACTGGCTTACTTGTAGCTTCAGATACATACAAAAAACCTACTACTTTAGATAATATCTTTCCTGTGAAGAAGAAATAGTCTAAATTTCCATCAAGTCCTTGGCGTATTGCTGATGAAAAGTATTTGTTATCTAGGTTTTCTTGAGTAGATTTAATGCCTATTATTTCTCGTGTGTTGTTTTCAATGCCAAATATCATTAATCCGCCCTTGTTATTGGCTAAGCCCGATATTGTAGTTAAGTATTGTTTGTCAATTTCATCAGATTTAGTATGTAGGCTTTTTTTGAATTCCAGTAATGAGTTTTCCTCCCACGATGTTTTGAGTGTGTCTTGGGTAAGGTCTATAGAAGCTTTAAAGCTTTCAAGTATTTCAAATTGATTCATAAAAGGACTTTGTCTTAGTTGCTAAAGAAGATTTTTAATCAGAGCCCAATCGTTCCTTATGCACGGTGGAGTAGGGTGGTGGTGGCGGGCAGGTGGGCGGGCGTTTGGTCGGGGTTCATGGCTGCAAGTATACAAGTATAACTGAGAAGCTGCACCTTATGAGCGTACACCTACTTTTGCCCGATGCACCTGAACACGTATGTTACGCACCAAGGCCAACGCTACGAAATCTATTGGACGACGCAGGCCGCGCAGCACGTTTTGGAAAACTACGTGGCCGACCTGGCTGGCGGGGTGCATCAGAGGCTCGACCACCGCACGGTAGCGCAGTTGTTGCGGCGGGCGCGTTACGTTATTCCGGTCAGCAGTGACCCGCGCCCGTATTACCACGTTTTTCTCACTGGCCGGGCCGGGCGCGTGTATGAAACGTATGTGTACCTGGTGCCCGAACTGGACGGCCGCCCGGCTCGTTGTGTGGCAGTAACTTGCTACCTTAGCAAAAAGCAGATTTACCGGCAATTATTCGCTAACTAACTGGTCTTAGCTATGTCTACAGTCAAAACGCCTGCCCAGCCTGCCGGCCAAGCCGCGTCACCGAAAGCACGACCCGTTCGCAAGCCAGCCTGGCAAGCAGCTTTCCCGACCAAAAAAGCCTACGATGAATCGGTTGCCAGTGTGGTGGCCCGCATCAAAAGCGGCGAGGTGCAGCCGCGGGTGCCGGACGAAGCCGTAGTAGGTTTAGCACACGCTGATTTCTCATACGAGGGAGAAGATAGGTGTTCTACACACCTGCTTCTTTGAAGCCCTGACCGAGCCACCGGCCAGGGTTTCGTCTTTTTCAAGACCGCCAAAAGCGGCGAGGTGCAGCCGCGCGAGCCCGACGAAGAATAGCCATCGCAACCAGCGCAATAGCCGGTGGCAGGGTTGCCAGGATAACCAAAGAAGCCTCAGCGACTAACTGAGGCTTCTGGCTTGAAAGGTGGGCGGCGCTACGCTTGGGACGGGGTAGGTGTTAGCACGAGCTGCACGCGCATGTTGAGGGCCTCAAACACGCGGCGCAGGGTGGCGAGCGTCACGTTGGACGGGTTGCGTTCGAGCTTGCTGATTTAGGATTTTTGCACGCCGAGGCGCTGGCCTAGCTCGTCCTGGGTGAGGTGGTGGCGCAGGCGGTACTCGCGGATGGACTTCGGCAACAGCCCCAGCGTTATCCGGTCTTCGTATTTGGTACGCTCCGGGGTGCCAGGAGCGCCGAATAGCTTGTCTTCGAGGTCGTTGAAGGAGACGAGCGACAGGGGCGGGGCGGCAGGCTGGATTGGTTCAGCAGGAGACATATAAGTTGGGTTGTTGCCTAACTGTGAGAGGTCTTGATGTAAACAACCTGGGTTTCTTCGTCAATCCAGACGGTGCCGTAATCAGCATTTTCGTCTTGTGGAATCTGGTAGAGTAGCCCCCGCCGAATACCTGCTGGCTGAAACCAGGACGGCTGTTCGCCAAATAACATTGGCTGGGAGCAGCGAGTCGGTTTGGTTGCGGCCAGTGCGGGGGATTTCAGTAGCCATCGCTGAATGTCGGCATCTGATGCCGTGAACGTAACCCAGTAGCTACGAGCGAATAAATTGCCCTCGGTAGCTGCCTCAATGTGGTGTGCCTGCGCGGGAAGAGCCGCTAAATGGCCAGTAGCCAGCGCGCTAGCCAATCGTTTGCGCTTCATCTCAGCGGGATAGTTGAGTATGGCAACTACCAACACCACTACGTAAATGAGTAGATACAGGAGCCTTTTCATGCTGGGAAATGATGCCTGAAAGCTAAGGTAGCCCTACTTTTTCGCCGGCCGGCTCCCCATCACAAACTCCAGCGTGCCGCCCTGCCGCACCGCCTGCACCGGCAGAAAGGGCCTCGCCAGCAGCTTGCCATTCAGGCGGGCCGACTGCACGTAGACGTTCTTATCACTCTGGTTTTTAACGGTGATTACAAATGTCTTACCTTCGCCAACCTGCACCGTAGCGCCGTGCACGGCCGGGCTACCCAGGGCGTACTCGCCCGAGGCGGGGGCCACGGGGTAGAAGCCCAGCGCCGAGAAGATGTACCAAGCCGACATCTGGCCGCAGTCGTCGTTGCCGCCGAGGCCGTCGGGGCCCTGATGATACATCTTGTTCAGTATCATGCGGATGCGGGGCTGGGTTTTGTAGGGCTGGTCGGTCCAGTTGTAGAGGTAGGCGGCGTGGTGGGCAGGCTCGTTGCCGTGCACGTAGTTGCCGATGATGCCGTCGCGGGTGATGTCCTCGGTTTCGGCGAAGAACTTGTCGGGTAGGTTCATCGTGAACAGCGAGTCGAGGTGCGGCACGAAGCGGGCGTTGCCGCCCATTTTGGCGATGAGGCCGGCGGGGTCGTGGGGCACGTAGAGGCTGTAATTCCAGGCGTTGCCCTCGATGTATCCGGGGTCGCTGGTGGTCAGCACGTCAAACTTTGGGCGGAACGAGCCGTCGGCCAAGCGCGGGCGCATGAAGCCGATGCGGGCGTCGTACACGTTCCGCCAGTTTTGGGCGCGCTGGCGAAACTCCTTCTCAATGTCGGCTAGGCCCAGCTTCTGGGCGGCCTGCGCGATGCAGTAGTCGTCGAAGGCGTATTCCAGCGTTTTCGATACCGAGGCCCCGCTCTTATCCTCGGGCACGTAGCCCTTGTCGATGTACAGGCCCAGGCCGTCGTACCAGCGCTGGCGGGCGGTGGTCACGCAGGCATCGAGGGCGTGGTTTTGGTCGAAGGGGGCGTTGCCGAGCACGATGGCATCGCACACCACGGGCACCGAGTGGTAGCCTATCATGCACCAGTTTTCGTTGGCGTAGTGGCTCCACACGGGCAGCATGTGCTCGGCGCTCTGGTCGAAGTGGGCGAGCATACTCTGGGCCATATCGGCGTTGCGGCGGGGCTGCACGAGGTTGTAGAGCGGGTGCAGCGCGCGGTAGGTATCCCAGAGCGAGAAGGTTGTGTAGTTGGTGAAACCCTGGGCTACGTGGTTGTTCTGGTCGAGCCCGCGGTACTGCCCGTCGGTGTCCTGGTAGGTAGTCACGCCGGTGAAGGCGTGATACATGGCTGTGTAGAAATTCTCTTTATCGACCCGGCGCGGTGAGCTGATGGTGATTTTACTCAATTCCTGTTGCCACTGCGCCTGGCCCTTCTGCTTGTAGTCGGTGAAGTTCCAGCCCGACGCTTCGGCGCGCAGGTTGGCGAGCGCGCCGGCCGTGCTCACGGGCGAGAGAGCCATTTTTAGCTTGACTTTATCGCCAGCCTGCATCGCCCCGAAGTCGAAATGCAGTCGCAATTGGTGGGCGGCAAGGTCGGGCCAGTTGTGGTTTTGGTCGAAGCGGCCCCAGAAGCCCCGGTAGGGCTGCTTCTGGTCGTAGTTTTTGCTGCCGTAGCTTTTGAAGGGGCGCGAGAAGCTGAGCGCGAAATACACCGTGCGAGTGCGGCCCCAGCCGTTGGTTTGGCGGTAGCCGGTCACGAGCGAGTCGTTTTCGACCCGCACGAAGGTCCAGGTATTTTTGCCGGGGTAGTTGTAAATCCCGGCCATCAAATCGAGGATAATGTGCGACTCGGCGGCCTGCGGAAACGTGTACTGGTGCACGCCCACGCGGGTGGTGGCCGTCAGCTCGGCCAGAATATCGTTATCGGCCAGCCGCACCTTGTAGTAGGCCGGCTCGGCCACCTCCGTGGCGTGCGAGTAGGCCGAGCGGTAGCCGCTCAGCGGCCGGTCGGCCGTACCGGGGTTGAGCTGCAACGGCCCGGTGGTGGGCATCACCAGAAAATCGCCCAAATCGGAGTGCCCCGTGCCGCTGAAGTGCGTGTGGCTGAAGCCCACGATGGTGGGGTCTTTGTACTGATACCCCGCGCAATAGCTGTAGATGTCGGGGTTGTACTTCCCGTTTTGCTCGTAGCTGATGGTATCGGTATCGGGCGAGAGCTGCACCGCCCCGAAGGGCACCGTGGCGCCAGGGTAGGTGTGGCCCATGCGGGCGGTACCCACCAGCGGGTGGGCGTACTGTACCAGGTTTTCAACCTGGGCGCTAGCGGCGAAGGGCAGGAGTAGGGCGGCGAGGAGCAGAGGCTTCATGCCGCCAAAGTAACCGGGGCCGGGCTAAAGGCTGCCGCGCTGCCTGTCTTTTTGGGTTTCTGGTTCCTGGTTTCTGGTTGCTCGTTAGGTGGCGTCTGGAAACCAGAAACCAGAAACCAGAAACCAGAAACCAGAAACCAGAAACCAGAAACCAGAAACCAGAAACCAGAAACCAGAAACCACCCACTACGCCGCGCTGCGCAGCCGCAGCCCCAGCATGACGGCGGCCACGCCCAGCACCAGTAGCCCCAGCGCCAGCCAAGTCGTAACGCCTACTACTCCGATAACCGGATTAGCCAATACCAGCAAGGCCAGTACCACGCCCAGCAAGCCCAGCGCCAGGTTCCAGCCCCAGCGGCGGTAGCCCAGGCGGCGCAGCGAAAACGCATTGGCCACCGTGGAGCCGCTGCGCAGTAGCAGCCAGAAGCCGATGACGAACGCCAGCGTGCCCGCCGCCGCTACCGGCTGGCTCAGCAGGTACACGCCAAACAGGATTTCGGCCAACCCCAGAGCCAGCAGCCAGCCCCAGCCTTGCAGGCGCGCCCGGTTGCTGACGGCGAAGATGGTATTGGCCACGCCATTAAATAGAATGAGGGCGGCGAAGTAGAGCGTCAGCCCCAGAAAGGCCGCGCCGGGGCTGTTGAGCACCCAGATGCCCAGCCCAAACAGCCCGAGGCCGGCCAGCACGTACACCCACCAGTTGGCGGCGGCCGAGCGGAGCGGAGAAGAAGAGGTTTGCATAAAAGCAGGGGGAAATATGATTTCCGCCTGCTTACGGTTGAGCTATACTGCAGGTTATGCGGCGGGGCAAGGATGCCCCCGGCCCCGGCCTACAGGTTATCGAGCCGGCCGCCATCTACGCGCACCTCGGCGCCCTGCACAAACTGCGCATCGTCGGAGGCCAGGTAGGCGATGGTAGCGGCCACGTCCTCGGGCTTGCCCACGTCGTTGGGGTTAATCTTCTCCACGCCCGATTTCACGTTGGGGTTGTCCCAGAGCATGGGCGTGTCGATGGCTCCCGGCAGCACAGCATTGATGCGCAGGCCCTTGGGCTTGCCCTCGATGGCGGCCGAGCGCGTGAGCGAGAGCACGGCCGCTTTGGCCGCGGCGTAGGGCGCTACCAGCGCCTCCGTCTCCACGGCGTGGATGCTGGCTACGTTCACTACCGTGCCGCCCGGCTTCATGTGCAGGAAAGCCTGCTTGGTGAAGTAAAACGCGCCCAGCAAATCCACGCTCAGAATGCGGTTCCAGTCGTCGCCCGTGAGCTGCTCGAGGGGCTTGAACTGCATGAGGCCGGCGTTGTTCACTACCACATCGAGGCGGCCGAACTGCGCCAGCGCGCCCTGCACGGTGGCGACTACCTGGTTTTCGTCGGCCACGTTGCACACGCTGGCCCACACGGCGGGCGCGCCGGCCTGCTGCACCTGTGGCACCGCCGCATCGAGGGCGGCCTGGTTGATGTCGGCCAGCACGAGGCGGGCGCCCTCGCTGGCCAGGCGCTTGGCAATGGCCAGGCCGATGCCGGCGGCCCCGCCCGTTACGATGGCGACTTTATCCTGGAAACGCAGCATGGTGAGTTTTGAGTTAGGAGTTTTGGGTTTTGAGTTGGGGACGGCGGACGATAAGTCAGAAGTGCCAACTCAACACTCAAAACTCCTAACTCAAAACTGTCCACTTCAGTGGACTTCGGGCTGAGCGGCGTTCATGGCCTTGGTATCGGGGTCGCGGTGCACGCGGCGGGCCCTGGTGCGCTGGGCCAGGGCCCAGGGCTCGTCGGCGTCGTGCGGCATCACCAGCGGAATTTGCAGGCAGGCGCTCTGGGCGGGCAGCACCTGCCGCCAATCCTCAATGAGCTGCTTGTAGGCCGTGCCCACGGGGCGGATGTTGCGGTCGAGGTCGTAAAGACCCAGCGGGTTCACGTTGCCGTGGTTTTCGCGCAGGGCCGTGTCCCAGTCCACTTGGTCGGTGAGCGAGTACCAGGTAAAGCCGATGATAGGCACCCCGTCGTTGCGCACGCGTAGCACGTTGGCCCACTCCTTCCAGAGCCACAGCACGGCCTCGTCGCCGTTAGGGCCCTGCCAGAGGTTGGTTTCGGTGTGCATCACGGGTAGCTGGTAGCGGTCGTGGTATTGGGTGGTAATGACGTGGTAGCCAAAAACCTCGCCCGAAGCCAGGGTGCTGCCATCGGCCCGCACGCGGTGCTCGTTGGTGCGGTAGTAGTCGTTGCCCATGATGCACTGGTGCTTGAGGTTCTGGCCTAAAAAGAAGTGGTACTCCTCGCGGGTCATGCCATTGTCGAGCAGGTACTCATACATCTCCGAGTCCACCCGCCGCCCGTAATTCAGGTCGAGCGACAAGAACCGCTTGGCATTCATCAGCTCGGCAGGCTTGATGGCAGCGGGGTTTTCGGCGTGGAAGTACTCGCTGCTCTCGCTCTGGATAAAGAGCGCGTCGGGCCGCACTTCCAGGATGCGCTGCATGGCCAGCACGTTGCCCTTTACGATGTTTTTGAGGGCCGTCACGAAGGCTTTATCGCTGCTCAGCTGCTCGTTCCACCAGCCATACAAGGCCGAAAACTCGGCGCAGATGTACATCTCGTTGATGGGCGTATAAAGCTGCACCCACGGGAAGCGCTCGGCAAAGGCCCGGCAGTAGTCGGCAAAGAGCGCCGCAAACTCCAGGTTCTGAAAATTGCCCAGCCAGTCGGGCACCCCAAAGTGGCACAGGTCCACGATGGGCATGATGTTGCGCCGCCGCAAGTCCTGAAACGTTTCGTCGGCAAAGCTCCAGTCGTACTTGCCCACCCCAAGCCAGGTGGTGTGGATAGGGGGGCCGTAGCGCAAAAACCGGATGCCCAACTCCTGCACCAGGTCAAAATCCTTTTGCCAGAACTGGTAGTGCCGGCATTTGTCCATCTCATCCACGCGGGTGCGGCCGTTGTCGATGGTGGGGTTGGAGTTTTCGATGCCGGTAGCGAAAAGAAACTGAGCGTCCATGCGGGTGAAAAAATGTAGGGTAAGCTTTAGCTTGCCACACGCAAGCCCCCGGAAAAAACGGCCGGGCCCCCGCCGGCCAACGTGGGCACGCAAGCAAGCCCCACCCCATGAAAAAGCCGGGAAGCGGACGCCCGCCTACGCGCGCGGCTGCTTCCCGGCTTTAACGCAAAAAGCTGCGCCGTGGCTGCCGGGCCCGCCGCCTGGCTGGCAAGCTAAAGCTTACCGCACATCCTTGGCCGTTTTGTAAAAGCGGGCCCCGTACAAAAACACCACCACGTAGCAGACGATGGGCAGGTAGTAGGCGTGGGCCACGCTGGCATTGGCCACCGGCCCCATCACGAAGCGCGGAAACAGCGCGGCCCCCACCACGCCCATTACGATGAACGACGAAGCCAACTGCTTGTGCCGGCCCAGGTCTTTGAGCCCCAGGCTGTAGATGGTGGGGAACATGATGCTGAAAAAGAAGTTGAGCCCAATGAGGGCCCCAAACGACACCCAGCCCGCGTGCTGCGCCACCACCACGCACAAACTCATGTTGCAGAGCGCGGCCGCCGCCAGCAGCTTGTTGGGCGCGATGAAGCGCATGAGGTAGGTACCCAGAAAGCGCCCCACCATCATGCACACCAGGCTGAGCGAGAAGAAATACGCCGCTACCTCGCCCACCAGGTGCGGCAGGCCCGGGGCCAGCGCCACGGTGCGCTCCAGCAAAGTGCCCACCTGCCAGAAGCCGTGGATGGCCTCGCCCGGCTTCAGGGCCATGTAGTCGGTGCCGTAGTTGATGAAGTAGGCCCAGGTGCCGCCCTGCGCCGCCGTGTTGAAGAGCTGCGCCACGCAGGCCCACACAAAATTGGGGTGGTCGAACAAGCCCTTCTCCGTGCCGGGGGCGGCCAGCGCCGGGGCAGCGGTAGCCGCCGCAGCGGCAGCCGGGTGCTCGTCGAAGAGCGGGGGCACCTTCACGAAGGCAAACAGCAGCCCGATGCTGCCCACCACCGTGCCGATGATGGTATAAAGCGTTTTCACCGACGTGAGGTCGCCCGCCGCGTGGGTGCCGCGTAGCACGAAGTAGCCGCCGATGAGCGGCCCCGACACCGCGCCAATGCCATTGATGGCGTGCGAAAACGTGATGCGCTGGTCGGAGCTGGCCGGGTCGCCGAGGCCATCCAGAAAGGGGTGCGCCACCGCCTCCAGCGTGCCCAGGCCGCAGGCCAGCACAAACAAAGCCCCCAGCAACAAGGTGAAAGAAGCCGCGTTGGCAGCCGGAATCATAAGAAAGGCCCCGGCCGCGTACAGCCCTAAGCCCAGAATAACGCCCTTCTGGTAGCCGAAGCGCTTCATAAACCAGCCGGCCGGCAGGCCCATGATAAAATACGCCCCGAAAGTGGCGGCCTGCACGTAGGCCGAGTTGGCCTTGCTCACGTGCAGCACCTGCTGCACGTGCTTGTTGAGCACGTCGGCCATCGTCACGCCCAGGCCCCAGAGCATAAACAGCGACACCACGAAGATGAACGTGAGCACGTAGCGCCGCTCGGTGAACGGGGCGTGGGTAGTGGGCGGGGAAACCGTAGTAGCAGGAGGGGGCATAGCCAGGAAAAGCAGGGTGCCCCGGCCGAAGTGCCGGGCGCAGTTCAGGCTTTAACTCCGGTTCAGGTTTTTAGTTGGGGAGGTTACACAGAGCGGCGGTACCCTGCTGGCGATGGTGCCGCCGCTTACCGCCGCGCCACACCTTGCGGCCCTACTTCGCCAAGTACCGCCCCAGGTCCGAAATCGTGCGGATGCCCAGCGCCTCGGCCTGCGCCTCACGCATGAGCAGGCAGTAGGCATTGTTGAAGCCCAGCGGGGCCCCCCAAGCCAGGCCGTAGCGCCGCCCAAACTCGCGCTGCACGTACTGGTACACCGCACCGGGCCGCCCCCCAAGCGAGTCGAGCGCCGCTGCCGAGGGCTGAAGCAGCACCTGCAAGCCCGTGCCCGTGTACTCGGGGTACATATCGACGCCGCCCCCGCGCAGGGCCTCAAAGCAAATAGTAGTGCCGCCCAGCCCCGTCTTGGTGGCCACCGCCAAATCGGTGCGGCTGCGAATGAGGGCCGCGAATAGCTCTACCAGCACGTATTGCTCGCCAAAAATCTTGCCCCCGAGCTGCACCACCGGCGCGCCGGCCCGGGCCGGGCGCTCGGGGCGTAGCAGCCCCCGGCGGCGCAGCCACGCCAACGCCACGGCGCGGGGCGTGCGGTGCAAGATGTCGACCTGGTAGTTGAGGTTAGTCATGGCCGAGTCGGGCAGTTGTCCGGCCAGCAAACCCAGCACCGGCCCCAGCTCGGGGTGGGCGCGCAGCACCTCGGGGCGCAGCACCAAGGCGCAGTAGTAGGGAGGCAGGGCGTGGCGGTCGTCGCGCAGCACGCGCAGGCCGTAGGCCCGGATGCGGGCATCGGTGCTGTAGCCATCGATTACCTCCACCCGGCCATCGCGCAGGGCCTCGTACACGAGGGCGGGGGCCAGCACGCCGTGCGGCAGCCGGCCCAGGCCGTAGGTGCGGGTGAGGCCCGGCAGGCAGTCGGCCCGCCCGATAAACTCGGGGCTGAACGCCGCGTGCAGCGTGGGCTGCCCGGCCGCCGCGCTCAGCCACTGCGGCAGCCAGTAGCCGGCCGCCAGCAGGGGCAGCGCCGCCAGCAGCCCCAGCCCCACGGCGCGCAGGCGGCGGGCCGAGAGCTTCTCCAGCGCGCCCAGCCCCGCATCGAAGGCCAGCGCCAGCGCGGCCGACGGGATGGCCCCGGCCAGTATCATCACCGGATTATTGAGCGAAATACCCTCAAAAATGAACTCGCCCAACCCACCCGCCGCCACGTAGGCCGCCAGCGTGGCCACGCCCACGTTGATGACCGCAGCCGTGCGGATACCCGCCATCAGTACGGGTAGCGCCAGCGGCAGTTCGACTTTTAGCAGCAGCTGCCCCTCGGTGAAGCCCAGTCCGCGCGCGGCCTCTACCACGGCCGGCGGCACCCCCGCAATGCCGGCTACGGTATTGCGGATGATGGGTAGCAGCGAATACAGCAGCAGCGCCACCAGCGCCGGCCGCGCCCCAATGCCGAGTAGCGGAATTAAAAAGCCCAGCAGCGCCAGGCTGGGCACGGTCTGGAGCACGCCGGCCGCCCCCAGCACCAGCCCGCGCCAGCGTGGGTGCCGCGTGAGCCACACGCCCAGCGGCACGCCCACGCCCACGCCCAGCAGCAGGGCGCTGGCCACCAAGCGCAGGTGCTGCCCGGTTTGCTGGGCAAGCTGCGCGGCGTGCGCGTGCCAAAAAGTGAAAAGGTCGGAGAGCATAAGGTCTGGAGTAAGTTTCGCGCAGTGTTTCGGGGTGTTAAAGCGCAGTGTTCCGCAGTGATAAACTATTCAGACACTGCGAAACCCTGCGGTTTAACGCCCCGAAACACTGCGCGAAATAAAAATCAAGCAACCGCCAGCACCCGCCCAAACGCCGCCAGCAGCTGCGGCAGCGTGAGGGCCACGAGCGAGCCATCGGCCAAGGCCACTACCAGCGTGCCGGGCGCTTGCGATGGGGCTTCTATTTCAAGTAAGCTATCGAGGGCCTCCTGCACGCTGGCCGCCAGCGGCAGCCCCGGCGGAGCATCGGCGGTGGCGGGCGGGGTTTCCCAAAAAGGCTGCATATCGGCCAGCGTGAGCACGCGCAATTGCAAGGCCAGCCGCTCGGCCTCAAAAAAGCTTTGCACAAAGGCGCTGGCCGGCCGCAGCAGCAGCTCGCGGGGCGGGCCGAGCTGCGCGATTTTGCCATTGTTAAGGAGCAGAATGCGGTCGGCCAGCTCGAAGGCTTCCTGCACGTCGTGGGTCACGAGCACCACGGTTTTGCGGCGCAGCTCGTCGAGCTCCCGAAAATCGCGCCGCACCGCCGCCCGCGTGATGGGGTCGAGCGCCCCAAAAGGCTCATCCAATAAAATAACGGGCGGGTCGGCGGCCAGCGCCCGCGCCAGCCCCACGCGCTGCTGCTGCCCGCCCGACAGCTGCGCGGGCAACATAGCCCCAAAGCGGGCGGCCGGCAAGTGCAGGCGGTCTAACAAAGCAGTAGTGCGGGCAACCGTGGCGGCGGCTGGCTGGCCCAGCAGGCCGGGCACGAGGCCCACATTCTGGGCCACGGTGAGGTGCGGCAGCAGCCCCACTTGCTGAATGACGTAGCCGATGCCCCGGCGCAGCTCCTCGGGCCGCTGCTGGCGCACGTCGCGGCCGTTGAGCTCGATGGTGCCGCCATCGGGCTCGATGAGGCGGTTTAGCGTTTTGAGCAGGGTAGTCTTGCCGCAGCCGCTGGGGCCGAGCAGCACCAGCGTTTCGCCCTGGGCTACTTCAAAGGAGATGTCATCGACCACCACCTGCGCCCCGAAGCGCTTGGTGAGGTGCGACACGCGAATAACGGGGCTGGGCAAAGCGGGAGGAAGCAAGCGGGAGCAGGAGGCAGCGGCCGCCGCCAAGATACGGCGGGGGCCGGGCGGGGCAGCTGTTTGATACCCGAATGAAAAGACCTTTCAGTCCTGCCTTGGCAGCAGTGAGCTAAACAGTATGCTGCCGCAGGATAACGGGCGCAGGCCAGAAATTCAAAAGCCCCAACCACGCAAGCGGTTGGGGCCAGTAGGGACGGTGCTGAGGTGGCGCGGCTACTATTCCACTACTAGGCGCTGGGTGCCGGTAGTGTGGCCGGCGGTAGCCTGTAGCAGGTACAAGCCCGGGGCGATGCCGTCGAGCTTTAGCTCGGCCGTGGCGGTGGTGCGTAGCAGCCGGCCCATCGCATCGAAGAGGCGCACGGCTACCGGCCCGGCCGGCAGGCCCCGCACCTGCACCTGGCCGTGGGCGGGGTTGGGGGCCAACTGCCAGGTAGCAGCAGGCGCGGAAGCGGCAGTAGCCAGCGCCGTTCCCCCGTTGGCAATAAAAACAGGCGACAGGTAATAAACCGGGAGTCCTAATTGTCCCGACTGGTTGTCGCCCCATATCCATAGGGTACCATCAGCTTGAATGCCAGCCGCGTGCGAGCTGCTGGCCGTGATGCTGAGCCAGGTAGTACCTGGGCTGATAGGCACGGGCGTAAGCTGATTGGCAAAGCTGCCACTACCCACTGCCTGGCCCCAGCCCCAGCCCCAGAGCGAGCCATCGGTGCGGATAGCCAGCGTGAAGGCCCCACCAGCGGCTACCTGCTGCCAGTTGGTAGCCATGCCTACCCGCACGGGCGTAAGCTGGGCAGTGGTGGTGCCGAGGCCCAGCTGCCCCGCATCATTATTGCCCCACGCCCAGAGCGAGCCATCGGCTCGGATGGCTACCGAGTGAGAGGTGCCGACGGCGCTACGCCGCCAGTTGGCCGCCGTGCCTACCTGCACGGGGGTAGTTTGGTTGTTGCTGAGCGTGCCAATGCCCAACTGGCCGCTCTGGTTGGTGCCCCAGGCCCAGAGCGTGCCATCGGCGCGCACGGCCAGCACGTGAAAATTGGCGGCTACGTCCTGGTAGTGGGCAGTACCCAGGCGCAGGGGGGCGGCGATAGTAAAGCTGGGGGGTGGCATGCCTAACCCAAGCTGCAAGCCAGCGCCCCACCCCCAGAGTGAACTGTCGACGCTGATGGCCAGCGTGGTGTAGTGGCCAGCCGCTACTTGCTGCCAGTCGGTGGTTGCGTTGGTCGGCGTTGGCGTGAGCTGGCTGGTTGTCGTGCCCGTACCCAGTTGCCCAAAATAATTATTGCCCCAGGCCCGCAGGCCTCCGCTGGTGCTCTGCGCTACGGTGTGCTGGTAGCCGGCGGCCACGCGCTGCCAGGTAGTGGCCGTGCCTACCTGCCCGCGCCCCACCTGCACGGTGGTGGTGCCATTGCCCAGCTGGCCACCTTGGTTGTCGCCCCAGGTCCAGAGGGTGCCATCGGCGCGCACGGCAGCGGTAAAATAGTTGCCGGCCGATACGCTGCGCCAGGTAGTGGGGAGCGCTACCTGCATGGGCACAAACTGCGCGCCGCCGCCGTTGCCGAGCTGGTCGATGGTATTGGCACCCCAGCCCCAGAGCTTATTGTCGTTGTCCAGGGCCAGGGTATAATCGGGGCCGGCCAGCACCTGCTGCCAGTTGGTGCCGGTGCCCACCTGGGTGGGCGCGCTACGGCCGGTGGTAGTGCCATCGCCGAGCTGGCCGTATTGGTTGCTGCCCCAGGCCCAGAGGGTGCCATCGGCGCGAATGGCCGCTGAGTGGTTGGTAGTAGTCGAAATGCTACGCCACGTGCCCGTGCCTATCTGCACCGGCGTCGTGCGGGCCGTAGCAGTGCCATCGCCGAGCTGCCCCGCGCCATTACTGCCCCAGGCCCAAAGGGTGCCATCCTGCCGCAGTGCCAGGGTGTGAAGCAGGACCGCTGCCGCGCGCTGCCAGGTAAAAGCCGTGCCCACCTGCACGGGCGCGGGTACGACGGTGCCGGTAGTGCCCAGGCCCAGCAGCCCGTAGCTGTAGCTATTCTCGCCCCAGGCCCAGAGCGAGCCATCCTGCCGCACGGCTACCGTGTGATATACGTTGGTGCTGACGCTACGCCAAGTAATGCTGCTGCCTACCTGCACCGGCGCAAGCTGATTGGTGGTGGTGCCCACGCCGAGCTGGCCGTTGGTGTTCATGCCCCAGGCCCAAAGGGTGCCATCCTGCCGCAGCCCAAGCGCGTGGTAGGGGCCCATGCTAATGCTTTGCCAGGTAGCGCTGCCAATCTGCGTCGGAGTTGGCAGATTGGTAGTGGTGCCAGTACCCAGCATACCATGCGTATTGGTGCCCCAACCCCAGAGCGTCCCATTGGCTTGCAACGCCAGCGTAGCGAAGTTGTTCATAACGACGTGCTGCCAGGTGGTGGCCGGGCTCACCTGGGCAGGCAGCGCCTGGTTGAGTTGGCTGCCCAGCCCCAGTTGACCCGCCTGGTTGAGGCCCCAGCCCCAGAGCGTGCCATCGGGATGAATGCACAGCGCGGAGGTGCTGCCAGCCGCCAGGCGCTGGGCCCGCGCCGGCCCGGCCACCCCAACCAAGAGCCAGAAGGCTAGCCAAAGAGTAGAAGTTTTCATACGATAAACCGCGAAATGATGCCAGCCAGGAGAGTCCCAAGGTAGGGCGCGCCAGCCGGTAAAACCAAAAAAGCAGTTATTTAACTATTCCGCTCAAAGTCCATGCGCGGGCCACAGTAGTGTTCGGCTGGCGGTCCCCGTGTACCAAACCATCTCTTAGCCCCGTTCTACCGCCCCCACGCCGCTACCGCGCATTTTCTCGTTACTTTTGACCGCGTGCGGCTCGGTGGCCCGGTTTTGGGGCCGCAATCCGCGCGTCTTTGCCGCGTCTTTTCCATGAAGCACCTCCCCCGGCTCGCGCTGGCGGCTGGCCTGGCGGCCCCGCTCGCGCTGGCTTCTGCCCCCGCCCACGCCCAGCAAACCCTAACCTTCGTCGGCGCCGAGCGCTACTACCAGGAGGGGCTCGACCTCTTCGACCGCCAGCAGTACGGCGCGGCCCAGCAGGCTATGCAGCAGTACATGCGCGAGGCCGCCCAGCGGGCTGGCGAGCAAAATGGCCCCGCCGCCATCGCCGGCCGCCAGGAGCGCCTGGCCGATGCCGAGTACTACTACGCCGTGAGCGGCCTCTACCTGCTGCACCCCGATGCCGAGGGCCTCATCCTCGACTTTGCGCAGCACCACCCGGCCCACCCCCGGGCCGCCGTGGCGTACTTCGAGCTGGCCAAGTTTTACTTCGACCAAAGCAACTACGCCCAGGCCAGCGCCTACTTCCAGAAGGTGGCCCCCGCCAACCTCAGCGAGGCGCAGCGCGCCGAGTCGGACTTCAAGCTCGGCTACAGCCAGTTCCAGCTGAAAGAGTACGACCAGGCGCGCATTCTCTTCGACCGCAACAAGCAGGTGCGCGGCCCCTTCCAGGCCCCGAGCGCCTACTACGCCGGCTACCTCGCCTACCAGGCCGCCGACTACGGCCCCGCCCGCCAGGACCTCTTGGCCGCCGGCCAGAGCGACGCCTATCGCCAGGTGGTGCCGCTGCTCATCACCCAGACCTATTATAAGGAAGGCAACTACGACGGCCTCATCCAGTACGCCAGCGCGGCGCTGAAAGAGTCGCCCCAGAGCCCCGACGAAATCAGCCTGCTCGTGGGCGATGCCTACTACCAGAAGCAGGACTACCAGGCGGCCAGCCCGTACTTCGACCAGTACGCCGCCGCCCACCCCGGCAAGCTAGCGCCCGATTTGCAGTACAAAATCGGCTACGCCGACTACAAGCAGGGCGACTACAAGAACGCCATTGCCAACCTGCGCGCCGTGGCTTCCCGCCGTGACACCCTGGGCCAAAACGCGGCCTACCACCTCGGCCTAAGCTACCTCCAGGCCGGCCAGAAGCCGCAGGCGCTGACCGCCTTCGACGCCGCCCGCCAGAGCCCGATTGACAAGGCCATTGCCGAGCAGGCCACCCTGAAATACGCGCAGGTGCAGTACGAGCTGGGCAATCTGCCCGACGTAATCGCGGCGCTCAAGGACTTCCGCAAGAAGTATCCGCGCTCGAAAAGCCAGCCCGTGGCCGACCAGCTGCTGAGCGACAGCTTTTTGGCCTCGACCGACTACGCCGCCGCGCTCACCTACCTCGAAAGCGTGGGCGACGAGCGGGGCGAAAAACTCAACGGCACCTACCAGCGCATTGCCTACGCCCAGGCCGCCACGCTCTACAACAACGGCCAGTACGCCGAGGCGCTGCCGCTGCTCGACAAGAGCCTGAAATACCCGCAGGACGACGCCCTGCGCGCCGCCGCGCAGGTGCTGCGGGGCGAAATTTACTCCGTGGGCCAGCAGTACCCCGACGCCATCAATGCCTACGCCGCCGCCGCCCGCACCGCCCGCGAGGGCGGCGTGGCCGCCGACGAAACGCAGTACGTGCAGCTGGCCCGCTACGGCCTCGGCTACGCCTACTACAACACCAAGCAGTACGACAAGGCCCAGCCCCAGTTCAAGGCCTACCTCGCTGACCCCGCCGCCAAGCCCAGCGACCCCAATTACTACGACACCACCCTGCGCCTGGGCGACACCTACTACGTGGCCAAGGACTACCAGAGTGCGCTGGCGCAGTACGACAAAGTCATTCAGGCCAACGCCCCCGACAAGGACTACGCCTACTACCAGAAGGGCGTGACGCTGGGCTTGCTGGGCCGCAAGGACGAGGCCGCCACCACGCTTTCTACTTTGCTGAAAGCCAGCCCCAACTCGCGCTACGCCGAGCAGGCGGTTTTTCAGCAGGCGCAGCTCGATTTTCAGGCCGGCGAGTACGGCCCGGCGGCCGAGGGTTTTTCGCGGCTTATCCAGAACCGGCCAACCTCGCCCTTGCTGCCCGATGCCTACCAGCGCCGCGGCGTGGCCTACGCCAACCTCGACCAGCAGGACAAGGCCGTAGCTGATTTTCGCAAGGTGCTGAGCGACTACCCGCGCAGCGCGGCCGCGCAGCAGGCCATCTACAGCTTGCAGGAAAGCCTCTCGGCCCTGGGCAAAACGGAGGAATTTGACGCGGCCCTGGCCACTTTCAAAACCCAGAATCCCGACAGCAAGGCCACCGAGAGCGTGGAGTTTGAGGCGGCCAAATCGCTATATCTGGCCGAGAAATACAAGCAGGCGCTGCCCCGCCTGCAAGCCTACCTCAAGCAATACCCCGACAACGCGCTGGCCCCCGATGCCCGCTACTATCTCGCCGACGCCTACCTGAAAACCGGCGACAAGGCCACCGCCCTCACCCAGCTGCGGGCCGTGGTGGCCGAAAACAAAAGCGAGCTCGTGAACCGCGCCGTGGGCCGCGTGGCCGACCTGGAGCTCGAAAACAAGAACTACCCCGAGGCCATCAAAAACTACGAGCGCCTGCGCGGGGCCTCTAGCAACCGCCGCGAGGTGGCCACCGCCACTCTGGGTTTGCTGCGCAGCTACTACGACAGCGGCGACTACGCCGCCGCCCGCCGCACCGCCACCGAGCTCAGCACCCTGGCCGGGGCCACCGCCACGGCCACCAACACCGCCCTGCTCTACCTCGGCAAGGCCGACTACCAGCTCGGCAACCTCGACCAGGCCGTGACCGAGTTGCAAGCTACCGTGGCCGCCGCCCCCAGCGATGCCACCGGTGCCGAGGCCCAGTACACGCTGGCCGAAGTGCTTTTCAAACAGCAGAAATACGAGGACGCCATCAAGGAGGCCTTTAAGGTGAATGCCAACTACAGCTCCTACGACCGGTGGCTGGGCCGGGCCTTCCTCTTGCTGGGCGACATCTACACCGCGCAGCGCGACTACTTCCAGGCGCGGGCCACGCTGAACTCGATTATCGAGAATAAATTCCCGGTGGCCGAGATTGTGGAGGCCGCCCGCCAGCGCCTCAACGCCCTGCCCGCCAGCGACGACGAGGCCGCCCCAGCCCCCGAGGCCCCGGCCAAAACCACGCCCGCCAAAGTCAGCGCCCCGGTTAAAACTACCCCGGCAGCGCCGGCCCCGGCCAAAACGCCCGCTCCCAAGGCCGGCGCTCCCAAGGCCGGCACCCGCCCCTAACTTGATTAGCAGCTCTGATGCGTAAAAATAGGATAATGAAACGGTTGGAAGTGAAGAATTCAAGTAAAGATGCAGGCCTGGCCCGGCCGCTGCTGCTGGTGGCTGGCCTGGGCGGGCTGGCTTTTGGCGCGCAGGCGCAGGGCCAGCAGCCGGGCCGGGGCAAGGCGCGGGGCACCATTCAGGATGCCGAGATTGAGATTGTGAAAGACCGGGTGAATACCCTGCCCGAGGCCACGCGCAACTTCGAGAAAATCCGGCTGGCCCCGCCACCCAAGCCCACCCGGCAGGTCACGTACACCTACCCCGATTTCCGGCTGCCCATTACCCGGCTCAACCCCGTGGGGCAGGTGCTCAACATCGCGCCTGACGAGTTGAACCCGCTCACCGGCAACTACCTCAAGCTGGGCGTGGGCAACTACGGCACCGCCTACGGCCGCGCCCACCTGCACTCGACCCGCAACGAAACCTACAGCTACGGCCTCGACCTGCGCCACCAGGGCTCCAGCAGCGGCCCCGTCGATGGCGGCAACTCGGGCACTAGCCAAACCAGCGCCGCCCTCACCGGCGAGTACTACCTGGGCACCGCCGCGGTGGGCGCCGAGCTGGGCTACGGCCGCGAGCGCTACCACTTCTACGGCTACGACAAAACCCGCCTCAGCAGCACGCCCGATAAGCAGGCCATCGAGCAAACCTTTAACCGCTTCAACGCCCGCGCCTTTGCCCGCAACCGCGCCACCGACGCCCCGCTGCAATACGAGGTAGGCGTGGGCTATAAGTTCTGGGAAGACCAGTACACCTCGTCGGAAGGCAACTTCGTGCTCGACGGCAAGGCCGGCTTCGCCCTCAACGAAAGCAGCCGCATTACGCTGCAAGCCGACGCCTCGTTCGTCACCGAAAAGGAGAACTTCGTGCTCGGCCTGCCCTCGGCCGGGGCCACCACCCTGAGCCGCAGCCGCAATTTCGTGCAGGCCACGCCCGCCTACGAACTCACCGGCAAAACCGGCTTTTCGCTCACGCTGGGGGCCACGCTGGGTTATTCGAGCGAGCCCGTGGCCGCCACTACCAGCGGCGGCACTGCGAGCAGCGACCAGCAGCCCAATGGCGTCAGCAAAGGCGTGGTGTACCCCGCCGTGCGAATTGGCTACGCCATTATTCCCGAGAAGCTACAGTTTTACGGCGGCCTGGGCGGGGCCTTGCAGCGCGTGACGCGCTACGACCTGAGCCAGGAAAACCCCTGGCTGAACCTGGGCAGCAGCCAGACCGTGGCCGACGTCCACGCCGGCACTACGGTGTATTTGGGCGTCACGGCCGCGCCCACGGGCGGGCTGGAGCTGGCGTTGCGCGCCACCGCCGGCCGCTCGCGCAACCTCTACTTCTTCCGCAACTCGCTGGCCGATACCACCAAGTTTGACCTCGTGTACGACCAGGAAGCCATCGGCGTGGTCAACGTGCACGGCGAGGCGCTCTACAGCGCCACCGAGCAGGTGCGGGTGGGCGTGAAGGCCGACTACAACTACTACGGCGTCAAGAACCTGGCGCAGGCCTTCGGGCGGCCCACCTTCCTGGGCACGCTCTACGGCACCTTCAAGGCCAGCGACAAGCTGCTGCTGGGCGCAAATTTTTATTACTACTCGCCCAACTACGGCCTGGGATATTCCGTCAATGGCTTCCAGCGCACCCAGCTACCGCGCCAAACCGATGCCGTAATCGACCTCAGCTTGCGGGGCGACTACCGCATTACCCCAAAATTCAGCATCTTTGCACAAGCAAACAACCTCGCCAACCGCCGCTACCAGCGCTACCTGAACTACCAAAGTCAAGGTATCAACGTCATCGGCGGGGCGTCCTACAGCTTTTAGAGTTATGAGTTTTTAGTTTTTAGTTAAGAGTCTGGTCCTTGTTAGCCAGGCTTTTACTCGCAACTAACGCCTCGATGATTTTCCGACTCATAACTCAAACCTAAAAACTCATAACTCCAAAAAAATGACTCTTGCCGACCACCTGCGCCCGCTGCTCCGTGACCACGACTGCGTGATAATTCCGGATTTTGGGGGCCTCGTGGCCGAATACACCTCGGCCAAAGTCCAGCCCGCCGGCCGCCATTTGCTTAGCCCGCCCACCCGGCAGGTCGCCTTCAACCAGGCCCTGACCCGCAACGACGGCCTGCTCGTGGACACCCTGCGCGAGCAACTGGGCCTTTCGGCCGCCGAGGCGCGCGAGCACCTGCGCCAGGCCGTGGCCATGCTGCACTACGAGCTGAAAGCCCAGCAGCGCACCGAGCTGCCGGGTATCGGTGTGTTTCGGCAGCAAGTGGGCCGCGGCTTACAGTTTGAGTACACCGGCACCGAAAACCTGCTGGCCGCCGCCTTCGGCCTGCCCGAGCTCACGGCTCACCCCGTAGCCGTGAGCGACGCCCGCCTGGCCCGCGAGCAGCAGGCCCAACTAGTGCCGCGCTTGCGCTCGGCCGCCAGCCGCGGCCGGGCACCCCTGCGCCAATTAGTGCGCGGTGGGGCCATCGGACTGGCCGCCGGGGTAGTGGCGGGTGCCATCTACCTGCTGTCGTTGCACCCCACGGTGCTGCCGGTGGCCTGGCAGGGCTACGTGCCCCGCTGGGACCAGTCCACGCTGGCCACCGCGCCGCAGCAGGCCGCACTGGTACGCCCCAGCCTGGGTGAGCCCAACGAGTCTACCGTTACCACCACGCCAGCCGCTACGCCCGGCGAGCAGCCGGTAGCCGAGTCGGCTACCGCGCCCACGGCCGCTGCCGAAATTGCGGAAGAAAAGGTTGAAATGCCAACCGTAGTGCTGAAAACCGCGCCCGTAACTCCGGTAGTGGCTGCTCCAGTGAATACTAAAAAAGAAGCTGCTACCCCGGTTGCAGTAGCTACCCCAGCCGCTCCGGTTGTAGTGGCCGCCAAGCTCGCCGCCAGCAAGCCGGTAGTGAGCGTGAAGGACAGCAAAGCTGTGGTAGTAGCCGCCAAGCCCGCCGCCCCGGCCGTGGCTAAGGCTCCCGCCGCTGCTGTGGTAGCCCCGGCCGCCGTAGCCACCGTGGCTGCGCCGACCACTACCACAATTAAAGCGCGCACCGGCCGTTTCTACATCATGGTGGCCGCGTATTCATCGCTGGCCCGCGCTGAGGAAGGCCGCCGCAACCTGGCCCACGCCGGCCGCCCGGCCAAGGTTATTCTGCCCTTCCCCGGCACGCGCTACTACCGCCTCACGGCTGCCGATTTTGCCAGCCGCACCGAGGCGCTGGCCGCTGCCGCCCGCCTGCGCCAAAATCCCAAGTTCGAGCAAGGGATTTCGGTGTTTCCGTATTAAGGTGCTTAGTTGTTGGTGCTTAGTGCTTAGTTGAAAGTGCTTGCTTTGCAGCAATTTATTGTTGGTTCTGAATGCTGAGCAAGAAGAGCTAAGTACTGTAAACCAGGCGCCTTCAACCAAGCACTAAGCACCAACAACCAAGTACTAAAAATCCCCACCCAATTTTCGCTGCATGTCCGTTTTTCTGCTGCAAGCCGGCCCCGCCCTTACTACCGTTGCCGATACGGCTGCCACTGCGGCTACCGCCGCCGCCGGTGCGGATACCGACCTCTCGCTTATCGACCTGATACTGAAAGGGGGCTGGATAATGCTGCCCATCTTCGCGCTGCTCATCGTCTCGATTTACATCATCGCCGAGCGCTACCTCACCATCCGCAGCGCGGGCGGTAATCCCGAGAGCTTCATGGCCGGCATCCGCTCGCTCATGGTGAAGGGTGACCTGCCGGGGGCCAAGCTCTACTGCGCCCAAAACCCCTCGCCGCTGGCCCGCATGGTTGAAAAGGGCCTGCGCCGCATCGGCCTGCCCATCACCGAGATTGAGGCCAGCGTCGAAAACGTGGGCAAAATTGAAATCGCCCGCCTTGAAAAGAACATCAGTATCCTGGGCATCATCGCGGGCATCGCGCCCATGCTGGGCTTCGTGGGCACGATTATCGGCGTTATCAAGATTTTCTACGCCATCAGCAGCAGCGGCGAGTTTGGCATCACCCAAATCGCGGGTGGCCTGTATACCAAGATGGTAACATCGGCAGCGGGCCTCATTGTGGGCATCATCGCCCACATCGGCTACCACTGGCTCAGCATCATGGTCGAGCGCATGGTGTTCCGCATGGAAAACTCGGCCATCGAGTTCATGGATATCCTTCAAGATAATTAGTGCATGGCAGTTAGTGCTTGGTGCTTAGAGTAACTCGTTTATTCAAAGGCCTAAGCACTAGGCACAATGTACTAAGCACTACCTATGAATCTTTCCCGCCGCCGCCACGCTACTTCGCACGTCGAGACGAGCTCGATGAACGACATCATGTTCTTTTTGATGCTGTTCTTCCTGATTGTGTCCACGATGGTGAACCCCAACGTTATCAAGCTATTGCTGCCCAACGCCAAGAGCAGCAAGCAGGTGATGAAGCAGCCCATCACGGTGAGCATCAACGCGGCGGGCGAGTACTACGTGAATAAAAAGCCCGTGACGGCCACCACCCTGGAGCCGGAGTTGCAGGCGCTGCTCGTGCCCGGCCAGCCGCCCGAGGCCCAGCCCTCGGTAGTGCTACGCGTCGACGCCGGCCTCAACGTGCAGAAGCTGGTGGACGTGCTCGAAGTCGGCAACCGCTTGAAGCTGAAGATGGTAATGGCCACGCAGTCGCAGCAGGCAGCTGGAAAATAAGATGTAGGGTAAGCTTTAGCTTGCCTTTTCAAAGAAATTATTGCCTTGAAAAAGGCAACTCAGGCCGGTCAGGAGGTTTTACCGGCAAGCTAAAGCTTACCCTACACACTCATGGCCCTCGACTATCCCGAAGAGCACCGGCGCGAAGCCCTGGGCATCACGGCGGCCATCGTGCTGCTGCTGGCGCTCATTTGCTTCTTTCTGAAATTCAAGGGCCCCGACCCGCCCCTGACCGCTATGGGCGGCGACGGCGTAGAGCTGAACTACGGTATCGACGAGGCCGGCTCGGGCGATATCCAGACGATGGCCACCGCCAACGCCTCCCAAAACCGCGAGGACTCGCGCCCGCCCGCCGCCCAGCCCGACCCCACGCCGCAGCCCGCCCAGCCCCGCGTAGAGCCCACGCCGCCGCAGCCTGAAACCCAGGAAAAAACCATCACCAGCGAAGCCGAGGAAACGGAGGTAACCGCCCCGCCCGTCGAGAAGCCCACCACCAGGCCCGTGCGCCCCGTGGAGACCGTGCGCGAAACGCCGCCTGCGCCGACCCGGCCCCGCGAGCAGCCGCGCACCGTGTACACCCCGCGCGGGGCTACCGGCACGGCCGGCGGCAACGGCGTAAACGGCACCAGCAACACGCCCACCGGCAATAACAACGGCGACCGCCCCGGCAGCGTGGGCGACCAGGGCGACCCCCGTGGCTCGCTCGATGCCAAGGCCCTCTACGGCGCGCCCGGCAGCGGCGGTAGCGGCTCGCGCCCCGGCAGTGGCGGGGGCGGCGGCCTCGAAATGAGCGGCTGGCGCTTCGAGAGCCAGCCCACCGTGGAAGCCGTGGACGACAACCCCGGCGTGATTCGCTTCAAAATCAAAATCAGCGACGACGGCGAGGTAGAGGCCGTAACCAAAGTATCGGGCAACGTGTCGGCGGCCCAGGAAAAGCTCTGCCGTGATAAGCTGCTCGACGCCAACTTCATCCGCACCAACTCGGGGCAGGGCGGGGCCACCGGCTTCTACACCTTCCGCTTCACCGTGCGGTAGGGGTCATTTAACATTTATCAATTAGCATTTAACAGACCTGGGCGGACTGCTAAAACGAGTTGTTAAATGTTAATTGATAAATGTTAAATGACGAAGATGACTTATTCTGAAACGCTCGCCTGGCTTTACGCACAACTGCCCATGTACCAGCGAGTAGGGTCAGCGGGCTTCAAGAAGGGCTTGGGTAATACGGAGGCGCTGGCCGAGGCCCTGGGCCACCCCGAAACCAAGTTCCGGAGCGTGCACGTGGCGGGTACCAATGGCAAGGGCTCGTCGTCGCACCTGCTGGCGGCGGTGCTGCAAAGCGCCGGCTACAAGGTGGGCCTGTACACCTCGCCGCACCTGCGCGAGTTTACCGAGCGCATCCGGGTGAACGGGCAGGAACTGGCTCCCGACTACCTGGTGCGCTGGGTCGAAACCCACCGGGGGCTGTTTGATACCATTCAGCCGTCGTTTTTTGAGATGTGCGTGGCGCTGGCTTTCGACTACTTCGCCGCCGAGCAGGTCGACGTGGCCGTGGTGGAAGTGGGCCTGGGCGGCCGGCTTGACTCCACTAATATTATCACGCCGCTCGTCTCGCTCATCACCAACATCAGCTACGACCACCAGACGATGCTGGGCAACACGCTGCCCGAAATCGCGGGCGAAAAAGCTGGCATCATCAAGCCTGGCCGGCCGGTGGTGGTGAGCCAGTCGCAGCCCGAGGTGAAGGCCGTGTTTGAGACCAAAGCCGTGAAGGAAGGAAGCGCGTTGGTGTTTGCTGATGCGCGCTACGAGGCGCGGCTAGCCGCCGAAACAACTACTGACGAAGCGGCCACCGCCGGCGTGCAACTGCTCAACGTGTACCGCGACGGCCAGCTATACTTGAAAAACGTGGAGCTGGGCCTGCTCGGCGACTACCAGCGCCTGAACTTGCCCGGCGTGCTCGCCACCCTGGACGAGCTGCGGGCGCAGGGCTTCGCCATCTCCGAAGCGGCCCTGCGGCAGGGTTTGCGCGAGGTCACGCGTCTCACCGGCCTGCGCGGCCGCTGGAGCATTCTGGGGCAGCGCCCGCTGGTGGTAGCCGACACGGGCCATAATGAGGCGGGCTTGCAACTGGTGCTGGCGCAATTGGCGCGGGTGCCGCACCAACATCTTCATATGGTTATTGGCGTCGTCAATGACAAAGACGTGACCAAGGCGCTGGCTTTGCTGCCCCACGCGGCTACCTATTACTTCTGCCAGGCTAGTATTCCGCGCGCGCTACCGGCCGGGGAGCTGGCCGCGTTGGCCCACGCGGCCGGGCTGGCCGGGGAGGTACACGGCCCGGTGCCAGCGGCCGTGGCCGCCGCCCGCGCCGCCGCTGCGCCCGATGATGTCGTGTTTATCGGCGGCAGCACCTTCGTGGTAGCGGAGGTGGCCGAGCTCTACGAGCCGCGCTAGGGGCGGGCGCGGGCGAAAGGCCAGGGTAGCCGTAGTTTTGCAGCCCGTTTTTCGCTTTCTTTTAGATTACCTGCCGTGCCCCGCATCAAGCTCCAACGCTTCGCCGAAAATGCCAATCGCCCCAACATCGTAGAGCCGGGCAAAGCCAACTTTGGCCAGCTGGCCGGCCGCTGGGCGGCCGATTTCTTTCACAACGACCACCCACTGGTGCTCGAAGTAGGCTGCGGCAAGGGCGAGTACACCGTGGGCCTGGCCCAACTACACCCCGAGCAAAACTTCCTGGGCCTCGATATCAAGGGCGAGCGCATTTGGCGGGGCAGCACCCGCGCCGAGGCGCTGGGCCTGACGAACGTGGGTTTTCTGCGCCTGCTGGCCCACCAGCTCACCGAGCATTTCGCCCCCGGCGAACTCGGCGAAATCTGGATAACCTTCCCCGACCCGCGCCCCCGCGACCGCGACATCAAGCGCCGCCTTACCGCGCCACGCTTCTTGGATATGTACCAGGCGCTGCTCGCGCCCGGCGGCGTGGCTCAGCTCAAAACCGACAGCGAAGGCTTGTTCGAATACACGATGGAGGTGCTGGCCGGGCGGCCCGGTGCCACCATCGAGGTAGCCACCCGCGACCTTTATGCCGAAACCGACCCGGCTTTTGCGGCGGCGCAGGCCATCCAGACGCACTTCGAGGGCAAGTACCGCGCCGTGGGCGTGCCTATTAAGTACGTCCGGTTTCGGCTCTAATGTGCGGTAAGCTTTAGCTTGCCGTGGCCAGAGAGCCAGGTAAGCGTAGGGTGCGGGGCTGGCCCCCTGGGAGTGGCCAGGGGAACGGTGAAGTCTTCAACTACCTGACAGCCGTGCTGGGGCTTCGTTCTTGGAAGGTGCCGGCGTATGGACAGCGATTACTTGCGCGCCGTAGTTTCTAGAAAGCCATCCAGTAGGTGCTCAGGCCGATACCCTAAGCGCAGGGCGTATTGATACACCTGTTCGGCATCGGCATACAACTGCGGCTGGCCAGCCGACTGGCGTTGCCGGGGATATACAGCAGTAGGCCCCGACTACCGCCCGGCTGCTGAGGCGAAGTGGCGGTAAAGCGAGGCCTTGGCCACCCCGGAATCAGAAATCAGTTGGCTGATGCCCGTGGCACGATAGCCTTGCTCCATAAACAGCCGGGAAGCGTGCGTAAGCAGTCGAGCCCGGACTTTGCTGTGGTGAGTCATACGGGCAGAGATAAAGGACTAAAGCCAAAACGGTACCGACTGGTATCATTTTGGCTTTAGTTCTAGTTGACTAAGGTTACTCGCAGTAGAATTACCCGGCCTTCAGGACGGATTTAGCTTTCACAATCCGGGATGCGATGCAATCAAGCAGCATCAGCCTCTCCAGCGGCAGTCGCTACCACAAGCGCCCCCTTCGCCACCAGTGTGGCCCCCGGCCCCCGGCTGGGCGCGGCCCGAGGGGCCAGACACACGGGTTGGCCTACGCCTCTTCCAGCGCCTCAAACACGGCTTCGAGCTCCGTGAAGTCGCGCAAACCGGGCTTTATCTCGTCGCCCCCGGCCAGGATGAGGCCCGCCGGATGCACCTGCTGGGCGGTGTCGGCGGCCTGGGTGGGGTCGGCGGGGGCGGCCAGCCACAGCGGGGCCTGGCGGGCCAGCTGGTGCCAGTATGCGTAGTCGGCGGGGTAGGGCTGCGGGGCTTCGGTGAAGAAGGCGAAGCCGGCCGGCAGCGCGGCCGTGAGGTCGGCGATGGCCGCTGCGTAGTGCGCCTGGTTGATGATGACGGTGGAAGGCACCTCCACCAGCGCGGGCACGGCTAGGCCTTGGGGCCAGGCCTGGCGGGCGCGGTCGAGGCGCAGCAGCACGCCCGTGAGGCCGCATTCTTCGACCAGGCGGTTGATTTCGGCCCCGGCCACGTGGCCAAACTCGCCGATGATATCGACGCCGGCCACCCAGCCGGATAGCTCGCGGGCGGTGGCCGCGTCTACGGCACCGGGCAGGTTGGCATCGAGCGTGAAAATGAGGCCCTGGGCCCCCATGCCCGCGCAGTAGCGGGCGTCGGAGAGGTTATTGATGCCGCGCACGAGCACGGGAAGAGCGAGAGACATTTAACAATTATCAGTTAACATTTAACAGCAGCCAGGCGCGGCAGATGGTAAGTCGGCCGGCTGCTTGACGCTGCAAAGTTGCTACGGCGGTCACCATAAGCCGTTGCTTACTGCGGCGGGTTGTTAAATGTTAATTGATAACTGTTAAATGAAGCCGTAACTTTGCCCCTGGCCCCAGCCGGAACGTTCACCTCCCTGGGTGGGTTAGCCAAGTTCATGGAAAATACGCCAACCAAAGGCCGCGTGCTCGTGGCCATGAGTGGCGGCATCGATTCGTCGGTGGCCGCCGTCCTGTTGCACGAAGCCGGCTACGAAGTCGTCGGCATGACGATGAAAACCTGGGACTACGCCAGCGCCGGTGGCTCGAAAAAAGAAACCGGCTGCTGCTCGCTCGACAGCATCAACGATGCCCGCGACATTGCCGTGCGCCTGGGTTTCCCGCACTACATCATTGATATTCGGGATGAATTTGGCGATTTTGTCATCGACAACTTCACCGAGGAATACCTTGCCGGCCGCACCCCTAACCCCTGCGTGCTCTGCAACACCCACATCAAGTGGGATGCCCTGCTGCGCCGCGCCGATATGCTAGGCTGCCAGTACATCGCCACCGGCCACTACGCCCAAATCCGGCAGGATGCCGAAAGCGGGCGCTTTATCGTGAGCAAAGGCCTCGACGAAAACAAAGACCAGAGCTACGCCCTGTGGGGCGTGACGCAGCAAAGCTTGAGCCGCACGCTGTTCCCGCTGGGCGCGATGCGCAAAACCGAGATTTACGACGAGGCCCGCCGCCGCGGCTTCACGGCTTTGGTTAACAAGCCCGAGAGCTACGAAATCTGCTTTATCCCCGACAACGACTACCGGGGCTTTCTGCGCCGCCGCGTGGAAGGGCTCGAAGCGCGGGTGGCCGGCGGCCGCTTCGTGGACAAGCACGGCACCGACCTGGGCGAGCACGAGGGCTACCCTTTTTACACCATTGGGCAGCGCAAGGGGCTGGGCATCGCGCTGGGCTTTCCGGCCTACGTAGTCGCCATCCGGCCCGAAACGAATGAGGTGGTGCTCGGCAACTACGACGAGCTGGCCAGCTCGTTTACCACCGTGCACAAGCTCAACATGGGCAAGCTCGGCAGCCTCGAAGGGCGCGGCCTGGTGCCGGCCGTGGTGAAGGTGCGCTACCACCACGCCGGCTCGCCGGCCTTCCTGGAGCAGGTCGAGGACAAGATTAACATCTACTTCCCCGAGCCGGTGCACGCCATCACGCCCGGCCAGGCGGCCGTGTTCTACGACGGCGACGACGTGCTGGGCGGCGGCTGGATTACGCGCCATGTCATCGGCGAAGCGCCGAAAGTAGCGGCGGTGGCCGTACCTTCGGCCGCGTTGGTGTAAAGATTTTTATATGATAGATTTGGAAGTGAGCGTTAGCAGGTTGCGGCGCTCACTTCCGGGTTTTAGCCGGTTGGTATTTTAAGCAGATAATTTACGATGATACTACGTTTCCGCTATTCTAAACTAAGCCAAGCTGCGGCGGCGCTCACTATTCTAATCGGCGCCAGCCTGCTCAACGGCTGCCGCAACGAAACGGTGACGCCCAACCCGGCCGACGACTATTACCCGCTGACGGTGGGCACCTACCGCGCCTACGCCGTGAGCGACACTACCTGGAGCAAGGGCGTGGCTACGGCCAGCAACTACCAGTTGCGCGAGGCCATCACCCAGCAATACGCCGACGCGGCCGGCCAGCCGGCCTACCGCATCCTGCGCGCCCGCCGCGCCAACAGCGCGGCCGCCTGGGTCGACGACAGCGTGTACGTGGTGCAGCCGCTGCCGCAGTCCATTACGCTGACGCGCGACAACGTGCGCAGCATCGAGCTGATTTACCCCATCGTGGCCGGCAAAACCTGGCGCAAGTATTCCTTTACGACCACCCGCGCCGACAGCGTGCGGGTCTTTGACCCCAGCGTGGGCAAGCCCTTCACCACGCCCGGCCCCGCGCCCAAAACCTACGACCGCACGGCCACCGTGCGCGACGTGCAGCCCGTGGCCCTCAACGATGGCCTGTACCGCCAGGCGGGCTACTTGCAGGTTTTTGCCCAGAACGCGGGCGCGGTGGCGCGCCGCCGCTACTACTACGAAACCTTCATCACCCTGCCCAACCAGGCGCAGCAGCTTACGCCGGGCGTCATTCAGCAGGGGCGCTCGCGGCTGGAAGTGCTCATCGACAGCGGCAAGCTGTAGGCGGGGCGAAGCCCGCAAGACGGATTTTTACTAAAGCGTCAGGTTGCAAGCAGGCAGCCTGGCGCTTTTTTGCTTGGTCGTAACTTGCCCGCCCGACTACCTCTTTTTAATAGCTATTTTGATGCAGAGAACTTTCCGGCTCGCGGCTTTGCTGCTAGGCTTGCTGCCGGCCGCCGCCCAGGCCCAGGGGCCGGTGCGCCGCCACATTATCTATTTTCAGGATAAAGCCAACTCGCCCTACTCGCTGAGCCAGCCGCAGCAGTTTTTGTCGGCGCGGGCGCTGGCCCGGCGCACCCGCCAAAATATTCCGCTCAAGCCCCGCGACCTGCCCGTGAACCCCGCCTACGTAGCCCAGGTGCGGGCCGTGGCCGGCGCGCCCGAGGTGCGCTACACCTCGCGCTGGCTCAATGCCGCCGTAGTGGCCTGCGACTCGGCTACGCTGGCGCGCATCTACCAGCTGCCCAGCGTGAAAGGTGGCCAGACGCTGAGCACCGCCGCGCCCCAGCCGCCGCGCCCGGCCCCGGCCGTGGCGCCCGGCCCGGCCGCCCGGCCGGGCGCTATGCCCCGCGCCACCTACGGCCCGGCCTACGCCCAGGCCGAAACCATCGGGGCGGTGGCCATGCACGCGGCCGGCTACCGGGGTGAGGGGATGCAGATTGCCGTGTTCGACGCCGGCTTTCCGGGGGCCGACCAGCTGGGGCCGCTACAGCTGATGCAGCAGCAAAACCGGGTAGCCGGCACCCGCAACTTCGTGGACGGCGGCCGCGCGGTGTACCAGCGCAACAGCCACGGCACCAACTGCCTGGGTCTCATCGGGGGCGAGCTGCCGGGCACCTACGTGGGTACCGCGCCGCGCGCCACGTTCCACCTCTGCATCACCGAAGACGTGGGCAGTGAAACCCCGCTGGAAGAAGCCAACTGGCTGGCCGCCGCCGAATACGCCGACTCGGCGGGCGTGGATGTCATCAGCTCCTCTTTAGGTTATAACACCTTCGACAACCCCGCTACCTCGCACACCTACGCCGACCTCAACGGGCGCACGGCCATCAGCAGCCGCGCCGCGCTGGGGGCCGCCCGCGTGGGCATGGTAGTGGTGAACTCGGCCGGCAACGACGGCACTAACAACTGGCACTACATCGGCGTGCCGGCCGATGCCGACAGCATCATCACGGTGGGCGCGGTAGACTCGCTGCGCCAGCACGCGGGCTTCAGCTCCTACGGCCCCACCGCCGACGGCCGTCTCAAGCCCACGCTTTCGGCCATGGGCGTGGCCTCGGCGGTGCTCTCGCCCGCCGGGGCCGTGGTGCGCGGCAACGGCACCTCCTATGCCTGCCCCGAGCTGGCCGGGCTGGTGGCGGGCTTCTGGCAGGCCAATCCGCAGCTCACGGCCCAGGCAGTAATCGGGGCCTTGTGCCGCTCGGCCTCGCAGGCCACCCGGCCCGATAATGCGCTGGGTTTTGGCATTCCTAATTTTGAGGCGGCCTATAACCTGCTGCATCCCAACGCGCCGCTGGATGCTACACCGGCCGCACCCAAGGTCGGTAGTAAGGCATCGCCCCGGCGGGCGGGGCGGGCCAAGTAGGATAGCTAAATCAAATACCGCCGTGCTGCGCAAAAAAGCCGGTGTTTTGGCTAATTAAAATTGCTTTTACCGGCTAAAAATATTGGCTATTTGCGCCGCTTGTCGTACCTTTAAGCCGTAGAAAAACCTGTTTTCGACATGCTCCAGATGATGACCACCAAGCGCATTGGGCGCCGCCAGTTCCACTTCACGGTGGAAGGCAAAAACTTTCACGAAGTAGTGGCCGAGTACGAGCGCCTGAGCTTCCCCGACGTGGGAGCCTGCGGCCTCTGCGGCTCCGACAACCTCGACCTGAGCAGCCGCGTGGCCCAGGGCAAGTTCAAATACACTTCCATCAAGTGCCGCGACTGCAAGGGCGACCTCACCTTCGGCAAGATGCAGGAAGACGAGAACACCTACTTTCTGCGCCGCAAGGACACCGGCGAGCTCGACTGGCGGCCGTTTGAGAAAAAAGCGGACTAGATAAGAAAACCGCCTGCTTTGCGTTGAGAGGCCGGCCGCTGGATGGGTAGTCCGGCGGCCGGCTTCGTACTTTTGTTGGATTGACTACCCGCTTTCCTGCTGTTTATCCAGTGATTCCTCCTCCTACCGGCCGCCGCCACGAACCTCTGCTGGCCCCTTCGCTGCTAGCCAGCGACTTAGCTAATATTCAGGCCGCGGCCGAAACCCTGGCCACGGCCGAAGCCGACTGGCTGCACTTCGACGTGATGGACGGCCGCTTCGTGCCCAACATCTCCTTCGGCCTGCCCATTCTGGAGGCCCTGCGCCCCCACGCCCGCCAGCCCATCGATGTGCACCTGATGATAGAGCACCCCGAAAATTACCTGGCTGCCTTCCGTGAGGCGGGCGCTACCAATATCACGGTGCACTATGAGGCCTGCGTGCATTTGCACCGCGTGGTTGAGCAAATCAAAAACCTGGGCTGCACGGCCGGCGTGGCCCTAAACCCCGCCACGCCCATCAGCCTGCTCGAAGACATTGCCGCCGACCTCGACGTGGTGCTCATTATGTCGGTAAACCCCGGCTTCGGTGGCCAGGCGTTCATCCCCAATACCTTGCGCAAGGTGGCCGCCCTCAAGGAGCTGCTGCTCGACCAGGGCTCGGGCGCGCTCATCGAAGTCGATGGCGGCGTAAACCAGGAAAACGCCGGCCCGCTCGTGGAGGCCGGGGCCGACGTGCTGGTGGCCGGCAACTTCGTGTTTAAGTCGCCCGGCGGGCCGGTGCCCACGCTGGCCGGCCTGCGCAAAAAGCTGCGCCAGGTGGTGAGTAAGTAGGGGATAGGGGTGGGCGGTAACTGGTAGGAACGTAAAAGACGAGTCATGCTGAGCGCAGCGCAGCGGAGTCGAAGCATCTCTACCGCTTCTTTGCTAGCGTTAGAAGTGACTCTGCTAAAGAGATGCTTCGGCTGCGCTGCGCTCCGCTCAGCATGACACGCGTTTTGAAGAATTATACACTATTCAGTCGGACGGTTTGAAGCAGGGACTACTACTGATTTTTGGGGTGAGCGGGCTGCTGCTGGCGCAGCCGGGCCACGGCCAGCAGGCACCCGCCGCCAGCGCGCCGCGTGCCCAGGGTTTGGTGCTCACCGGCACCGTGCGCGACGCGCAGGGCCAGCCGCTGGAGCTGGTGGTGGTGAGCGTGGAAGGCCAGCCCGGCGGGGCCACGACCACGGCCGACGGCCGTTTTACTTTGCGCCTGACCTTGCCCGTGCGCCCCGGCGTGCCGCTGGTGCTGGTAGTGCGGCACATCAACTACCAAACGCTGCGCCAGCCCCTGCGCCTGCCGGCCGATGCCGGCCAGCCCTTGCAACTGACGTTGCAGCCCGAGGCCAAGGCCCTGCGCGACGTAACCGTGCGCGCCCGCTCAGAGGCGGCCGACAGCCGCGAGCAGGTCAGCCTCATTCAGCTCGACCCGCGCACGGCCAAGGTTATTCCGTCGCCCTTCGGCGATTTCAACGCCATCCTTAAAACCCTGCCGGGTGTAATCAGCAACAACGAGCTGACGAGCACCTACAACGTGCGCGGCGGCAACTACGACGAGAACCTGCTCTACGTCAACGGCTTTGAGGTGTACCGGCCGTTTCTGGTATCGCAGGCGCAGCAGGAAGGGCTGAGCTTCATCAACCCCGATTTAGTGCAGAAAGTCGATTTCAGCACCGGCGGCTGGCAGCCCAAGTACGGCGACAAGCTCTCGTCGGTGCTCGACATTCAGTATAAGGAGCCGGCCCGCTTTGCGGCCTCGGGCACGGCCAGCCTGGTGGGCGGGGCGGCCCACGCCGAGGCGCGCTCGGCCAACGGCCGGGTGAGCTACCTGGCCGGCGTGCGCTACAAGAATGCGCAGTACGTGTTCAACGCCCTGCGCCAGCAGCAGGGGCAGTACAACCCCACGTTTTACGACGGGCAGGCCTACGTGAACATCGGGCTGGGGAAGAAGGACGACCTGCAGAAAACCACCTTGGGCCTGCTGGGCGTGGTGGCGCACAACGACTACCGCTTCGTGCCGGTGAGCGGGCAGGTTACGTTTTCGACCGCTACCAACCAGTTTACCCGCCTCAACATCTACTACGCGGGCCGCGAGCGGATGCAGTACGACACCTACCAGAGCGGCCTGAGCCTGAAGCACAACTTCCACCCCGGCCTGCAAATCGAGCTGCTGGGCTCGGCGCTGCTTACGCGCGAGTTTGAGTTTCGGGACGTGGAGGCGGCCTACACCTTCGCCGAAATCAACCGCGACCCCACCAGCCCCGACTACAACCAGACGGTGCGCCAGCGTGACATCGGCTCCAGCTTCAACCACGCCCGCAACGACCTCACGGCCCGCATCTTCACGGCCGAGCTGCGCGGCCGCTGGAACCCCGGCGGCGACCCGCTCGGCGCGCACACCATCCGCTGGGGCGTGAAAACGGGCCGCGAAATCATTCATGACCAGCTCGACGAGTACAGCTTTGCCGACTCGGCCGACTACGTGCCCGACGCCCGCCGCACCCGCCTCGCCGCCGACCTTAGCCTCGAAAGCCAGCGCACCCAGGGCTACGTGCAGCACACCTGGCAAATCGACTCGCTCAAGACGCTCACCTACGGCCTGCGTGGGCACTACTGGTCGGTCAATCAGCAGTTTGTGTTGAGCCCGCGCCTCCAGTTTGCGGCCCGCGGCCGCCGCCACCCCGAGCGCAGCTGGAAGCTGGCGGCCGGCCTCTACGCCCAGCCGCCCTTCTACCGCGAGCTGCGTGACCAGGCCGGCCAGCTCAACCCCGAGCTGCGGGCGCAGCGTTCGCTGCACTTCGTGGTGGGCCGCCAGATTGAGGTGCAACTGATGCGCCGGCCGTTCCGCCTCAGCACCGAGGCCTATTATAAGTACCTCACCGACGTCATTCCCTACGAGGTCGACAATGTGCGCCTGCGCTATTCGGCCAAGAACAACGCCCGGGCCTACGCTGCCGGCCTCGAAGCCCGCCTCAGCGGCGAGTTTGTGAAGGGCGTCGAGTCGTGGCTGAGCTTGGGGCTGCTCACGACTAAGGAAGACATCGCGGGCGATACCATTACGACGTTCAACGATAAAAACCAGCGCACCGGCTACCAGCCGCTCGGCTACATCCGCCGCCCGCAGGACCAGCGCCTCACGGCCAGTATTTTCTTCCAGGACCACCTGCCCGACAACCCCTCGGTGCGCGGCTACGTGAACCTGGTGTTCGGCACCGGCCTGCCCTTCAGCCCGCCCGGCCTGCCGCAGTACCGGGGCGGCAGCGGCCTCACCGCCACCTATCAGCGCGTGGACATCGGCTTCTCTAAAGTGGTGAGTTTGCGCACCACCGCCAAGCCCCATGTGTATTCGCTCGAAAGCCTGTGGCTGGGGTTGGAAATCCTCAACATTCTGGGGGCCAACAACGTGGCCGGCTACAGCTACTTGCAGGACGTGAACGGCCGCACCTACGGCGTGCCCAGCTACCTCTCGCAGCGCGTGGTGAATGCGCGGGTGATTGCGCGGTTTTAAATCCTACTTATGTGAATAAAGTAACATTCTACTGTCCTAAGGATGATGACTCCGCAACATTGGCTGTGCAACTGGAACCGGAAGCGTGGACTTACACGATTGGTCCAGGGGAGGAGCTCACCTTTGTGGCACTCACAGCTGAGGAAGAATTTGGTTGGGGTATGAGTGTGGGAGAGGGATGGGTGCAGCTTATTCCAAATGATGGTAAGCAAACAGCTGAAATACTCATTTATCAAAACGGTATCCAAATTCCAAATCTGGCCTATCCTATCGAATAATAGGAGTTATCATTATAGCTAATACCCACGCTGCCAAAAGCGGTACCAGTACTTATTGGCGGGGTAGCGGCGGGTGGGCGTGAGGTTGTTGAAGACGAGCGCGACCGCCAGCAAAATCAGTACGCCCGACAGCACGGGCACCAGCACGTACCAGTAGCCCAGCGCCTTGAGCTGCGGCGAGCCGATGACGGCGATGAGCGCCGTGGCCCCGCCCGGTGGGTGCAGCGTCCGGGTGATTTGCATGCCCACGATGGCGAGCGCCACGGCCAGGGCGGCCGCCAGCCACGGCTCCTGCCCCAGCAGCCGAAACACGCTGACCCCAATAAGGGCGCTGAGTACGTGGCCGCCCACCAGGTTGCGCGGCTGCGCCAGCGGGCTGTTGATGACGCCGTAAACCAGCACCGACGAAGCGCCGAACGAGCCGATGAGCAGCGGCGCATCGGCGGGCGGCAGGTGGTGGCGGTTGAGCAGCCCCAGCAGGCCGATGCCCACGAAGGCCCCCAGAAAGGTCCAGAAATGCTCTTTGTGGTCAAATAAGGTTTCGCGGTAAATAATCACTTTCACGCGGCGGGCGTGTCGGCGGAGGCGGGTTGGCATGCGGAAAAGAAAGTAAAAAGGTAGAGCTAGCAGAACAGCGACCCCGAAAAACGGTTAAGAACCGGGCTCCCTATTGCCTGGCCCTGCGCGCTCCGCCACCCGTATGAAACGCCTGCTGCTACTCCCCGGCTACCTCGAAGACTCGACCATCTTCGCTACCCTGCGGCCCTTGCTGCCGCCGGCCGCCGAGGTGCTGGCTATCGAGCTGGCGCCCGAGTTTGCGCAGTGGCGGCCGGTGGGCGCGGCCAACGTCGTCACGTTTGCCCGGCACCTGGCGCAGCGCTACCGCATCGGGCCGCACGACGTGCTCATCGGCCACTCGATGGGTGGCTGGATTGCGGCGCACCTCAAAACCCAGACCGGGGCTACGGCCGTGCTGCTCAGCTCCTTCACCGACCCGCACAAGGTAGTGGCCCGCGCCCGCAACCCGCTCTTGCTGGCGCTCTACGCCTGGTCGGGCCTGGGCCGCAGCCGCTGGCTGCGCGCGCGCGCCAAGCGCGACTACCGCTTCGACGAGTCGCGGGCGCTGTTTGGGCAGCTCGCCGATGGCATGGCCCGGCACTCGCGCCGCTACGTGCACCGGCAGCTGCAAGTGTTGTTTGCGCCCGTGCCGCCGCTGCTGGTGCAGCCCGAACTGCGGGTGCATGCCCTGGCCGACGATGTAGTGCGGCCGCCCGACGAGCCGTTTGTGGTAATACCGGGCGACCACTTCGCGCATTATTACTACCCGGAGCTGGTGGCCGAAGCCATCAAAAGTGTAGGGTAAGCGTTAGCTTGCCAGCGTCTGAAAAGCTACCCAACTGCTAGGCAAGCTAAAGCTTACCCTACAGAATATTCTCCTTAATGCGCGGGTCGAACACAAAATCCTCCGTGCCCAGCAGCCTTATCTGCTCGAAATCGGGGTGGCTGGTGTTAATCAGGTAATTAGCCTCCGAAGTGATAATGGCCGACGGCACCTTCAGCACCGCGCTACGGCGCAGCTGGTACCACGCGCCGCCGATTTCCTGGCACTGCGGGTAGCTCGTGACCTGCTGCCAGCCGGCGGGTAGCATCGCGGTGGGCACTTCCTCGATGAGCACCTGGTCGGGAATGGCCAGCCGCATTAGCTTAAACGGGGCTTGCAGGCCCTCGGCGCCCCGGTGCACTACGTTTTCGAGGCAGGCTAGCGAGGCGGTGGCCGCGGTATAAATAATGTATTGCCCGGCCAGGTTCCAGCGGTTGGCCACGCCCGAGGCCGTCAGGCTTTGGGCATAGCGGGGGGCCGAGATGCGAAAAACTTCCATTGGTGCGCGCTAGGCCAGGTCGCCGTAGGCAATGCGGGTGAGCTCGTCGGCTACCAAATCGATGCCGCCGCCGGTGTAAAACAAGTCTATCGGCCGCTTGCCGGCCAGCCCGTAGGCGGGTTTCTGGAGCCAGCGCGTAAAGGATTCGGCGTCGCCGAATACCTCGCGGCCCAGCTCGGCTACCTGCGCCAGCTTCAGCAGTTGCTCGCTCTTGGGGGCATCGAGTAGCTTGTCGGCCTGCTGGTAGTGGCGGAAGGTCTTGGGGGTAATGCCCAGAATATCGGCCATTTGGGTGGCGTCGAGCCCCAGGTTGCTACTAATGGTCTGGGCCTTGATGGCGGGCAGCCCTTGCTGCGCCAGCAGCACCAGCCGCAGGGCATCGTGCGAGGCCTCGGGCGAGCCAAATAATTCCAGGATAAAAGCCGATACGGACGCCGGCTTCTGGGTTTCGAAGGCAAAGGGTACGACTTGCATGGCGGCGGAGGGTAAGAATGCGAAAGTAAAATAAGGGAAATTTTTCCTTTAAACCGAGAAATACTTCTTAAAGTTTTGCCTGCCGTTTCCTAGACCCATCGCCAGCCGCACCTGCTGGTTGGGGGTGAGGTTCCTCGCGGGGTAGCTTCTGTACCTTATTGCCTAAACGAAAAAGAGTCTGTAAGGCAGCCTTTTGAGTCCGGTTGAAAGCCGAAAGCCGCTTCTGCAAGGTCGGGCTTGGCCGAGTTTGCCCGCGCCGCCCTACCTTTGCCCCACGATGACCTTCCGCGCCCGCCTTTCTGCGTTTGCGTTTACCGCCACCTTGGCCCCGCTTGCGGGCCAGGGCGCGGCCGTGCATCATCACCACCATCTGTAGGAGACCGGGCAACCGGGCTGGCCGCTACCCCGTAGCCGTGTTGCCAGCCGCTCGCGTCTCCACCTTCGCCGCGGCCCCCGGCCGGCAGTAGTTTTTCACAGTTTGGGTTTTTCGACGGGCGGGCCGCTACCGGCCGCCGTTTTTGCTTGGCGGGGCTTTTGGGCCGCCGCCCGCTTTCTATCTAATGCTTCGCTTAGCCATTCAAAAGTCCGGCCGCCTGTCGGACGACTCGCTGCAACTCATCCGGGAGTGCGGCATCAGCTTCGTTTCGTCTTCCTATAAACTGAAGGTCGAGGCCAGCAATTTCCCCCTCGAAATCCTGTACCTGCGCGACGACGACATTCCCGGCTACGTGCAGGACGGCGTGGCCGACCTGGGCATCGTGGGCCAGAACGTGCTGGTGGAAGCCGGCTGCGCCGCCCTCGAAGTCGAGCCCTTGGGCTTCAGCAAGTGCCGCCTGAGTTTGGCTGTGCCGCGCGGGGCCGAATATGATTCGGTGGCCGACTTGCAGGGCAAGAACATCGCCACTTCGTACCCGCGGCTGCTCGGCGACTACCTCGCCGGCCAGGGCGTGCGCGCCAACCTGCACACCATCAGCGGCTCGGTCGAAATCGCGCCCAGCATCGGGCTGGCCGAGGCCATCTGCGACATCGTGAGCAGCGGCTCGACGCTGCTCGGCAACGGCCTGCGCGAGGTCGAAACCATCTTCCGCTCGGAGGCCGCGCTCATCGCCGCCCCCAACCTGAGCGCCGAAAAGCAGGAGCTGCTAAACCAATTGCGTTTCCGGATGCAGGCCGTGCGCCGCGCCCAGCGCTCGAAGTACATCGTGCTCAACGCCCCGGTGGCGGCCCTGGCGGCGGTGAAGGCGCTGCTGCCCGGCATCAAGTCGCCCACCGTGACGCCGCTGGCCGAGGAAGGCTGGGTGTCGATTCAGTCGGTGGTGGAGGAAGACAAGTTCTGGCACATCGCCGGCGAGCTGCAAGCCATCGGGGCCGAGGGTATTCTGGTCTTGCCGATTGAGAAGCGGGTGGGATAAATAGTGCTTAGTGTTCGGTGCTTAGTGCCTAGGTTGTAAGACTTTTGGCTAAGCACCAGGCACTGTGCACCAAGCAGTAAAAAACGATGCAGATTTTCCGCAACCCCGCCCCGGCCGGGTGGGCCGCGCTCCAGACGCGCCCGCTGGCCGACAGCAACGCCCAGGTGCTAACCCGCGCCGCCGAGATTTTTGACGACGTGGTCCGGCGCGGCGACAAGGCCCTGCGCCAGTACGCTGCCCAATACGACGGCGCGCCCGCCCTCACCGACCTGCGCGTGAGCGCCGAGGAGCTGGCCGAAGGCGCGGCCCAGGTGCCCGCCGAACTGCAAGCCGCCATCCGGCAGGCGCGCCAGAACATCGAGAAATTTCACGCCGCCCAGCGCCCCGCCGCCGTGGAGGCCGAGGTCGAAACCATGCCCGGCGTGCGCTGCTGGCGGCGCAGCGTGGCCGTGCCGCGGGTGGGGCTCTACATTCCGGGGGGCTCGGCGCCGCTGTTTTCTACCTTATTAATGCTGGGGGTGCCGGCCAAGCTGGCGGGCTGCCGCGAAATCGTGCTCTGCACGCCGCCCGGCCGGGGTGATGGGCGCATCGCGCCCGCCATCCTGTTTGCCGCGCAGGAACTGGGGCTCACGACCATTATTAAAGCCGGGGGCGCGCAGGCCGTGGCGGCCCTCACGGTAGGCACGGCCTCGGTGCCGGCCGTGGACAAGATTTTTGGCCCGGGCAACCGCTACGTGACCGCCGCCAAACAATTAGCCGCCCAGCGCGGGGTAGCCATCGATATGCCCGCCGGCCCGAGCGAAGTTCTAGTAATCGCCGACAGCAGCGCCAACCCAGCCTTCGTGGCGGCCGACCTACTGTCGCAAGCCGAGCACGGCCCCGATTCGCAGGTGGTATTGCTGACTGATTCGGAAACCATATTACAAGGAGTAGTAGCCGAGTTGGAGCGCCAGCTGCCGCTGCTGCCCCGCGCCGAAATAGCCCGCCAGGCCCTGGCCGAAAGCCGCGCTATTCTGCTGCCTGATACGGAGGCGATGCTGGAATTCAGCAATCAGTACGCGCCGGAGCACCTGATTCTGGCCGTGGCCGCGCCCGAAGCCCTGGCTGCCGACATCTACAACGCGGGCTCGGTGTTCATGGGCCACCTCACGCCCGAAGCCGTGGGCGACTACGCCTCGGGCACCAACCACACGCTGCCCACCGGCGGCTACGCGCGGGCCTACAGCGGGGTGTCGCTCGATTCGTTTTACAAGAAAATTACCTTCCAGCAGCTCGCCCCGGAGGGCCTGCACGCGCTGGCCCCGGTAGTGGAGCCGATGGCGGAGGCGGAAGGCCTGCGCGCCCATGCCCAGGCCGTGGCGCTGCGTCGCGAGTACCTGGCGGCTGGTTCGTCTAATTTATAACGACTGTCATGCTGAGCAGAGCGAAGCATCTCGCCCGTTTCGTTGCTATGCTAACGCAAACGCAGGAAATTACTGCGCCACGCGAGATGCTTCGCTACGCTCAGCATGACCAACGATTTTGACCTTACAATGTCCTTTGATTTAGAATCTCTCATTCGCCCCAACGTGCGGACGATGAAGCCGTACTCCTCGGCCCGCGACGAGTTTCAGGGCGAGGCCCGCGTGATGCTCGACGCCAACGAGAACAGCCTGGGCAGCGCCGGCCCCGCCGAGTTCAACCGCTACCCCGACCCGCAGCAGCGCACCCTCAAAGCCGCCCTGGCCCCGCTCAAGGGCGTGGCGCCCGAGCAGGTATTTCTCAGCAACGGCTCCGATGAGGTGATTGACCTGCTGGTGCGCTTGGTGGCCCGGCCCGGCCAGGACAGCATCCTGAGTACGCCGCCCACCTTCGGCATGTACGAAGTGGCCGCCGCCCTCAACGACGTAACGCTGGAGCGCGTGCCGCTCGACGCCGATTTTCAGCTCAGCGAAGCAGCGATTGCGCAGATTCTGGCGTCCAAGGCTAAAATCGTGTTTTTGTGCTCGCCCAACAACCCGACCGGCAACCTGCTGCGGGCGGCCGACATCGAGCAGATACTGCGCGGCTTTCCCGGCCTGGTGGTGGTAGATGAGGCCTACGCCGACTTTGCCGACCAGCCCAGCTGGCTCACGCGCTTAGGGGAATTTCCGAACCTGGTCGTGCTGCAAACCTTCTCCAAAGCCTGGGGCCTGGCGGGCATCCGTCTGGGGATGGCCTTCGGCTCGCCGGAGGTGATTGCCTACCTCAATCGCATCAAAATGCCTTACAACGTGTCGGAAAACACCCAGCGCCTGGCCCAGGCTGCGCTCGCCGACACGGGCCGCTTCGAGGCCATGCGCCAGGCGCTGCTGCAAAGCCGCGCTACGCTGCAAGCCGCGCTGGCTGCGCTGCCCATCGTGGACTACATCTTCCCGTCCGATGCCAACTTCCTGCTCACCCGCTTCCGCCCCGACGTGGGCGCGGTGTACCAGCACCTGCTGAGCCAGGGCATCGTGGTGCGCCGGCCCGGCCAGGCCGCCTGCGCGGGTACTCTGCGCCTGACCGTGGGCTCGGCCGCCGAAAACGACACGCTGGTGGCCGCGCTGCGGAATTTCTCCTCAGCCAGCTAGCCCTGCTCAGGCAACTCTAGTCTGGTTTCCAGCGCGCCCACCCAGCTAGCCAGCCCGCGCAGCGGGCGTATCCGTTACATCCTAAAAATCCGTTTGAATCTGCGATGAAGGTATTATTTATCGACCGCGACGGCACCATCCTCATCGAGCCGCCGACCGACTACCAGATTGATGCCTGGCACAAGTTCGATTTCGTGCCGGGGGCCATCACGGCCCTGGCCCAGCTGGCCCGCGATGGCGAGTACGAGCTCGTCATGGTAACCAACCAGGACGGCCTCGGTACCGATAGCTACCCCGAAAGCACCTTCTGGCCCTACCAGCAAAAAATGCTGGATATTCTGAAAGGGGAGGGGGTCGAGTTCAGCGACATCCTCATCGACCGCAGCTTTGCCCACGACCCGGCCCCCACGCGCAAGCCCGGCACGGTGCTGCTCACGCGCTACCTCGACCCGGCCAACGGCTACGACCTGGCGCACTCCTACGTTATCGGCGACCGCCGCACCGACGTGCAGCTGGCCGAGAACCTGGGTTGCCGCGCCATCCTGCTGCACGCCGAGGCCGACGAGCGCGCCGCGCTCAGTACCACGAGCTGGGCCGATATCTACGAGCACCTGCGCCGCCCGCCGCGCCGGGCCCACGTGATGCGCAACACCAATGAGACGCGCATCGAGATTATCCTCACCCTCGACGGCACCGGCCACACCGACTGCCAGACCGGGCTGGGCTTCTTCGACCACATGCTCGACCAATTGGGCAAGCACAGCGGCTGCGACCTCTACGTGCGCACGCATGGCGATTTGCACATCGACGAGCACCACACGGTAGAAGACACGGCCATCGCCATCGGCGCGGCCTACAACGAGGCCCTTGGCGACAAGCGCGGCGTCAACCGCTACGGCTTCCTGCTGCCGATGGACGACGCGCTGGCTCAGGCGGCCATCGATTTTTCGGGCCGGCCGTGGCTAGTGTGGGCCGCCGACTTTCGGCGCGAGCGGGTAGGCGACGTGCCGACCGAGTTGTTTTACCATTTCTTTAAAAGCTTCTCCGACGCGGCGCGCTGTAACCTCAACATTAAATGTGAGGGCGACAACGAGCACCACAAAATCGAGGCGATTTTTAAAGCCGTGGCAAAATCGATTAAGATGGCCGTGCAGCGTGACCCCAGCGGCCAGCACGTGATTCCCAGTACGAAAGGCATTCTTTAAGTCACTAATTAGTGTTTATTCATTTGTATAACCGGGTGAATTGTAAACACGTGAGCGTATTTAACAAATGAATATTGCCGTCATCGACTACCAGGGGGGCAACGTGCAATCGGTGCTCTTTGCCCTAGAGCGCCTAGGCGTTACCAATGCCGTGCTTACATCGGACCCCGCCGTAATCCGGCAGGCCGACCGGGTACTGTTTCCCGGTGAAGGGGAGGCCAGCTCGGCCATGCGGGCGCTGCGGGCAGCCGGGCTGGATAAGGTGTTGCCCACGCTCACGCAGCCCTTCTTAGGCATCTGTCTGGGGATGCAGTTGCTGGGCCGCCACAGCCAGGAAGGCCCGGCGGGCGGCACTGAACTGCTCGGGATGCTACCCTTCGATGTCGTCCGCTTCACGCCTGATGCCGCGCATAAGGTGCCGCACATGGGTTGGAACAACCTGCACGACCTGCAAACGCCGCTGTTCGAGGGTTTGAGTGGGCAGGTGTTACCGGGCGACAGGTTCGACCCCCAGTCGGACTCGAACCAACTAGTAGAAGCCCACCAATCAAGTAACAGTTCGCCCCGCCAGCTAGTGGCCGCCGACTACGTGTACTTCGTGCACAGCTACTACGCGCCGGTGGGCGAGTATACCATTGCCCAGGCCAGCTACCCGGCGGGCGCGCCGTTTAGCGCCGGGGTGCGGTACCGCAATTTCTACGGCGTGCAGTTTCACGTGGAGAAAAGCGGCCCGGTGGGCGAGCATATTCTGTGCAACTTCCTGACCGGGAACCTGGGCTAGTCCTGTTTACTCAAATGTTATAAACGCGGCTTTTTTGGTAGTCCGCCGCATAATGTTCAAATGGATATAATACCCGCCATCGACCTCATCAACGGTTCGTGCGTGCGCCTGACGGGCGGCGACTTTGCCCGCCAGACTACCTACTCGGCCGACCCGCTGGCGCAGGCCCAGTACTTCGAGCAGCTTGGGGCTACCCGGCTGCATTTGGTTGACCTCGACGGGGCCCGCGCCCGCGAGCCCCGCCAGCTGGCCGTGCTCGAGCGCATTGCGAGCCATACCAAGCTGCACATCGATTTTGGCGGCGGTATTCAAACCACGCAGGCGGCCGAGCAGGCGTTTGCGGCCGGGGCGGCGCAGCTCACGGCCGGCAGCATCGCGGCCCGCGAGCCCGCGCTGGTGGGGGAGTGGTTGGCTCGCTTCGGGGCCGGGCGCATCATTATCGGGGCCGATTTTAAGGGTGAGCATATCGCCGTGAGCGCCTGGACCGAACAGTCGGACCAGACTCTGACGGGCTTCATCGGGGCCTACCTGGCGGCTGGGGCCACCACCTTTATCTGCACCGACGTGAGCCGCGACGGCCAGCTGCAAGGCCCCGCCACGGATACCTACACGGCGTTGCGGCAGCAGTTCCCGGCGGCGCAATTCGTGGCCAGCGGCGGCGTGACCACGGTGGCCGACGTGGCCGCCATGCGGGCGCTGGGCATGAGCGGGGCCATCATTGGCAAGGCCATTTACGAGGGTACCATTACGGAGGCCGAGCTGCGGGCCGAACTGGCGCGGTAGCGTGGTAGTACTTCTCCATGAATTCCACCACCCCTATCACCACCATCCTCTTCGACCTCGACGATACGCTGTTCGACCACATCGGGACGGCGCGGGCGACCCTGGCGGCTACGGCCGCCGGCCGCGCTGCCCTGCGCGGCGTGTCCGTCGAAGACCTCTACGTCCGCTACAGTGAGCTGCTGGAGGAACTGCACCCGCAGGTGATGACCGGGCGCATCTCCTACCAGGAAGCGCGGCAGCAGCGGTTTGCGCGGCTGCTGGCCCCCTACGAGCCCACCGTGTCGGCCGAGGAGGCCTCTGAATTTGCGCAGTACTACTACGGGCACTACCAGCAGCTGCGGCGGCCGGTGGCCGGGGCGCAGGCCTTGCTGCAAGCTCTGAAACCGACCTATAAGATTGGCATCGTGACCAACAACCGCCTGGCCGAGCAGCAGGAGAAGCTATGGCACTTGGGTATGAGCGAGTTGGTTGATGCCCTCATTACCTCGGAAGAAGTAGGAGTGCTCAAGCCCGACGCCCGCATCTACGAGGTGGCCCTGGCGCGCCTGGGAGCGAGCCCCGCCCAGACCGTGATGGTGGGCGACAACTGGCAGGCCGACGTGGTGGGCGCGCTGGCCGTGGGCATCCGGCCCGTGTGGCTGAACCGCACGGGGGCGGCGCGCCCGCTGCCGCACGTGGCCGAGGTTACTAGTCTGGAGCCGTTAAGTGAGGTGCTGCTACAACTACTCAGCTAACAAGTTTAAATGGAATTGGCGAATAATTTTTGCGGAATAGAATTCGATTGGTTCGCCATTGATGTGACCGGCGCTATTGGTCTATTTTCGACCGGTGGATGGGGGCCTATTCCAAAGGAAGTATTGTGGCACGCAGAGCAGCATCAACAGCTTAGCAATCAGTTTGCTTTGCCTAATGCTGGTACGCTGGCTATTTGGGATGATTTTGCCCGGTACGGTTTGTATGTATTCGACTGGAAGCCTTATGAGGGGCCTTACCTGCGGGTAGCGCAGCCCCTGGCGAAGCCAGACGGTGGCATTAAGCAGACTATTCTAACCTTACCTGATTTGCTTTTACTACCCGTTAGCTTTCATGAAGCGAAATACATAATAATCAAATACTTCAATCTGCTGCATTAATTTATGCTAACTAAACGCCTCATTGCCTGCCTCGACGTGCAGAACGGCCGCACCGTAAAAGGCACCAACTTCGTGAACCTGCGCGACGCCGGCGACCCCGTGGCCCTGGCCGCGCGCTACGCTCAGGAGGGCATCGACGAGTTGGTGCTGCTCGACATCACGGCCACCGTGGAAAAGCGCCGCACCCTCATCGAGTTGGTGCGCAACGTGGCCCGCGAGGTCAATATTCCCTTCACCGTGGGCGGCGGCATCGGGGCGGTGGCCGATGTGGAAGCCCTACTGTTGAGCGGGGCCGACAAGGTCAGCCTCAACTCGTCGGTGCTGCGCGAGCCCGGCCTGATTGACGAGCTGGCCCGGCGCTTTGGCTCGCAGGCCATCGTGGTGGCCGTGGATGCCCGCCAAACCAACGAAGCCGCCGCTACCCCCGCCAACGAAGCCTGGGAGGTATTCACTCACGGCGGCCGCCACCCCGTGGGCCGCGAGGCCGTGGCCTGGTGCCGCGAAGCCGCCGAACGCGGCGCGGGCGAAATCCTGCTCACGAGCATGAGCCACGATGGCACCCGCGATGGCTACGCCCTGGGGTTTACGCGGGCCGTATCGGCGGCCGTGGGCGTGCCGGTCATCGCCTCGGGGGGGGCGGGGGCTGCGCCGCACTTCCGCGACGTGTTGTTGCCCGGCGGGGCCGATGCCGCGCTGGCGGCCAGCGTGTTTCACTTTGGCGACTTATCGGTGGCGGGCCTCAAAAACTACCTGCTGGCCGAGGGCGTGGCCATGCGGCCGGTGGGGTAGTCGATTGTCGGCGTTTGGTCGGCGGTTGTCCTGCTGAGCGCAGCCGAAGCATCTCGAAGTATCTCTGCCGCTTCGTTGCTTACGCTAGAGGTTACTCTGCTAAAGAGATGCTTCGACTCCGCTGCGTTCAGCATGAGCATGACGGATATATTAACTACGTTAAAAGAAATATGCCCCAACAACTTGCCCACGTCGCCCTGCTGGTGCGCGACTACGACGAAGCCATTGCCTTCTACACCCAAAAGCTGGGCTTTGAGCTGCTGGCCGATACGCCCCTGGGCGCGGGCAAGCGCTGGGTGCTGGTGACCCCTGCCGGTGCGGGTAGCCCTGGCCCCGCGCTGCTGCTGGCCCGGGCCGAGGGTGCTACCCAGCTCAGCCGGGTGGGCGACCAGACCGGGGGCCGGGTTTTCCTTTTTCTGTCTACCGACGATTTCTGGCGCGACTACCACCGCATGCAGGCCCAGGGTATCACGTTCGTGGAAACGCCCCGGGAGGAAGCCTACGCGACGGTGGTCGTGTTCGAGGACTTGTACGGCAACCGCTGGGATTTGCTGGAGCCTCGTTAGAGCGTTGTATCTTGGCCGGTATGGGCCGCCCGTTTGCTTACCGCGAGTACTACACGGCCGCGCCGCTCAGCGAGCTGGTGCGCAAGTTCTGGGTGCTCGACAACGGGCAAAACGCCGCCCCGGTCACCAATCAGCAGGTTTTGCCCAACAGCTGCTTCAACCTGGCCTACGTGCGGGGGCAGGGCCTGCACGTGCAGAACCGGCGCGGGCCGCACGTGCTGCCCGCCGCCAGCTACTTCTGTGGGCAGGCGCGGGGCAGCGTCGAGGTCGTTATTCAGCCCTTCACCCACGTAACGCTGGCGCAGCTGCACCCCTGGGCGCTGGCCGCGCTCAGCGCCCGCTCGCTGGCCGATACGGCCGATGCGCTGGTGCCGCTAACCGGGCTGCTGCCCGAGCTGGCGGCGCTGGAGCTTCCGTCGTATGCCCTGGCGGAGGACGAGGCCCCAGGCGGCGAAGCACTGGTGATGCGCCTGCTCGAAACCCAGCTGCCGGGATTAATCCGGGCGGCCGAAGCCGAGGCGAGCGGCTGGCTGCGCCGGGCGTGCCAGCGCTTGCAGCAAGCCAACGGCTGCCTGCGCATCGCCGATTTGGCGCAAGAGCTGGGCTGCTCGACTAGGCAGGTCGAAAAGCAGTTTAAGCACGGCCTGGGGCTCACGCCCAAGGAGTTTGCGACCGTGCTGCGGGTGCGCGGGGTAGTAGATGCGCTCCAGGAGCTGGGCCAGCCCCAGCCGCTGGCCCAGGTGGCGCTCGACTACGGCTTCTACGACCAAGCGCACTTCATTCGCACCTTTGGCCGCCTGGTGCAGCGCTCGCCGGGGCGCTTCAACAAAGAGGAGTTTCTGCTGCCCCTCACCGGCCGGGGCTACGGCGAGGCGGGGTAGTGTCGAGGTTGCGGAGCCCGGCGAATGGGAGAGGCAAGGCGGCTTCTCTACCGCCTCTTATCAGCTTCTGATTGGGCGAAAATGCGTAGCGTTCGCATTTGTACAATCCTGGCGTGGGTGGGGTGGGGTAGGTTTGCGGGGCTTTCCGGCCAGCGTCTCACTTTCCGTTTTATCTCTCTTATGATGTCTCGTTTTCTGCTTTTGGTGGCGAGTGGGCTGGTGCTAGCCGTCCCGCCCGCGTTAGGTCAGGCTGCGCCGCCCGCGCGTCCCCGGCTGGCGCACCCGTCGGTCCCGGCGGCCCGGCCCACTGCCCCGGCCGATAGCCTCACCCAGCTCATCACCCGCCTCGATGCCCAGGCATTTGTCGCCTACAACGCTCACGACGTAGACGGCCTGATGGCCTTTTTCGCGCCCGACGTCGAATTTTTCCATGACACGGGCGGCCTCTCGACTTTCAGCCAGACGCGCCAGGGCTTTGCCAGCGTCTTTGCCCACAACGCCGACATCCGCCGCGAGCTGGTGCCCGGCAGCCTGGAGGTTTATCCCATCAAAAACTACGGGGCCATCCAGGTGGGGGCGCACCGCTTTTGCCACACCGAAAACGGTCGGCCCGACTGCGGCACCTTTAAGTTCGTGATGGTGTGGCAGCGTCAGTCCGGTGGGTGGCGCATCACCCGCGTGGTCAGCTATGGCCATTAAAACCTGCTTTTTACAAATGAAAAACTACCTCCCCGCTTTGCTGGTCGGGTGGCTGGGGCTGGTGCCCGCGGCGGCGCAGTCGGGGCCCGCGTTTCGGCTGCCCAGCCCGGACAGCCTGCGCCGCTGGATGGCGCGCAGCCACGTGCCCACCGTGGGCCTGGGGCTCATCGAGGGCGGGCGGGTGCGGCAGGTGCAAGTGCTGGGCGAGCTGCAACCCGGCCGCCCGGCTTCGCGTGGCACGCTGTTTCCGGTGGCTTCGCTGACCAAGCCCCTGGTCACGCTCACCGTGCTGCAACTGGTGCAGCACGGCCGCTGGCACCTCGACGAGCCCCTGGCGCACTACTGGACCGACCCCGACCTGGCCGCCGACCCGCGCCTGCCGCAGCTCACTACCCGGCTGGTGCTCAGCCACCAGACCGGCCTGCCCAACTGGCGCTGGCAAACGCCCACCCACCGGCTGGCCTTTCTGCACGACCCCGGCACCACCTACGGCTACTCGGGCGAGGGCTTCGAATACCTGCGCCAAGCCCTGGAGCACAAGTTTAAGCGTACCCTGCCGCAGCTCTCCGACTCGCTGGTGCTGCGGCCATTGCGCCTGGCCGATACCCGCTACAGCTATGCCGCCGACCCGGGCCTGGACTCGGCGCGCCTGGCCGGCGGGCACGACGCGCGGGGCAACCCCCGGCGCACGCCCCGGCCCGCCGCCCCCAACGCGGCCGATGGCCTGGTTTCTACCGTCGGCGACTACGCCGCGTTCGGGGCCTGGGTGCTGGCCGGGGCGGGCTTGTCCGACAGTCTGTTTCACCTCATGGCTACGCCGCAGGTGGCCACCGGCCCGCCCGGCCAGGGGCAGGGTATGAGCCTGGGCTGGCAGGTGCTGCCCATCCACAACCGGCCCGCCGACGACTACGTGCTGTTGCACTCGGGCCGCGACGAGGGCTTGTTTACCCTGATAGTGCTGCTGCCCCGTTCCCGGCGCGGGGTAGTCATCTTCACCAACGGCGACCGCGGGGCCGACGTAGCCGTACTCGTGTTGCGGGCGCTGCTGAATTTGCCGGAATTGACCCCTTGAAAACCAGCGCTTAGCTAATTACCTGACCGGCGCGGGGGCAAAGCCGGTGGGAGAGGAGTCGCCCCTGTGCCGGTTAAAGTCAGGCCTGGGGCAGACCTTTGTTGCACAACTTACATCAAATGGATTTGAATTTTGCCAAAATGCCCGACCAGCTCATCCCCGCCATCGTGCAGGATGCCGGCACCGGGCAAGTGCTCATGCTGGGCTATTTTAATGCCGAAGCCTGGGCTAAGACGCAGGCCGAGGGCCGCGTTACGTTTTTCTCCCGCTCCAGGCAGCGCCTGTGGACCAAGGGCGAAACCAGCGGCCACTACCTGCAAGTAGTAAGCCTGCACGTCGACTGCGACCAGGACACCGTGCTGGTGCTGGCCCACCCCGACGGCCCCACCTGCCACCGGGGCACCACCAGCTGCTTCGACGTGGCGGTGCCAGTAGCCGCCGTTGCGCCCGTTGCTTCAAGTACGGGCATACTAGTAGGAGTGGGGGCGCCCGCCCCCGCCGTGGGGTTCTTAGCCGAGCTGGACCAGCTCATCGAACGGCGGCGGCAGTTTCCGGCCGAGGAGCCGGGCTCGTACACGGTGCGGCTGTTTGAGAAAGGTCTGGCCCGCATTGCCCAAAAGGTGGGGGAGGAGGCCGTCGAAACTGTTATCGACGCGATGGCCGGTAATAAAGCAGGCCTGGCTGGCGAGGCGGCCGATTTGGTATATCACCTGCTCGTACTGCTGCGGATTAGTGGGTCTTCGCTCAACGAACTGTTGGCCGTGCTGCGGCAGCGCCATCAGACTATCGGTGCTGGTCAGCGTCGTCCGCTTCCGGAGTAGACGGGGTCAAAAGCCGTCGCTTAAAAAATCCCCCTCGCTAGTTGTGAAGTGCTGTAAGAGCGCACTACGCAACCTCGCAAGGGGGATTTCTCTGTTAAGTTCAGGTAGGTTTTTGGCAGGGTTCCGATTTGCTTCCGTGGCTTGTCAGTTTAACATAATATATAAACGAAAGAGAAAGCTGTTGGTCATTAGTCGAATAGCTTAACGGTTGAGGCGGCGCTCTATCTTATCGAGTAGGGCCCGTACTAAAGCCAGGTCTTCCACATCAACCACATCTAGCTGCGTGTTTAGCCCAGGGCCTACGAGTTGAATGCTGAACAACAGGCTGCCTGCCTCAGACGGAGAGAGGGGAGCTGGGGCCGGTGTAGTGGGTTTAGCTAGCTCAGGCGCCGTGCGCTGTGGGCTGGGTGGTTGAGCAACTGGGGTTGCCACAGGCGCTTTTAGGGTTTCAGGCGTCGAATTAAAGCCGAATAAGTGCGCAATTGCGTCTGTGGTAGCCGCCGGGGCTGGGCGCGGTGCCGGTAGAGGCGTCCGAGAAGGTGCGGTTGGTTTAGGCAGGCTGGATGTCGGGCTGTTTGCTGAGTTTGCGGGGAATTCGGGTTCACCAGAGGAATGGTCTTTCTCCGGCGCGTCTTCCTCTTCGCCCTCATCCGTGGCGGGAATCGCTGGGGCTGGCGACTGCCGGAAGATATTACCCGCGGGCGGTGGGCTGGCCAGTTCGCGTCGGGGCGGCTGCTGGGCGGCAAGTTGGTCGATGTCTGCTACGGTATTGTTTTCATCGAGTACACCTACCATGCGCGCCCCGTCTATAAAGGCCTTGGCTACGCTTTGCGCATTTATTTCTTCTACGCCAAACTCCCGGATAAGCAGTACATCGAGCATCGCAACCGGGAGCTCGCGGGCACGGAACTTGCGGCAGAGTTGCGTGAATAGGGGTGGTGTCAGGAAAGCTTCGCGGTGAAATAGTACCTCTTCCTGTTTATCGTAAGCGTGCTTAATCCGCCGAAATAGAGTAGTCGTGGTCAGCATTTCACGCTTGCTGGTCAGCAGTCCAAACTTTACGGCAGACCCTATAATGGCCTTGAAAGAGCCACTTACCTTGCGGTTTAACTTGCGAGCACAAGTTTCCAGGGCGCATTTGCCCCCAGTATCATCAACTACTTCAGCAACTTCCCAGGCTCCGGTGTAGCTAGTGCGGGGATAGTCTATAAGTTTCGGCATAAAAGGAGGTGTAGTGTTTGTGGTAAGATAAACGCAGTAAATAAACAATAGTTATGGTGCCTTAGTACTATAAAGTATAAAAAAGTACTAAAATTTAAGATTCATTATACTTTTTTATACTTCATAGTACTAAGGCTTATTTTATCGTATTTTCCTTTGTGCAAGAGGGTAGGAGCTAACACCCCCTATTTTTATACTACTTAATTCTCGCGGCTACCATAAATAACAGCTAGCCTCAAACCAATAGCAACAATACGAATACCCTGAGACTTGGTGCCTGACCACAGACGGATGCAGACGACACCAAGACGGATAATATTTAAACGAGTAGCAGATAAATAGCAAATTACTACAGTTTCAGAGCAAAACCTTTGCTCTGCAGTGACCTGAGTGCCCGAGGCGCCGTAGCTATTCGCAGTGCTCATCTACAGCAGGCACTTGAGACACCTAGGCTTCTTTCATCCACGTGGGTTAACAACGATTGAATTTCAGCTCAGTGATGGATATGGTCTATTTTGCCGAGGAGGCTATTAGAGGCGTCAGGATACGTATTCCTAACGCCAGACACAAAATGTTTCTACGCTGAACCAAAACCGCTCATTGACCACGCCAGCAGCGCACCCGGCCGGCCAGGCTTGCCGCTCTACGCTGAACCAAAACTGCTCACATTTCCTGGCTTAACTTCCCTTCCCGAATAAGCACTAATTCGGCATACAAGCCCAGGGCGGTTTCCTTCTGGCTCAATTAGCCACTGCTGAAATTCGCACTACTTACTACCACTAACGCGCTACTATTATTTGTCTTATAATTTATATTATGTTAAATTGATTAACTGAACTACCTACCCTTCCCTCGTATTTCTTCTCTCTATTCTCTCCGACTTAGTGCTTAAAAACAAAAAGCCCGGCCGCTAGCGCGGCCGGGCTTTTCTAATTCCACCCTATCGTTTTATTTCAGCGTTTGCAGCTTCGCATTCATTCGCTCCGAGTCCGCAGTGCGGCCCAGCCGGTAGTAGACTTTCTGCAAGGCAGTAATCGTGCTGCGGTCGTTGGGCTGAAGCGCCAGTGCCTTCTCAAAATACGGCTGCGCGGCTTCAAAATACTTTTTACCCTCAGCCTCTACTTTTTTGCCTTGAACCTGGTAGGTTTTCAGGTCCATTTTGCTGGCTTTGGTGTACAGCGCCGCCGCCCGGTTGAAGTTATTGATACCAGCGTTGAACTGCGCATCAAAATTGTTCGGGTCCAGCGAGATGGCTTTCTTGTAGTCTTCCAGCGCCAAATCGGATTTTTTCTGCTGGTCGTAGAGCGTGCCGCGCACGGCATACAGGCTCGCATTGTTGGGGTCGGCCTGGATGGCTTTGCCAATTTTGTCGATGGCCGCATCGCCGTTGGCACCACCCTGCATCGAGAGGTTCAGGTCTTCGAGCAGGAACGTTTTGTTGTTGGGGTACGCAGCCAGGGCTTTTTGCAGCACCTGCTTGGCTTCGGCGTCGTTCTTTTCCTGGCGGGCCAGTTGCAACAGTCGCACGTATACGTTGACTGGCGCGGGCTTGGCCTTGTAGGCATCCAGGCCCAAGGCCTGCGCATAAGCGGCTTTTTCACCGGCTACGTCCTGGCGCGCCTGCTGCGTATAGGCGCTGTACAGGGCCGCCGTGGTATCCTGGGGCTGAATCTTAGCTGCCAACTGGAAGCTGGCCAGTGCCTTATCGTATTCCTTGGCCTGGTAGCCCTTTACCCCTTCGTTGAATGCTAACCCGTACAGGGTTTGCAACTGGCCGGGCACCTGCTTGCCATACTCGCCGGTGGGGCCGTCCAGCTCCAGCGCTTTGTTATACGATTCCACGGCTTTTTGCAGGCCTTCGCCGGGCTGCATGTCCTTGGTGTACTTGGTATAGAGCGCCGCCGTGGTGGGGCTTATCAGCTGGGCGTAGATTTCGCCGCGCGTAAACCACGCCTTGGCTTTGTCCTTTTCCTTAGTTTTATCGCTGGCGACGGCTTGGTTGATGCTTTCCAAAGCTTTGTCCATCTGGTTGGCTTTCAGGCTCAGTTGGGCGTTGGTGATGGCGGAGCTCTGGGCCAGGGCCGGCGTAGCCAGGCCGAGCGCGGCCGTAAAAGCAACTGCGGCGGCCACGGTCAGAAAGGTATTCTTCATGGGGAAGGAATGAGAATGTGAGAATCGGGGCAAAGCTACGCTTGCCCGGCAAACTACTGCCGGGGCATGTACGGCAGCTTGTCCAACTGGTTCCTGCCAAAATCATGCTAACTACCCCAGCAAGCCCAAAAAAGGCGGCCCGCACTGCGGGCCGCCTTCTCCTACTTGTCGGCGGTGGTTTTACCGCCCACCTTACATCTCTTCGATATCATCCTCATTATCAGCTGCTACCCCCGGCTCGGCGGCCGCGTCTTCCACCAGCGTATCGACGCCGGCATTTTCGGTAACGGTGGCCAGGTCTACCGCTGGGCTATCGCTGGCGGCCACCTCTTCGAGCAGCGTTTCCAACTCCTCAACCTCGGCGGCGGCTACCTTGGCGACCGACGAAATCTCGTCGTTGGCCGCTACCTTGAACAGGCGCACGCCCTGCGTGGCCCGCCCGATGGTGCGCAGCTCGCTCATGCTCAGGCGGATGGTGAGGCCCGAGCGGTTGATTATCATCAGGTCGTCGGCATCGGTTACGGCCTGAATGCTTACCAGCTTGCCCGTTTTATCGGTGATTTGCATGGCTTTCACGCCCTTGCCGCCGCGGTTGGTGATGCGGTACTCTTCCAGCACCGAGCGCTTGCCGTAGCCGTGGTCGCTCACCACCAGCAGCTCCTCGCCGCTGCCTTCGGCCACGCACACCATGCCCACTACCTTGTCATTGTCGGCCGCTTCTTCGCTGAGCGTGATGCCGCGCACCCCGGCCGCCGTGCGGCCCATCGGGCGCACTTTCTCTTCGGGAAAGCGCACGGCCCGGCCCGAGCGCGAAGCCAGAATCACCTGCGAGTTGCCGGTGAGCAGCTGCACGTCGAGCAGGCGGTCGCCCTCGTTGATGGTGATGGCGTTGATGCCCGCCGCGCGGGGGCGCGAGTAGGCTTCGAGCGGCGTCTTTTTCACCGTGCCCTGCTCGGTGCAGAACATAAGGAACGTATTTTCCAGGTAGTCGGCCGAGCGCAGGTTGCGCACGTTGAGCACCGAGCGCACGGCGTCTTCCTTGGGCTTGTCGATGAGGTTTTGCAGCGGCGTACCCTTGCTGGTCTTGGCCGTTTCGGGCACTTCGTAAGCCCGCAGCCAGAACATGCGGCCCTGCTCGGTGAAGATAAGCAAGTACTCGTGGGTGGTAGCCACGAACAGGTGCTCGGTAAAGTCGTCCTGCTTGGAGCCGGCCCCGCGGGCTCCTACCCCACCCCGCCCCTGCGTGCGGTACTCGTCGAGGCTGGTGCGCTTGATGTAGCCCTCGCGGCTGACGGTAATCACCATCGCCTCGTCGGCAATCATGTCCTCCATCGAGAAGTCGCCACCCGCGTGGTTGATGCTCGTGCGGCGGGCGTCGCCGTAGCGCTCGCGCATTTCCAGCAGCTCATTCTTAATGAGTTGGCGCTGCTCGGTTTCCGATGCCAGGATGGTGTTGAGGCGGTCGATGAGGCGCATGAGCTCCTCAAACTCGGCTACGAGCTTGTCGCGCTCCAGGCCGGTGAGGCGCTGCAGGCGCATGTCGAGAATAGCGCGGGCCTGCACCTCGCTCAACGCAAAGCGCTCGATAAGGCCCGTGCGGGCTACCTCCGGGTCGCGCGAGTCGCGGATGAGCTTAATTACCTCGTCGAGGTGGTCGAGCGCAATGAGCAGGCCCTCCAGGATGTGGGCGCGCTTCTTGGCCTCGGCCAACTCAAACTTGGTGCGGCGCACGATAACCTCTTCGCGGTGCTCGACGAAGTACTTGATGAGGTCGCGCAGCCCCAGCGTCATCGGGCGGCCTTTCACCAGGGCCACGTTGTTGACGCCAAACGAGCTTTGCAGCTGGGTGTACTTGAACAGGTTGTTGAGTACCACCGTGTTCAGGGCGTCGCGCTTGAGCTCGTACACGATGCGCATCCCGTCGCGGTCGCTCTCGTCGCGCAGGGCGGCGATGCCCTCGATTTTCTTGTCGTTGATGAGGGCGGCCGTTTTCTCAATCATCGAGGCCTTGTTTACCTGGTAGGGTATCTCGGTCACGATAATCTGTTCCTTGCCGCTGGGCAGGGTTTCGAAGTGGTGCTTGGCCCGCATCACGATGCGGCCCCGGCCGGTTTCGAAGGCCTGCTTCACGCCCTCGGAGCCGTAGATGATGCCGCCCGTGGGGAAGTCGGGCGCCGTTATGTGCTCCATCAATTCGCTCACCGTGATGTCCTCGTTGTCGAGATACGCCACGATGCCGTTCACTACCTCGGTCAGGTTGTGGGGGGCCATGTTGGTGGCCATGCCCACGGCAATGCCGCTAGTGCCATTCACGAGCAGGTTCGGGAACTTGGCCGGCAGCACGCTGGGCTCTTCGAGCGAGTCGTCGAAGTTGGGCTGAAAGTCCACCGTATCCTTTTCCAGGTCGCCGAGCAGCTCGTCGGACAAGCGCTTGAGGCGCGCCTCGGTGTAGCGCATGGCGGCCGGCGAGTCGCCGTCGATGGAGCCGAAGTTACCCTGGCCGTCCACGAGTGGGTAACGTAGGCTCCAGTCCTGGGCCATGCGCACCATGGTATCGTACACGCTGCTATCGCCGTGCGGGTGGTACTTGCCCAGCACCTCGCCCACGATACGGGCCGATTTCTTGTGGCTCTTGGTGTAGCTCACGCCGAGCTCGCTCATGCCGTAGAGCACGCGCCGGTGCACGGGCTTGAGGCCGTCACGCACGTCGGGCAGCGCCCGCGAGATGATAACCGACATCGAGTAGTCGATGTAGGCCCCGCGCATCTCGTCTTCGATGTTAATCGGGATTATTTTTTCGCCTTCGGCCATTCTTGGTTTTTAGCTGTTAGCTGGCAGCCACTGGCTGCTGGCTACTGTTCGAGAAAAGCAGAAAAGTAGCCCGCGGGCCGACCGCCGGCCACTGGCGCTAGCTGCCAGCAGCCCAAGCTACTCGCCGGGCGCGCTACTTTTATGCCCGCGCAAGATACGGCAAAAAACCCGCTTTTCCTAGCGTTTGCGCCACTTTGAGGGCGCTTCCCTCCTCCCCCCGACGCCGGGCCATGCGGCGGTCCTGGCCCGGCAAAATGGCCGATTCGGCAAAAAGCCGTATTGCCCAGCTTTTTAGAGCGAGCGGCTGTGGTCGGCCTTCTGGCGCTTGTTCGAGCCCTGCTTGTTGAGCTTGACGCGCTCGCCCACGGCCGGGTTTTGCAGCTTCCAGATGGGCCGGGCGCGGTACTTCACGCCGTTGTGCATGTGCACCTTGCGCACGTGGCACGAGTCGAGCGGGCAGGTGCGGCAGCCGGCCAGCACCAGGCCCGCGAGCAACACCAGAGAAAGCGGCCAGCGGGCCGGCAGGATAGTAGCTACGCGCAGTTTCATCGCCCTAAAGGTACAAGCAGCCGGCCCGGAACCCCGCACCCGCCCTTACCGGGCCGGCGTACCCGCATCGGCACTCTCCCACTCGGCCAGAAACTGCGCCACGAACTCCTCCATGAACGCGTGCCGGCGCTGGGCCAGCTGCCGGCCGGCCGGCGTGTGCAGGCGGTCCTTGAGGTGCAGCAGCTTCTCGTAGAAGTGGTTGATGGTGGGCGCGGTGCTTTGCTTGTACTGCTCGAAGTCAGCGTGCGACACGGGCGGCGTGGCGGGGTCGTGCATGGGACGGCCCTTGTGCTCGCCGTAGGCGAAGGCCCGCGCCACCCCGATGGCCCCGATGGCGTCGAGCCGGTCGGCATCCTGCACCACGGCCGCCTCGGGGCTGCTCGCGGGCGTGGCCACGCCCAGGCCCTTGAAGCTCACTTCGCGAATCACCTGCTCGACGCGGGCGATAGTAGTTTCAGGCACCTGCTGGCTCAAAAGCCAGGCGCGGGCGGCGCGGGGGCCGGCCTCGTAGTCGCCGCCGTGGTATTTCCAGTCGGCGATGTCGTGCAACAGGGCGGCCAGCTCGGCTACTTCCAGGTCGGTGCCGGGGGTTTGGGCGGCCAGGGCGCGGGCCACCTGCCACACGCGCCGGATGTGCGGCCAGTCGTGGCCCGAGCCTTCGGCTTTAAATTTCTCTTCGATGAAAGCGGCAGTGGCGGCGATAACAGCACTCATGTAAGCTCAGCGTAAAATTATGTTGCGGGACAAGCGCCGCAAAAGTAGCAGCCCGCGCCGGGGCACCGGCAGCCATTGCGCCCCCCCCCGAGCCCCTAGCGGCACACGCCCGCGCCCAGCCGCCGAACGCAACCAGTTCATGCGCGCGCGGCAAAGGGATTTGGGGCCAAGAATCGGCCCGCCGGCCTAGCTTGCGGCCTGAATTCCCGCTGGCTTGCCGCCCGGCCGGCTACCTGCCGGCCGGGCGCAAGCCCAAGCTTACCCTACGATGGAAAAAATTGCCATGCTCGGCGGCGGCTCCTGGGCCACCGCGCTTACCAAGATTCTCTCCGAAAACGGCGCCCGCGTCGACTGGTGGCTGCGCGCCAAGGACGACGTGCAGCACTTGCAGCGCACTGGCCACAACCCGCGCTACCTCTCGGCCGTGCAGTTCGACCGCAACCTGGTGTACCCCACCACCGACCTCGCCGACGCCGTGGCCGAGGCCGACTGGCTGGTGCTGGCCGTGCCCGCCGCCTTCGTGCAGCCCGTGCTCGACAAGCTGGGCCGCGACGCGCTGCGCCACAAAAGCGGCGTAGTATCGGCCATCAAGGGCATGCTACCCGGCAAAAACGTGCTCGTGACCGACTACGTGCAGGAGCGCTTCCGGCTGCCCGCCAGCCGCCTCGGCGTAATCGCCGGCCCCTGCCACGCCGAAGAAGTAGCCCTCGAAAAGCAGAGCTACCTCACCATCGGCTCGCCCGACGTGAGCGGGCTGGCGCAGGGCTTTTGCCAGCTGCTGCGCAACCGCTACGTGAGCGCCCACCCCGCCGCCGACCTCGACGGCATCGAGTACTGCGCCGTGATGAAAAACATCATTGCCCTCACCGGTGGCATCGCCCACGGCCTGGGCTACGGCGACAACTTCCTGGCCGTGCTGGTGAGCAACGCGGTGCAGGAAATCCGCCGCTTTTTGCAGGCCATCTCGCCCCAGCCCCGCGACCTCTCGGCCTCGGCCTACCTCGGCGACTTGCTGGTGACGGCCTACTCGCAGTTTTCGCGCAACCGCACCTTTGGCAACATGGTGGGCCGCGGCTACTCCGTGAAGTCGGCCCAACTCGAAATGAACATGATTGCCGAAGGGTATTATGCTGTCAAGAGCATTCACGAGCTCAACCGCCAGCTCAAGGTGAACATGCCCATTACCACGGCTGCGTATAATATTTTGTACGAGCGCATTGCGCCGGCCGTGGAATTGGAGATACTGAAGGAGAAGCTTAGGTAAATAATAATTCTAAGGCTGTCCACGCACTAGCTACTGCAATCAGCGTGAATACAAGGAGCAACGCATAGCTACTAAAAAGCTGATTTTGATTTATTTCTTGAACAAACAAAAATTTTGTTGGCTTATTTTTATCATAGAGCAAATAGGCTTCCTGTCCGTCATAAAATTCAACTTCACCACCTCCTGCACTTTCACCTTCAAGTATTTTACCATCCGGTAGTTGATAACGCACTTTTGGCACCAGATACGTCTCGAAATTACCGCGTCCTCCACGCTGTACGCTGCGTTGACTGATAATAAGCCCTAATGCCTGTACACCGACACGCTGCATTTTTTTGGCAAATCGAATACCCCGTAAAATCGCACTTGCAGCGTAGCCCGTTGCCAGTGCACCAATAAGGATAAATAGCGCCATAGTTTTAGGCGTTTGCAAGCCACTGACAAGCAATAAGTCTAAACCCATAGAATAGTGCATAGTAACCCGTTACCTTTGTCCCGTTTCATTTGGAGATGAAGAAAGGGTTCCAACAAACCCCCACTTCAGAAACCCCGGTCTGTTCCAGCAGCCGGGGTTTCCCTTTTTCAAGGGCTACCGTAAGTTGGGGGACAGACAGAGTTATGAGTTAAAAGTTATGAATTTTGAGTTGGTAACACCACTCCTTCTCCAACTCAAAACTCAAAACTTTTAACTCATAACTCTCATGAACTGGCTTCCCCTGGCCCTGCTCACGGCGCTGTGCCTGGCGGGGTATAATTTCTTTATCAAGCTGGCCGCCGAGCATTTGCCGCCCGCCGTGGGCGCGGTCGTCCTGCAATTGGTGGCGGCCGGGCTGGGCGCGGCGTGGCTGGTGCGCCTCAAGCTGCAAGGGCAGCCGCTGGCGCTCAGCGGCAAGGGGCTGGGGCTGGCGGCGCTGGCCGGGCTCAGCGTGGGGCTGGCCGAGATTTTGACCTTTGTGGTGTTTAAGCGCGGGGTGCCGGCCTCGGTGGGCACGCCCGTGATTGTGGGCGGCTCGGTGCTACTGGCGGCGGTGCTGGGGCTGGTGGTGCTGCGCGAGGCGCTCTCGCCGGCGCAGGCGGGCGGGCTGCTGCTCATCGTGGCGGGCATCGCGCTGCTGGCGCGCGGGCACTAGGTGGCTCTGTAGCGCGAACTACAACGTGCGCGCTGCAGCGCCCTTGCCGAACCCCGGCGCGCCGAGGCGGTTTACGTGCCGATGAAAGCATTTATTTTCGACCTCAACGGCACGATGGTCCACGACATGGACTACCACACCCAGGCCTGGCAGCACATTTTTAATCACGAGCTGGGCGGCAATTTCAGCTACGACGAGGTGAAGCCGCAGATGTACGGCAAAAACGAGGAGGTACTGGCGCGGGTGTTCGGCCCCGGCCGCTTCACGCCCGCCGAAGCCGCGCAGCTCGCCCACGCCAAGGAAACGCGCTACCAGGAAGCCTTTCGGCCGCACCTACGGCTGCTGCCGGGGCTGCCTGAGTTTCTGGCCGCCGCCCACGCGCGGGGCATCAAGCTGGCCATCGGCTCGGCGGCCATTCCGTTCAACATCGACTTCGTAGTTGATGGGCTGGATTTGCGCGCCTACTTCCCCACCATCGTGAGCGCCGACGACGTAGCCCTGAGCAAGCCCCACCCCGAAACTTTCCTGCGGGCGGCGCAGCTCCTCGGCGTGGCCCCGGCCGACTGCCTCGTGTTTGAGGACGTGCCCAAGGGCGTGGAGGCCGCCGCCCGCGCCGGTATGGACGCCGTGGTGCTCACCACCACCCACCCCGCAAGCGACTTTGCCGGGCTTGCCAACGTGCGGCATTTCGCGCCTGACTTTACAGGGGCGTTTTTCCAAACCCTACTGTAAGCTGCCCCCTAAACTATCCCACCTGCGGGCGGGCTACGGCAGGGGCTCCGTTGCCAGGGGCAACAGTACCACGTGCGCGTCGGCATAGGCGGCGGGCCGGCCCGCCGGGCGGGCCAGTTGCAACTTATAAGCCGGACCGGGCCGGGGCAGCCAGATGTGGGCGGGCATTACCCCGCCCGCCAGCACCAGGGGCAGCGGCGGCTCCCCGGCATTGAGCGCGTAGTGGTTCCAAAACAGCGCATACGCCCGGGCCGACTCGGGCAGCCAGACGCGCCGCGGGTGCCGGGCCCGCAGCCACCGGTAGGCCCGCCGCAGCTCCTGCTGCTGCCGGGCCTGCTGGCCGATAACCACCTGCTCCCGGTGCAGGCGGTAGCCTCCGTAGCCAGCCAGCACGGCCACCAGCGCCGCCAACACGCGGCGCGGCGTGGGCTGGCGGCGTGCGCGCGGCCAACCCCAACCCAACCCCACCTGCGCCGCCAAAGCCACCAGCACAAACAAAAACAGCAGCACCGCCAGCAGCGTGCGCGCCGGTGGGTACACTCGCTGGCCGAGCACCAGCCCCAGCCACAGCAGCAGCTGCGCGTAGGCCAGCCAGCCCAGCCGCCGGGTAGGCTCGGGCAGGTGCCCCCGCGTCAGCACCAGCGGCGTGAGGGCCGCTACCGCCACAAAAAAGAGGGCGCTGACCAGCCGCTGCCCCAGCAGCTCGCTGGCCGTGCCGAGTAAATAATACGGGCCGACATGAGGCCAGAACTCGGCCGGGCTCAGGCGCAGCACGTAGCGGTTGGCCACCAGGGCCGGCCAGCCCGATACGGCCACTACCGGCGCGTAGAGCACCGCCACTACCAGGCCCACGCCCAGCGTCAGCACGGCCAGGTGCAGCCAGCGCAAGCGGCGGCCGCGCCCCCGCCCGCGGCTAAAGCCTACCAGCAGGGCAAGCCCGAGCCCCAGTAGCGCGTAGAGATGCGTGGGCACGGCATACAGCCCCAGCACCGCGCTCAGGCCAAACACCACCCAGGCCCGCTGCCGGCGGCGGCGGCCCGCGCCCCGGGGCTGTAGCAGCACCAGGCTGGCCGCCAGGCCGGCCAGCAGCGCCGCCAGTGCCCAGCCGTAGCCGCGCCCCGCCACGGCATAAAACGCCGGCAGCGGCGACAAGCTGAACAGCCCCCAGCTCAGCGTAGCCACGCTAAAAGGCAGGTAGCGCAGCAACAGCTCGTAGCCCAGCCCCAGCACCACCAGGCCCAGCAGCGTGGGCAGCAGCCGCAACGCCAGCAGGGCATCGGCCCCCGGCAGCAGCCCGTGCACCGCCCCGACCAGCAGGTTGGGCAGAAGGTGGTTATTGGGAAACGGATAGTAGCTGGCCGTCAGGGCCGCGCCGGGCAGCACCGCAAAGTCGTAGGAGGCTACCTCGTCCAGCGTCAGCGGGTAGCCGAAGGCATACCAGAGGTGCACGCCCGCCGCCGCCAGCAACACCGCGCCTGCCACCAGCCGCTCGTTGCGGCTCAGGGCCACCCAGCGGGCTGTGGGCGGCGGCCGCCTGCCGCGCACAGCTCGCCGCCCACGCCGGCGGCTGGCCACCAGCCCGGCGGCGGCTACCAGCGCGGTAGCGGCCAGGCCCAGGCGCAGCGCCGCGTAGCGTTCGGGCGTCAAGGGAAATTCCTGGCCGGGCACCAGCCCGTAGTTGGGCGCCGTGATGCGGGCCGCGAAGGCCGGATAGGGCGTCGTCGCATACAGCAGCCCCAAGGCCAGGCTGGCCAGCAGCAGCATGCTCAACACCAAACGTACTAAAAAGCGCATAGCAAAAAAGGGCCTCGCCGGGCCATCAGGGGCCCCAAAAATCAAACAGAATTACTCAGACCCAACGGCTAGTACAGCACGAACACCGCCGCCAGGGCATTACGAAAAGCCAGCTTCCCGCCGGGCGGGCCGGGGGCCCCGGGCTGCACTATGAGGTAGCGGTAGCGCACCCCCGGCCGCGCCGCATACTCAATCTGCCAGGCCCGGTGGCGCTGCCGGGTGTGGGCGTAGAAGCGCACCACCTCGGGCTGCCGCGCTACCAGCACCGCGCCGGGCGGCTGCGCGGCCAGCCAGTCGATGAGCGGTGCCCCCAGCTGCCAGCCCCAGCCGCGCTGCCACAGGGCCTCCTGGCGTTGCAATTGCCACAGCTGGCTGCCGGCCAGCAGCAGCGTACCCGCCAGCAGCGCGCAACGCAGCGGCCGGCGCGCGCGCGGCCCCACCCGCCAGCCGCCCCACGCCGCCAGCAGGGCCGCCAGCAGCGCTACGTACTGCGCCTTGTAGAACAGCGTGCGCTCGGGCAGCGGCAGCCGCAGGGCGGCAGCCAAAACATATGGCAGCACGAAAAACCACACGCTGGGGCCGCCCAGCACCACCACTGGCCGCCGCAGCCCGGCGGGCAGCCGGCCGGCCCGGCCCAGCCGCCACAGGTAGCCAAACCCGCCGAGCACGGCCAGCACCAGGGGGGCCATCAGCAAGTGATGCGTTTCGCGCAGGCCCTCGGGCACCAGGTGCCAGAACTCGGCCACCGACAGCGCCTGCACGTAGGGGTTGTGCAGCAGCGCGGCCGGGCCCGACAGCAGCAGCAGCGGCGCGTAGAGCACGGCGGCCCCCAGCAGCGTGAGGCCGCCCATGCCCCCAATAAACAGCAACTGCCGCGCCCGCCCGGCGCGCACCGCCCGCCAGGCCAGCCAGCTATACACTGAGGCCAGCAGCAGCGCGTGCGTTGGCACCGTGTACAAGCCCAGCACGCCGCTCAGCACCAGGGCCGCCCAGGCGGCGCGCGCGCGGCCGCCGGCCGGCCGCGCCAGCTCCAGCAGCGCAAAAAAGCCTACCCCGCCCAGCCCCACCAGCAGCCAGTAGCCGCGCCCGGTGGCCGCATAGTGCAGGCTTTGGCCGAGCATCCCAAACCACAGCACCGCCCACCCGGCCACCTCAAACCCACTGCGCCGCCGCAGGCCCAGAAACCAAAACCCCGTGGCCACCGCGCTGGTGAGCAGCACCGGCAGCCGCATGGCCCACCAAAACCCGGGGTGCACCTGGTAAAAGCCCCAGGACAGGGTGTTGCTCAGAACGTGGTTGTTGGGCAGCGCGTACACGGCGCTCACCGCCAGCAACGGCTCACGCACAAACAGCTCGTAGGACGTCGCATCGTCGTAGGGCTGCGCCACGGCGCTCCAGTAGAGGCGCAGGGCCGTCAGCCCCAGCAGCCCCACGCTTGCCCAGCGGCGCTGGGCGGGCGCGAGCGTTCGCCAGCCAGCCCCCAGCCCCCGCCCGGCCCCGGCCACCTCCTGCCCCAGGGCGCGCACTTCGGCCCGGCCGCGGCGGGTAGCGGCCAGCCAGCCGGCGGCCACCGCCGCCCCGGCCGCCAGGCCGCGCAGCAGCCAGCGCAGGGCCTCGTAGTCGGCCGCCGAGTAGGCGCGCGCCGCCCACTCGTAGGGGTAGCGCTGGCGCAGCCCCACGGCCACCGGGCCGCTCGCCGTTTGCAGCACCAGCGCCGCGTAGCCGGCGCAGCCGGCCAGCAGCAGCAGGCCGAGCAAGCCCAGAAACCGCCCTGCCGGCGGCGCGGCCACGGGGGGCAACGACGGCCGGTCGCTCCTCAACTTCCACACAAGCCTAGCGGGCGGTCAGCTCCGTGAGGGCCGCCCACACGCGGTGGGTAGGCAGACCCATCACGTTGAAGTAGGAGCCTTCGAGCCGGTCGATGGCCGCCAGCCCCAGCCAGTCCTGCGCGCCGTAGGCCCCGGCTTTGTCGAAGGGCTGGTAGTTGAGGACGTAAAAGTCAATCTCGGCTTCACTTAAAGCCCGAAAGTGCACGGTGGTTTCGTCGGCAAAAACCACGGGCGGGCGGCCATCGCCGGGCAGCAGGCACACGCCGGTGTACACCTGGTGGGCGCGGCCTTGCAGGCGGGTGAGCATCTGGCGGGCCTCGGCGGCATCGGCGGGCTTGTTGAGCACGTCATCGTCGAGGCACACGATGGTGTCGGCAGTCAGCAGCAGCTCGTCGGAAGCCAGGTCGGCGCGGTAGGCCTCAGCCTTGTGGCAGGCCAGGTACTCGGCTATTTCGGCCCGGCGCAGGTGCGCGGGAAAGCTTTCATCGACCTCGCGCAGGCGAATTTCATACGTCAGCCCGAGGTCGGAAAGCAGCTGGCGGCGGCGCGGCGAGCCGGAGGCAAGTATCAGGTTCAAAGGCAATGAGCAATTAATAATGAGCAATGAGCAGGGAGGCCGGGCCCGGCTTTCTGCTTTCTGTTTTCTCTCTACTTTCTATTCGCCGGTGCCTGCCTGAAAATACCGCTCGAAGGCCGACGCATTAGCTCCCTCTTCCAGGCTGGTGAACAGCAGCCCGGCCAGGGTCTTGGGGTAGAAAAAGGTGGACTTGGCCGGCATCACGGCCCCCGAGTAACACACGGCCTCGACCTGGGCCATCGTCACCTCGTTGGTGAGGAAGGCGGCGCGGGCCTCGCCGCGGTCTACTTGTTGCAGGCACTCGGCCAGGCCGCGCACGTAGGCCACGCCCGGCCAGGCGCGCTGCGCGTCGGGGCCCACGATGCCCAGCACTTTTTCGAGCACGAAGAAGTGCAGCACCGTGAGGTCGAGGTCTTTGACCTCGGGCGTGGTGGGCCAACTCAGTTCGGCGTGGACTTCGGGGCGCAGGCGCAGCTTGTAGGCCGCGCCACCGGGCAGGTAGAGGCCGAACGCCCAGCGCTTGCCGGCCATCAGCTCGGGCAAATCCTGGGCTTCTTCCTGGGGCCGCACCGTGAAGTAAGCGGCCAGCCGGGTCAGCAATTCCTCGTCGGTGAGGTGGCCGGGCAGCTCGCGCAGCACCCGGTGGGTGGGTAGAATGCGCAAATCGTCGCTGGCGGCGTTGGTGAGGTACATGAGGTGGTAGTTCCAGGGCTCGCGGCCGCTGTAGCCGCCGGGGCCGGCGGCCAGCTCGCGGGCCTGCCGGTAAGCCAGCGAGCCCTCGTAGCGGTGGTGGCCGTCGGCCAGTATCACCTGCCGGCTCGCCAGCACCTGCTGAAAGCGCCGGATGGTCGGCGCGTCCTGAATGACGGCCAGCACGTCGCGCGCGCCCTGGTAGTCTTCCTCGGTCTGGCAGAGCGGGGCCTGGATGGCCTCGTCCATCAGCGCTTCCAGCTCAAAGGTTTCGTCGCGGTAGAGGCCGTGGGTGGCGCTGGTTTGGAACTGCAAGGCCGCCAGCAGCTCGGCGCGGTCGTTGACGGCGGCGGGCAGCGTGTTTTCGTGGCGCAGCACTACCGCCTCGGCCCAGTCGTAGGCCCGGATGTGGGCCATGAAGCCCTTGCGGCAGCGCTCGCGGGCCTCGCCCGGCAGCCGGAAGTACTGGTAGTACACGTAGATGCCGGGCAGCCCATCGGGCAGCAGCACGCCCTCGGCCTGCCAGCGGGCCAGCCGCCGCGCGGCGGCGGCGTGGGGCGCGGCCTCGGCCTCGGCGCGCGGCACCGAGAGGTGAATGCTGTTGAGCGGGTTTTGGTAGAGCGCCTCGCGCTGGCGCACGCTCACCACGTCGAAGAGCGGCGACACCACCGCGTCGATGTCGGCGCTCAGAATAGGATTGTAGCGCCAGCCGCGCACGGGTTGAATCTCAGCCACGTTTTCATTTAACAGTTAACATTTATCATTTATCATTTAACAGCTTATCAATCACCATTAGCCAAGGAGCTGATTCGTATGACACCACTCCCACTCAGCCTGTTAAATGTTAATTGACACCTGTTAAATGACTACGGGGCCAGGCGGCTGATTTTCCACGCCTGGGTGCCCACCGGGCGCTCATACACCAAGCGGTCGTGCAGGCGGCTGGGGCGGCCCTGCCAGAACTCAATGCGGGTGGGGCGCAAAATGTAGCCGCCCCAGTGCGGCGGGCGCGGCAGCGGACTTTGGCCTTCAAAGCGGGCTTCTATTTCGTGTTCGCGGGCTTCGAGCTCCTCGCGGCCGGCGATGGGCTGGCTCTGGGGCGAGGCCCAGGCCCCTACCTGCGAGCTGCGCGGGCGGCTCTGGAAGTACTCGGTAGACAGGTGTTCGGGGGCTTTTTCGACCCGGCCCTCTACCCGCACCTGGCGCTCGAGGCCAGGCCAGAAAAAATTGAGCGCGGCCAGCGGCTGGGCAGCCAGCTCGCGGCCCTTCTGCGAGTCGTAGTTGGTGTAGAAAAGAAAGCCCGCGTCGTCGGGCAACCCTTTGAGCAGCACCACGCGCTGGCTGGGCTGGCCGGTGGCCACGTCCACGGTAGCCAGGGTGAGGGCGGCGGGCTCGGGCAGCTGCGCGGCCACGGCCTCATCGAGCCACTGCCGAAACTGCTGCACGGCATCGGGGCGCACGTCGGCTTCGAGCAGCGTGCGCTGAGCGTAGGTCTGGCGCAGGGCAGCGAGTTCAGAATCAGTCATACTTGAAAAAATAAACTACGGCAGCTTGGTTAAGAAAAGCGCAGCGGCGGGCGGCTCTATGGAAAGTATTCCAACCAACTCAAAACTCTTAACTATTTCTTAGGTTGCCACTCGTAGAGCGAAATGGAGCCCTCGTGGCGCAGGCGGCGCATGTGCTGCTCCTGAATGAAAGCGGGCACGCGGTTGAAGAGCGCCAGCGCCTCGGGCCGGTCCTTGAGCAAGTCGCGGTAGTAGTTGTTGGCCCCCGAATAATACGCCGAGTCGAGGTACACCAGGATGGGCCGGTTGTCGAGGCGCGCCAGCAGGCTGGGCTCGGGCCCCTCGGGGCGAAACATGGTAGCGAGCTCGCGGGCCTGGTAATTGGGCGTGCGGGTGGCCTTGTGGGCCATCAGGGGCAGGCCCGTCACCATGCCCAGCTGGTAGGTGCGGTTGCAGAGCGGGTCGTCGGGGTCCACGGTGTACGAGAAGCCCTGCTCGGTATTTTCGCTGCCCACATGGTAGTAGGGCAAGGTCAGCAGGGCCTGGTAGCGGCTGTGGTCGAGCCAGCCCACCAGGGCGCTCACGTCGGCCGTAGCCGGCGGGGCCAGCAGGTTGGGGCGCTGGGTGATGGTTTTGTAGTGGTGCGTCGCGTGCAGCATATCGACCACGGCCAGGCTCGCCAGCACTACCCACAGGCCTTGCAGCCAGCGCACCGGCCGGGCCTGCGCCACGCGCCAGGCCTGGCCGGCGTACCAGGCAAAGCCCAGCACCACGGCCCACCAGAACGGCCAGATAAAGCGCCCCAGTGCCCGAAACTGCGTGATGCGCTCCGTGACCTTATGCACCCACACAAAGGGGTTGAGGTAGTTGTGCAGCACGTAGCCGCCGTTGTCGATGTCGATGGTTTCGCCCAGCGCGGCCAGCGCCAGCGGCACGGCCGCGAGCAGCAGCAAGCCCAGAAAATCGCGGTTGGCGTCGGCCGCCGCGCTGGGCAGCGCGGGCAGCCACTGCGGCGCGATACCCTGCCGGCGCCGCTGCCGCATCACCCAAGCCAGCACGCCCACCACGACCAGCCCGTAGAGCACAAACGCGCCCAGGTAGGCCGTCGACTCGTAGGGCACGCCGGCGGTGCGCTCCAGAAAAAAGCGGATTTTGTAGAAATCGTGCCCGCGAAAGAGCGTGCCAAATTGAAATTTCCACTCTATCCAGTCGTAGCCGCCACTGCCCACCGGGCGCTCGGCGTGGCGCTTGTCCAGCACTTGCAGCAGGCCGTAGGTGCTGGCCAGCAGCCAGGCCAGCAGGGCCGCCGCGCGGCCGGCCAGCGCCCGCCAGGGCCGGTGCGCCAGCGCCTCGCGGCCCGCCCACAGCCCAAAGAAAAAAGCCAGCCAGCCGCCTACGATGCCCAGGTAGTAGAAGTGCAGCCAGGCCGCCGCCGTAGTGGCCAGCCCCAGGCCTACCCACCAGCGCCCCGTGGGTTGCCCCGCCCGCCCGGCCCGAAACAGCCCTTGCAGCAGCCACAGCGGCAGCAGCACGGCCGGCGTGTAAGCCAGCGACATGTGGCCCACGTTGAGCCGGAAGGTTTGCGGGCTCAGCCAGGGCAGCGCCACGGCCAGCACCAGGGCCAGCCACACCGGCAAAGCCAGCCGCCGCAGCATGCTCACCAGCAGCAGCGTGCTCAGCACCAGCCCCGCCAAGGTAAAGCCATCGTAGAGGTACAGGCCGTAGGGCGCCAGCGCCGGCACCAGCTGCACCAACACGTGCAGCGGAATGCTGACCAGCGGCGAGGTATCGGTGTAGTACACGTACTCGCCGAAGGGGTAGTTGTGGCCGTGTATGAGCGCGCCCTGGCTCAGGGGCTGCCGCAAAAAGCTGGCGACCGAAAAGTAGCTTTTGATGCCGTCGTAGTGGTCGATAATCAGGTACTGCCCCGGATGCAGCAGCAGTTGCCTAAAGGTGCGCCCCAGCACCAGCAACTGTGCCAGCCCCGCCACCAGCCCCAGCACCCAGGGGCGCTGCCCCCAGCCGGCCGAGCGGCGGCCGGCCGGGGAAGAAACAGTAAAAGCCATACGCTACGAAAACACCTGTTACCGAAATTGAAATAACCCGCTGCCTGGGCAGTTGCGGCAAAGGTAAGGAGGGGTTTGGCGCGCGCGCCCCAAAAAAATAACCCCACGCAAAAGGCCCCCGGCGGCACTATCGGGCCGTTTTTCGCGTACCTACTCTTCTATGAAGCCCGGAACCCTTCTCATTTCGCAGCCCTTTCTGGGCGACCCCAACTTCGAGCGCAGCGTCATCGTGCTGTGTCGCCACAGCCCCGACGAGGGGGCGTTTGGGCTGGTGCTCACCCGCCGCACGCCCGTCACGCTGAGCCAGGTGCTGGAGCTGCCGCTCGGCGAAGCCGGCCCCAGCGCGGCGTTGCCGCTGTACGTGGGCGGCCCGGTGCAGCCCGATACGCTGCATTTTTTGCACCAGCACGCCGAGCTGCCGGGCGCCCAGCCGCTGGGCCAGGACATCTACTGGTCGGGCGATTTTGACGCGCTTATTTCCCTGATAGACAGCGGCGCTATCCTACCCGATACGGTGCGCTTATTCGTAGGCTACTCGGGGTGGTCGGCGGGGCAGCTGGAAGAGGAAATCGAGCGTGGCTCCTGGATACGGCAGCCCGCTAGTGCCGGGAAAGTATTTACTTTGGCGTCTGATGCGTTTTGGCAAGGCATCCTGCGCGAAAAAGGCGGCCGCTTCCGGGCGCTCTCCAACTATCCGCTCGACCCGCGCCTGAATTAATAGTTTTTCGATTTCGCCCCCTCGTCCGGCTCCGGCCCCGTTTTTACATTTTTCCCGGCCAAGGCCGGGAGCCGGCTTTTTCGCTTTTGAGTATGCTTCCCGAAGAAAACCCCACCCCCGCCTCGTCATCGCCCGCCGAAGAGAATCCTGCCGACCGCATGAGCATCCTGGAAGCGCGCCTGGCTGAAATCCGGGCCAAGCAGGGCGGCGACGACGCTGCCGCCACGCCCGCGCCGGCTACCCCGGCCGCCCCCGCCCTCAGCGACACGCCGGCCGAAGCCGCCGTGCCCCCCGGCGGTGGGGCCACCCAAACCGAAGCCGACCCGCTGCTCTCGGAGCCCGGCCTGAGCGAAGCCCTCGACGTGCCCGCCCCGGCCCCCGTGAACACGCCCGCCGACACCGCCTCGGTAACGCCCGAGGCCGCAGCCACCGTCGCAGCCGATGAGCCTGTATCAGCCCCGCAAGCCCGCGCCGTGGCCCACTACGGCGACAGCATGGCCCCGGCCGCTGAAGGCACGTCGGCTACCGAGGCTACCCCGGCTACCGACGAGGCTGCCCCCGTTATCGCCCTGGCCCACGCCGAAGACATCGACAACACGCCCGACGTGGTAGCTACCCTGCCCACCTCGGCCACCGAGTCGGCCGCCGAAGCCCACCAGGCCGAGGTAGCCCACATTTCGGCAGAGAACAACGGTGCTGAAGGCAACGAAGCGACCACTGAGGAAGGCGACGACTACGTGCCCGAAACGGCCGCGCCCGACTTCGCTACGCTCGACCTCGACAGCCAGGCGACCTACCTCATCGGCCTGCTGCGCCGCCCCGACGCCCGCCGCAACCGCCAGCAGATTTTTGAGCTCAGCCGCCAGTACGAGGCCAACGTGGCCAGCGCCCGCGCCGCTTCGCGCCAGAAGCTGGCCGACGACGCCAACGCCCCGCAGGAATTCAGCTTCCAGCCCCCGGCTAGCCAGGCCGAGCTGAATAAGGCCCTCCAGGAATTCCGCGAAGGCCGCGCCCGCGACGCCAAAGCCGAAGACCAAAGCCGCACCCAAAATCTGGCCCGTAAGCAGGAACTGCTAGCCCAGCTGCGCCAGCTGGTGGAAAGCGCCGAAACCAAGGACAGCTCGCAGAAGCTCAAGCAACTGCAAGCCGACTGGAAGGCTACCGGCCCCGTGCCCCAGACCGACAGCCAGGAAACCTGGAACACCTACCACGGCCTGCTCGACCGCTACTACGCCAACCAGGGCCGCTTTTACGAGCTGAAAGAGCTGGACCGCCGCCGCAACCAGGAAGCCAAGGAAAACCTCATCGCCCGCGCCGAAGCCCTGATGGCCATCCCCGGCATCAACAAGGCGCTCGATGAGTTGAAAAAGCTGCACGACGAGTGGAAGCACATCGGCCCCGTGCCCGGCGAGCAGCGCGAGCCGCTGTGGCAGCGCTTCCTGGCCGCCTCCGAGGCCGTGCACCTGCGCCGCAAGGAGTTTGTGGACGTGCGCTCGGCCCAGGAAGGCGAAAACCTGAAAGTAAAGCAGGCCCTGCTGGAGCGCGTGCTACCCTTCGCCGAGTTTTCGACCGAGCGCGTAAACGAGTGGCGCTCGCGCACCGACGAACTCCAGGAAATTAAGAAGGAGTGGGAAGCCACCGGCCCGGTGCCCCGCGCCCAGGCCGACCAGCTCAACAAGCAGTACTGGAACGCCTATAAGGCCTTCTTCAACCGCAAAAACGATTTCTTCAAGAGCCTCGACTCGGAGAAGAATACCAACCTGCAAGCCAAGTACGCCCTCATCGAGCAGGCCGAAGCCGCCCAGCAAAACCCCAACTTCGACGAAGCCCGCACCATCATCATCCGGGTGCAGAAGGAGTGGAAAGACATCGGCCGCGTGCCCGAAAAGCAGGCCGACAAAATCTGGAAGCGCTTCCGCGCCGCCTGCGACGGCGTATTTGAGCGCCCCAAGCAGGAAACCCGCCAGCGCGAAGAGCGCCAGTCGACGGCCAGCGCCGAGCAGGCTGCGCATTTGGATAAACTCGCCCAGCAAGTAGCCGCACTCTCGCCCGCCGAGCCCGGCACGCTCGAAGGCTTCCGTGGCCTAATTACTGACTGGCAGACGCTTGACATAGCCGAAGGCCAGCCGGGCACCGGCACCAACGACCGCGGCGAGGAGCAGTTTCTTGCGCTTATGGGCAAGTACCTCGACAAAACCGGCGGCATTACCCCCGCCGAGAAAGAGAACTTGCTTTTCCAATTGGAAATAGCCCGCCTCAAGGCGCGCCCGCAGGCCCAGCAGGCTTTCGCCCGCAAGGAAACCAACCTGCGCCGCGAAATCCAGGAACTCGAAAACGACGTGGCTACCCTGCAAACCAACCTCGACTTCTTTGGCCGCTCGAAAAACGCCGACCAGTTGCGCGCCGAGTACCAGGGCCGCATGAGCGAGAGCAACGAGCGCATCGCCAAGCTCAAAAAACAGTTGAAGCAGCTGCGGAGTTAGTAGTTCAGCATCAAGCTAAAAAGCGGCTGCCGACGGGCAGCCGCTTTTTTTATGCGGTTTTGCTTGGCTCGTGGGACTTGCCTGCTTACTTTTGCACCACGATTAAGCCTCCATAGCTCAGTTGGTAGAGCTTCTGACTTGTAATCAGAGGGTCGTTGGTTCGAGTCCGACTGGGGGCTCTTAATTGGTAAAAGGCACTTCTTGCGGTTGCGAGAAGTGCCTTTTTTGTTTTCTGGCCAACCCTGCTTTGGCTACAGTTATATGGTCATAAGACTTTGGGCGAAGGTGGGGCGAAGGTGGGGCGAAGGTGGGGCGAGTAGGCACCTAATGGCAGACCAAAAAATATTTAGAGAAACATTTGCAGTATGGAAATATATTGCTTCCTTTGCCATCATAATTAGCCAGCTGACACTTTCCTAGCAAACTTAGCCGTTACTTCTCTTTACCCGCTCATCACCTTGCGACTACATCTTTATCTAGAGGCTAGCCAGTCGGTACCTTTCGACTACCTTCCTACCTTAAAAAGCGCCTTCCACCTCTGGACGGGCCACAATCCAGCGCTGCACGACGGACTCTCGCTCTACTCCTACTCGTGGCTGCACAGCGGCCGGGCCGGGCGCGGCGGCATCCGCTTTGCGGAAGGCGCGCATTGGTTTATCAGCGCCCCCGACCGCGAGGTAATTCACACCCTCATCAGCGGCGTGCTGCGCGCCCCCGAAATCGGCCTGGGTTTGCGCGTGCAGGATGTGCGGATGCAGGACGCGCCCGAGTTCGCGGCCGGCGAGCAGCCCTTCCGGGTGGCCAGCCCGGTCTTCATCAAGCACGAAACCGACCGCGACAAGCCCGCCGACCACCTGCTGCCCGGCCACCCGCTGGCCGACGAGCTACTCACCACCACCCTACGACACAAGCTGCGCCAGGCTGGCCTGGACGAGGCCGGGGCCGCCGTGCGCTTCGACCCGGCTTACATCGCCACGGCCAAGAGCAAGCTCTTCCGCTACAAGCAGGTACAGTGCCGCGGCAGCATCTGCCCGGTGCTGGTGTCTGGGTCGGCCGAGCAAATCGGCTTTGCCTGGGAGGTCGGTGTGGGGCACTCGACGGGGATAGGCTGCGGGGCGCTGGTGTAATACATTCCTTTTACTTATCGGTTTTGAATTATGCTTTACGTTGTAAAGTACACGGGGCCTTTTGGCTACCTCAAGCCGTGGACGGCAGTCAGAGACGGCGAAACCTACTCCCAGCAGTTTCTCACGCCTTCCGTCATCGAAGGGATGCGGCAGAAGCTGGGCGTATCAGCCATCCTGCGCCACAAGCTCACCTATACCGGCTTGAGTATGCAGCAGGAGCAGACGCACCCGCGTGGCTGGATACACGAGAAAAAGAAGCAGCAATTGACGCGGCCCCGCGCTATTCTGGTACGGGGGGTGCTGCTGGCCCCCGAGCTGCACCTGGCATTTGCTACGGCAGCCGATGCGGAGGTGGCCGCCAGCCAGCACCTGTGCCTGTGCCGCAACGAAGACCTTGTCTTGCCCGTGGCCCGGCTTATGCTTAGCGAAGCCGAGTTTGACGCGCTGCCGGGGTTTGAGCTGCGGCCGACGGCCGCTACAGAGCCAGGTGCCTTTCTGGTGGGTTTCAATCGCTTTGCCGATGGAGCACCCATGCACGGGCGGCTGGAGATTGTGGGCAACCCTATTCGCCCGGTGGGCTTTTCGGTATGAGCACGGCCCCGGAATTATTAGCTAAAAGCGCCAGCCACGGCGGCGAATTAAGCTTACTTGCCCATACCCAGCACGTAGTGGCCGCTGCCGAAGCCGTAGCCCGTGCCACCGGCTTCGAGGTGCGCCTGGCCCGGCTGGGCGCGGCGCTACACGACCTGGGCAAGGCCCACCCGGCCTTCCAGCGCAAGCTGCGGCTGAAGCCGGGCGGGGCCGACCCCAATCCCATTACACACCGGCACGAGCTGTCGTCGCTGGGCTTTTTGCCGCTGGTGCCGCGGGCCGACTGGCCGGCCGTGATTGACATGGTAGTGGCCCACCACAAACCCATACAACAAAAAGACGACTTGCTGGCCAAGGGCATTCTGGACCTCGACGACCGCAGCCGCACCTGGCAGGCCGACCACCTCGCGGGCTGGGAAGACTGGTCGCCGGGCGCGCTGGCCGTGCTAGCGGCCTTAGACCTGGGTATGGAGGTGCGGCCCGTGAGCCGGGCCGAGGCCGCCGAAGCGCTCCAGGCGGCGGTGGCGCACTGCGGGGCCAAGCGCAAAAACTGGTCGCCGTGGCGGGGCTTGCTGCAAGCGGCCGACCATTTTGCCTCGGCCCTGCAACACGACACGGCCGGGCAATTGCCTACGCTATTTGCGAAGCCCGATTTGCGTTATTTCAACCGCTCGGCCGCGCTCTATCCGCTCTCGCTGCTCGCGGCCGACCAGCCGCAGGCCCACACCCTGGTAGTGGCGCCCACGGGTGCGGGCAAAACGGACTACCTGCTGCGCCGCTGCCGGGGGCGCGTGTTTTACACGCTGCCTTTTCAGGCCAGCATCAACTCGATGTTTGAGCGAATGCGCAAGGCTGACAAAGAGAAACCATTTGGTGGGTCTATTCGATTGCAACATGCAGCCTCCCAATTAGTCGAGAATCGCGGGCCAGTTGAAAAGCAACTGCAAGCGCTGGTTGGGGCCTCGGCTAAGGTGCTGACGCCGCACCAGTTGGCGGCCGTGGTATTTGGTACGCCCGGCTACGAGGCCGTGATGCTGGACGTACGCGGGGCCGATATTATTCTGGACGAGGTGCATACCTACGCCGCCCAGGCCCAGAGCATGGTGCTGGAAATAGTGGATGCGCTGCGGCGACTAGGCTGCCGCCTGCACATCGGCACGGCCACTATGCCCACGGTGCTGTACCAGGAATTGCTGCACCGCCTGGGCGGCCCGGCCGCAGTGGCCGAAGTGGCGCTGTCCGCTGCGGAGCTGGATGCGTTTGACCGGCACGCCGTGTATAAAATCCCACGCGACGCCGACAACCCCAAAGCCTGGCCTACGGCGGCCGATGACATTCTGGCGAAGGCGCTGGCCGCGCAGGAAAAGGTGTTGGTTATCTGCAACACCGTGCAGGGCGCGCAGGAGCGATACAAGGAACTGCGGGCGCAGTTTCCTGAAGTCAGGATGCTGCTGCTGCACAGTCGCTTCAAGCGCGGCGACCGGGCCGAGCGCGAGCGACGACTGGAAGACGATTTTAATAGCCCAACGGTGCCGGGGCCGTGCCTGGTCGTGTCGACGCAGGTCGTGGAAGTGAGCTTGGACATCAGCTTTGACCGGATGCTGACCGAGGCTGCCCCGCTCGATGCGCTGGTGCAGCGCTTCGGGCGCGTAAACCGGCGGCGCACCCCCGACACCATCGGCAAGCTTAAGCCGGTGCACGTATTGGCCCCCGGCCCTAGCTGCCTGCCCTACAGCCGGGAGGTGATAGAAGCCAGCTTCGCCCAACTACCTGACGAAGGCGAGGTACTGCGCGAGCGCGACGCCCAAACCAAAATCGATGCCGTGTACCCCACCCTACCCACCTGGGACATCAGCACCCACGTCATTTGGGATGGGGAGCGCTGCAAGCTGCGCGAGCTCTGCAACAACCAGCGGGCGGTACTGGTCGAAACCCTGGAGATTGAGTCCACGGCCTGCATCCTGGCCGCCGACCGCACGGCCTACCTGGAAGGCCGCTGGGAGGCGCGCACCCAGCTGGAAATTTCAGCCAGCGGCGGCAGCAATTCACAACAACTTACTCAACGAGATGCGCGCACCCAGCTGGAAATTCCGGTGAGCTGGCGCAGCATGTACGCCCGCAAAAAAACCTACGAGCGCCTCGACGTGGGCTCGATGCCCTTCGTGGTGCCCGGCAACAAAGACTACGACGAATTGGGCCTGCAATTCGAGGAGTACGACATTTTTCTGGAAAACTAGCCCCCGCCCCGCTTATGTACACCAGCCACATTGGCCGCCGCCTGCTCGGCCTCTACCACCAGCGCACGGGCGAAGACTTGTCGGCCCGGCAGTTTTTTGAACAGCGGCTGTATCCGCTGTTTTACAACCACAAGCGCTACCTGCAATGGGTGCCCAGCTCGCCCTTTGCCCAGAAGGTAGCGGCGGGCAACCTAGGGGGCGGCAAAACCGAAGCCGAGGTGCAACTCGCCACGCTACACCACAAAATCGCCACCGTGCCGCCCGATGCCAGCTTTGTTATCGGCTTTCCGGCGGCAGGCGTGGAGGGCACTACTTCGGGCCAGGTATCGGGGGTGGGGCCGCGGGTGGGCACCGAGGAAATCTACTGCTCCTGGATTGGCGGCGCGCTGGGCGTGGGCGTGAGCGGCGGCCTCTCGCTGCTGCTGGATGAAGACGACGTGCTGTGGGCGCTCTACGAAGGCTGGGCGCACTACCGCACCTACCTCGACCAGCGCCCCACTATGAAGGGCAACCAGATTGAAACCTGGAACGGCCACTGGCTGGCTCATGCGTTTGATTCAGAGTTCGACCCTAACCACCCGCTGGATAACCTTAAAATCGAACTTACCGACACCGCCGGCACCCTGGCCATGCCTACCCGCGAGTGGGTGCAGGTACTATTTGCCCTTACGCGCCACTACCCCACCCGCGACCTGACGGCCTACGTGTACAGCCTGGCCCAGACCAACCGCACCATCGGCTTTGTGCCGCTGCAACTGCGCGGCATTCGAAAAGTGTACGACCTTACGGATAAGCTCTTTCTCTTTCCAGCCGCCGTGCAAAGCGCCGGGCAAGACCAGCTCCTGCGCTTGTATTCGGTGCATTACGGTTTTGCCCGCGCATGCCAGCTGGGGGCCATCGGGCTGGCGGCCATCGAGCCGGCCAAGCTGCGCGACTACCTGCCCAGCGCCTACGGCCCCGCCAAGGCCCCTAGCACGAAGACCGACGCCGCCGCCATTCAATTTGCTTTTCAACAACTCTGGATTCTCGCCATGCTCAACAACCAGGAACTCTACGATACCGCCGACCGGCTGGCGGGTGCGCTACATCAATTCAGTGGCACCGCCAAACAAGGCAAAATGAACCTTGACCGACAAGTAGAGAAAGTGTTTGTCAAACACCGGCCAGCATTTATTGAGCGGCTAACAGAAATTCTTGAAGAAGCCAAAGGCTCTGCGGTCGATTACGTGAGCCTTTTTGACGAAGCCGTGCGGCAGGTAATGCTGATGCCAGTGGATAATTTCCCACTATTCATCATTCTGGTTCGCTTCCGCTACATCGCTCGCGCCGCTGCTTAATCCACTCGACCTCTTACTACTTTCAAATCTTAGCCCACCATGCAATCTCCCTACCTCTACCTGCGCGGCCTGCGCCACGCCGAGCACACCGTTTTTGCCGTGCAGGACGGCCAGAAGTATTACACCGATGTGCAGTTCAACGTGCGCCAAGCCTATTCCAGCGGCCAGCAAGTGAAACGCAGCATCATGGACGCCCTCACGACGGGCCTCAACGTGGCCCCCGCGCCCATCACCTTCAACTGGCAAACCAAAAAGGGCAAAAACAACGAAACCCAGTTTGAACAAAAGGAGCCGTGGTCGCCCTGCGACCCTACGCACGTAGACCAGTTGCTGGGCGGCTACATGCGGGCCGAAACCGGCGAGTTCACCATCAAGCGCCGTTCGCCGCTCTCGATTTCGGCCATGCGCCCGCTGCACCCGCTGCTGGGCGGCCTGGAGCGCGAGCGCGAAAACCTGACCTTCGACCGCACCTCGCACCCAGCCCACCACCCCGTGCGCGTGCGCGACGAGAAAGGCAACGAAATAAGCCGGGAAGACGTGGACGCCTTGCTGCTCAGCACCAAGCGCAACCTGCCCAACCGCATCTGGATACCCGACCACAGCCGCGCCTCGGGCCTATTTGTGTACGACGTGGCCGTAGACTTACGCACGCTGTTCTGCGTATCCGTTAACACCCTGGAACCCGAGCTACACCCCAGCAAGGTGGCCGACCTGAAAGCCCAGGGCTGGACGGAAACCCGCAACGTATTCGGCCCCTGCCTACTAGCTCCGCGCGACAAGCGCGAGCAGTACATGCCCGCCCTGGCCCACGCACTTGTTAACTGGCGCATCACCAGCAACCAGGCCCGTACTTTCAGCCTGATGGAAACGCTAGCCGTGGCCATCTCCGACAACGCCAACCACCTGGCTGGGGCCATTCGGGGACAGTTGCGCGAAGACACGGAGCGCCCGGCCGCCAAACCCGTGCTCGACGAAACTGCCGGGGCCAAGCTCTACACGGCGCTTTCGGCCGGCGGCTATATCGCTGGGGCCTACGGCGCGGCCGACGCGCTCGACCAAGCCGAGCAGGATATTCTGGCCCGCCTGCGGGCGTTTGACTACGAAAACCAAGCCGTGCCGGCCTAGCCGCAAAAACGGGCTGCCTTAGCACGAGGCAGCCCGTTTTGTTTAGGTACCCTTTTCCTATTCGCTATGCACCTCACCGGCAAGCACGTCAACTACTACCACATCTGCCACCGCAAGCTGTGGCTGTTTCACCACGGCATCAGCTTCCAACAGACGCACGATAATGTGGCCGATGGCACGCTGCTGCACCAGACGGCCTACCCGCAGCGCGCCCAGCGCTACCGCGAAATTCAGATTGAGGGCATCAAAATCGACTTCTACGACCCGCACGAGCGGGTGGTGCACGAAATCAAGCGCAGCAACAAGCTGGAAGAAGCCAGCGTGGCCCAGCTTCAGTTTTACCTGCTGACGCTGGAGCGGCACGGTGTAGTGGCGCCCACCGGCCTGCTGGAATATCCCAAAATCCGCCGCGTCGAAAAGGTAGTGCTGACCGACGCCGACCGCCTGGCCATCGCCGAATGGGAAGTAGCCATCGAGCAGCTGGTAGCGCGGGAAACCTGCCCACCCGTCATCAACAAGCCCTTCTGCAAAAATTGTAGCTACTACGACTTCTGCTACTCAGGCGAATAAAACCCACAACCCCAAACCACCCAGCCAGCCCGGCGCAGCCGGGCGTATCCGTTAAATCCTAGAAATCTGTTTGAATCTGCGGTGAAAAAGACGTTCTATCTCTTTAACCCCGGCCGCCTGTCGCGCCAGGACAATACCCTCAAGTATACCGCCTACGACGAAGCTGGGGCCGAGGGCCAGACGCGCTTTCTGCCCATCGAGGACGTGGCCGACCTCTACGTGTTCGGCTCGCTCGATGCCAATTCGGCACTGTATAATTTTCTGGGCAAGCACGGCGTGTCGGTGCATTTCTTTGACTACTACGAGCACTACACGGGCTCGTTTATGGCCAAGGAATACCTGCTGGCCGGCCGCCTGCAAGTAGCCCAGACAGGCCACTACACCAGCCTCAAAAAACGCCTCGTACTGGCCCGCAAGCTGGTGGAGGGCGCAGCCTTCAACCTGCTCAAAAACCTGCGTTACTACCAGAGCCGGGGCCGGGTGGTGGGCGAGGAAATCGCGCAGATTGAGCTCTACCTCTCGGCCCTGCCCCACGCCACTAGCGTGGCCGAAATCATGGGCTATGAGGGCAACATTCGCCAAACCTACTACCGCTGCTTCGAGCAGTTGGTCAACGTGCCGGGCTTCAGCTTCGGTACCCGCAGTACCCAACCACCGCAGAATGAGCTGAACGCGCTGCTGAGCTTCGGCAATATGCTTTGCTACGCGGCCTGCCTCTCGCAGATTTACCACACCCAACTCAACCCGACCATCTCGTTTTTGCACGAGCCCGGCAGCCGGCGCTTTTCGCTGGCCCTGGACATGGCCGAGATTTTCAAGCCCCTGCTCGTGGACCGTACCATCTTCCGGCTGCTCAATAAAAAGGAAATCCAGCCCCGCGACTTCGTGCGCGAGCTCGACGGCTGCCTACTCAAGGAAGCCGGCCGCAAAACCTTCGTGCGAGTATTTGAGGAGCGCCTGAAAGAAACCATCCAGCACCGCCGCCTCAACCGCAGCGTGAGCTACCAGCACCTCATCAAGCTGGAGTGCTACAAGCTCACCAAGCACCTGCTGAACATGGAAGAATACCAACCATTTAAGGCCTGGTGGTAATGTACGTTATCCTGGTTTATGATATGAAGCAGCAGCGGGTGGGCCGAATGCTGAAGCTCTGCCGCCGCTACCTGCACTGGATTCAGAATTCGGTCTTCGAAGGCGATATCAGCGAGGTAAAACTAACCGAGCTATTGACCAAAGCCCGCGCTATTATGGATGAGGACGAGGATAGCATCATTTTATTCAAAAGCCGTACGCAGCAGTGGCTGGAAAAGCAAGTGGTGGGCCGAGAGCGTAGCACACTGGACTCTATTTTATAGCGACGTCCAGTCGTCGATAAGGACAAGCTGTGTGGCAGCTGCTATCTACCAACCGCCAGTACACCGTAAAACCTTGACCAGCAGAGTCGTCTAACCCTAGGGGAAATTACACTTTTGTCCATCGACGCTTTTTAGTAGCTCCCATAGGCGATTGACTATGCGTTTGCTGCACGATATGCCCTATAATTGCGAAATAATTCACGGGCTTCAATCGGACTGGGTGGAATTGAAATACCGAAGGGCATGAACTATCGCGGGGCTACACCTATGCTTCAATCGGACTGGGTGGAATTGAAATCAGGGCAGTGCTTGCGCTATTCGCTCGGCCTGCGCGGCTTCAATCGGACTGGGTGGAATTGAAATAAAATAGGGGATGCGGAGGTTACTTTTCCCGAACTTGCTTCAATCGGACTGGGTGGAATTGAAATCAATTCGCGGTAGCGCTGTCGAGGCTAATGACATAAGCTTCAATCGGACTGGGTGGAATTGAAATAGCGTCCGTGGTAACGGACATAGCCAGGCGGGTACCGCTTCAATCGGACTGGGTGGAATTGAAATGATTAAGAGGGGGAGCTTTGTATAGCGCAAAGTCTCGCTTCAATCGGACTGGGTGGAATTGAAATAGCGGGCTTTTAACCAGCTCAACCAACAGACAACGGGCTTCAATCGGACTGGGTGGAATTGAAATGTGGTAGCCCCGTCTGGCTACGGCTACCTGGTAGTGCTTCAATCGGACTGGGTGGAATTGAAATTGGGGCAGCATAAGGCTGGCCAGTGGGGGTACCTGGGCTTCAATCGGACTGGGTGGAATTGAAATACGGGGGGAGCCGCTGCTGGCGTGGCGGGTATTCGTGCTTCAATCGGACTGGGTGGAATTGAAATCTCTCCCCCGCTGCCGCCCGCGCCGTGCAGGACGGTGCTTCAATCGGACTGGGTGGAATTGAAATGGGGTATCCGGCCCGGTGATGACGTGGCGACTGCGGGCTTCAATCGGACTGGGTGGAATTGAAATGGCTTCCGTAGCGCCTCAGCCACCAGCAGCTGCGCGCTTCAATCGGACTGGGTGGAATTGAAATGCCAAGAGCTAGCAGAGCAGGCCAGCAAGCATGGCGGCTTCAATCGGACTGGGTGGAATTGAAATTTCTTTGTAGCGAGCTAGCGCAGTTGCCCCGCCAAGGCTTCAATCGGACTGGGTGGAATTGAAATGCTGCCCATGAAGGGGTCAAGCACGATGCCACCGGGGCTTCAATCGGACTGGGTGGAATTGAAATATCCTAACTCCGAGCGGATTTAAGAGCTGATTAAAAGCTTCAATCGGACTGGGTGGAATTGAAATTCAATTTCGCGCAGTTGGCCGCCGGGCAAGCCATTAGCTTCAATCGGACTGGGTGGAATTGAAATCTGCATGGTTTGGTTGCCAATAGCCGAGCCAAACAAGCTTCAATCGGACTGGGTGGAATTGAAATCGCGCCATTCAGCTGCATAGCCAGATGCTGCGGCTGGCTTCAATCGGACTGGGTGGAATTGAAATGAATGTCAGGTTTTGTCAGGTTTTCATGACCAATGGGCTTCAATCGGACTGGGTGGAATTGAAATAGCTTACCAACACGCCCCGCCCCAAGCCCCGCGCCAGCTTCAATCGGACTGGGTGGAATTGAAATCGGGTTGAAAAGCGTGGGCAGTTGTATTTGCTTTTCGCTTCAATCGGACTGGGTGGAATTGAAATGAGTTCTGAAAGTCCGGCCAAGAAGCTTTGGAAAGCGCTTCAATCGGACTGGGTGGAATTGAAATGACAAGCGCGGGCGGCCAGGATGCAGCAGGCAGACAGCTTCAATCGGACTGGGTGGAATTGAAATTAACTCGGTGGCAACGGCAGTCAAGGACTTAAAAACGGCTTCAATCGGACTGGGTGGAATTGAAATAACTAAATGAGCGCCCTACTCTTCGCCCTTTACACCGCTTCAATCGGACTGGGTGGAATTGAAATAACATCCTGACTGATGGGCTAGCGCCTGGGCAAGGCGCTTCAATCGGACTGGGTGGAATTGAAATGCAGTAGGGAACACCTACAAGCTCAGTCCCGACCTAGCTTCAATCGGACTGGGTGGAATTGAAATGTGGACGAGCACGCCAGCCCGCTCATTACCGACTTGGGCTTCAATCGGACTGGGTGGAATTGAAATGTCCCGACCCGCCGCCAGCGTTCAGCAGGTTGTCCGGCTTCAATCGGACTGGGTGGAATTGAAATTAGCTGCTGTCTGAGCCATGCCCCGCGATACTAGGAGCTTCAATCGGACTGGGTGGAATTGAAATGAGCTGCTAACCTTCTGGCGCAAGAAGCCCACGCCGGCTTCAATCGGACTGGGTGGAATTGAAATAATTTGTGAAGTATTGCGTAATATTGCAACACACTTGCTTCAATCGGACTGGGTGGAATTGAAATGTTTTCGCGTGCAGTTCGGCGGCCGTAGGCTTCGGCGGGCTTCAATCGGACTGGGTGGAATTGAAATGCCGATGGGCCTTATGTCATTAGCCTCGACAGCGCTGCTTCAATCGGACTGGGTGGAATTGAAATGCAGTAGGGAACACCTACAAGCTCAGCCCCGACCTGGCTTCAATCGGACTGGGTGGAATTGAAATGGCGCTGATGCAGTTGCAGCAGCAGCGCACCAGCGGGCTTCAATCGGACTGGGTGGAATTGAAATTGCTCGCACGTTACATCGCGCACCACGACGTTATTGGCTTCAATCGGACTGGGTGGAATTGAAATTCATAACTGCCATTACTTTAGTCAGTCTACTGAAATGCTTCAATCGGACTGGGTGGAATTGAAATAGGCCAGCCCCAGCGTTGAAGCTGAAGCCGAGCAGCGCTTCAATCGGACTGGGTGGAATTGAAATACGCACCCGGATGCCGGCCCCCGCACAGGCTCAGGTTGCTTCAATCGGACTGGGTGGAATTGAAATGAGCTAGCTGGCCGATACCAAGCGTTACAGGCGTTCGCTTCAATCGGACTGGGTGGAATTGAAATGACCGCTTTGCCGCCGCCGAGGCCGCAGCCGCCGCTAGCTTCAATCGGACTGGGTGGAATTGAAATGGCCGAATGGGCAGAAGTAGCTGAGCGCGGCCCGGAGGCTTCAATCGGACTGGGTGGAATTGAAATAGACTTGGCGCGAAGCCTGAATAGCCGCCTCTTGGCGCTTCAATCGGACTGGGTGGAATTGAAATTGCCAGCCGTTCAGTTCAGCCGGCAAAGGACTCGGCGCTTCAATCGGACTGGGTGGAATTGAAATCAAATCGTCCCGATTGCCCACGCCCAGGAATTTCACCAGCTTCAATCGGACTGGGTGGAATTGAAATGAGGTCGCCGGTGGCGGCCAGCAGCGTGCCGGGCGCGCTTCAATCGGACTGGGTGGAATTGAAATAGGGCTACGTTGAGCTTGTCGGTGGCCGTGACAAACGCTTCAATCGGACTGGGTGGAATTGAAATAGATTAAAGAGGCCATCATGAACCTGAGCCGTGACGGCTTCAATCGGACTGGGTGGAATTGAAATCTTCATGGGCAGCGGGACTACAGCCGTAGCTGCCTTGCTTCAATCGGACTGGGTGGAATTGAAATGTCAAGGGGCATCGTGAGGCGGGCGGCATTGTCATTGCTTCAATCGGACTGGGTGGAATTGAAATAGCTTCCTGCTCAAAGCTATTCGCACTGAACTCGCCGCTTCAATCGGACTGGGTGGAATTGAAATCACCACCAGCTCGCGGGCCGGGCTCACCACCAGCTCGCTTCAATCGGACTGGGTGGAATTGAAATAGGAAGCCCACGGTTTCGATGCCATCCACTAGCTCGGCTTCAATCGGACTGGGTGGAATTGAAATTGCTCTGCACCATCTTCGCCGGCCGCCTGCACCCGCGCTTCAATCGGACTGGGTGGAATTGAAATTCGTATAGCTGAACTGATACTGCTGGCCGATGCGGAGCTTCAATCGGACTGGGTGGAATTGAAATAGCAGGCGCTTGAAGGCGGCGTCGCCAGCCAGGGGGAGCTTCAATCGGACTGGGTGGAATTGAAATATGCTTAGCCCCGCCGTTCGCGCCGCTGCCGAAAAGCTTCAATCGGACTGGGTGGAATTGAAATAACGGAATACACTTGCCGCTCTTATAGTAGGGGTGTAGCTTCAATCGGACTGGGTGGAATTGAAATGCCGTCAAGCACCACGTGCGGGCTTTCGTGCGCACCGCTTCAATCGGACTGGGTGGAATTGAAATGACTAGCGAGGCTTTTTCTTTAACAACCACAGCCTTGCTTCAATCGGACTGGGTGGAATTGAAATAGCAGCAGGTGCGCGGGCAAGTCGCTGAGCCCTACGGCTTCAATCGGACTGGGTGGAATTGAAATAATGAATTGCCTAATGATACACTTGAGGTATGGGTGCTTCAATCGGACTGGGTGGAATTGAAATAAACCCGCGCCGCAACATGCCCGAACTCGCCATCCCGCTTCAATCGGACTGGGTGGAATTGAAATTAGGAAGGGGGTGTTAGGCTGCATCTTGCCCCCTTGCTTCAATCGGACTGGGTGGAATTGAAATGATACCGACTGGGCCCAGGTGCGCGCCGCCATCGAAGGCTTCAATCGGACTGGGTGGAATTGAAATGGCTGAGCTGGCCACTCGAGCGGCTGCGGCTGGTGGTGCTTCAATCGGACTGGGTGGAATTGAAATTTCGTCTCGTGCAGGACGGTAATCATGCAGGGCTTGGCTTCAATCGGACTGGGTGGAATTGAAATTAGCTCGTCGAATCCTTGCCAGCGTCGGCCCCGGTGGGCTTCAATCGGACTGGGTGGAATTGAAATCAGGCTCTGAATCGCACTGGTGTAGTCGTCCAGCTCGCTTCAATCGGACTGGGTGGAATTGAAATGGTCTATATCATCTATTTTGACCGCGGGCGCACTATCGCTTCAATCGGACTGGGTGGAATTGAAATTCGCTTCCGGTGCCGAGCTGGCGCTGTATTCGTCCAGCTTCAATCGGACTGGGTGGAATTGAAATACGCTGGCAGAGCTGGGCATCCGCATCATTCCCAACGCTTCAATCGGACTGGGTGGAATTGAAATCGGCGCAGGGCGGGCATGGTCTTGCGCACCACCGAGGCTTCAATCGGACTGGGTGGAATTGAAATAGCGGCAGCCTGGCGCAGGTGCTTACCGCGCTAGGCGGCTTCAATCGGACTGGGTGGAATTGAAATAAGAATGGCCAGCGCCTACCGTAGTCAGGCCGAAGTGCTTCAATCGGACTGGGTGGAATTGAAATTACGCCCCCCTACCAGCCCCTCACAGCCAAACCCGGCTTCAATCGGACTGGGTGGAATTGAAATGCCAGTGCGATTTCTACGCCTTCACCCAGCGTGTGAGCTTCAATCGGACTGGGTGGAATTGAAATTAAGGGGGTCACCAAAATGGTGATACCTTCCGCTGGGCTTCAATCGGACTGGGTGGAATTGAAATTGACTAAGCGCTACTCGGCCGAGTTCACGCCTAAAGGCTTCAATCGGACTGGGTGGAATTGAAATAGGGCTACCGGGTGGAGGTGGTCAGGACCCTGGCCGCTTCAATCGGACTGGGTGGAATTGAAATGCTGCCCGTGGCCTGGCTGGCGCCTGGCGGCGGCTAGCTTCAATCGGACTGGGTGGAATTGAAATACCAGTTGGGCCGATGTCACCTTAGCCCAATACGTGGCTTCAATCGGACTGGGTGGAATTGAAATAGCCGTGGCCCGAGGCCACACTCGCACGGCCGAAGTCGGCTTCAATCGGACTGGGTGGAATTGAAATTGCTGGCTGGCGAGCGCATGGGCTACGCCAAGCGCGCTTCAATCGGACTGGGTGGAATTGAAATGCGGAGGGCCGCCCGTTTACCTCTGTTTTTGTGAGCGCTTCAATCGGACTGGGTGGAATTGAAATTCTGACGAAGAATTGCCTTTCTAGCCTAGCCCATGACGCTTCAATCGGACTGGGTGGAATTGAAATAACTCCCGCTGGCGTAGATAAAGCGCATGCCGGAATGCTTCAATCGGACTGGGTGGAATTGAAATGGTCGAGCAGCGCCGGGGTATAGCTGACCGCCACGGGCTTCAATCGGACTGGGTGGAATTGAAATGCAAGCATCCGCAAACGTCTTAACTATTACGGCCCAGCTTCAATCGGACTGGGTGGAATTGAAATCATTTAGCTAATGATATTGCTTGCCGAATTTGCCAAGCTTCAATCGGACTGGGTGGAATTGAAATGTTTGAGGCCAGAATACAAAGAGCCGGGTTGCCCAAGCTTCAATCGGACTGGGTGGAATTGAAATTCGCCAAAGGCCGTGCATCCGCTCGCATCACGAAAAGGCTTCAATCGGACTGGGTGGAATTGAAATAAGTTTCAGCGCGAGCAAGCCCAGCGCCTGCAACAACGCTTCAATCGGACTGGGTGGAATTGAAATACCGTAGCCCGCAAGGCCAGCGGCGCGCCCAGCGGCGCTTCAATCGGACTGGGTGGAATTGAAATAGCGCCAACTCCATCCGTCGCTTCAGCTCAGCGGGGGCTTCAATCGGACTGGGTGGAATTGAAATAGGGTTACCGACCCGACCAGCGGCACGCTGGCGGCCCGCTTCAATCGGACTGGGTGGAATTGAAATTCATCGCGGAAGTAACACCAGCTGGCGATTACCTGGCTTCAATCGGACTGGGTGGAATTGAAATAACACCTTCTTGATAGCCAACGCAGCTTGCCCGGCAGGCTTCAATCGGACTGGGTGGAATTGAAATTGGCCCGGCGCATTCACGCGCGCGGCACGCTGCTCGCTTCAATCGGACTGGGTGGAATTGAAATTTATTACGTCCACATTAAAGCGTAACGCAACATGGTAGCTTCAATCGGACTGGGTGGAATTGAAATCGGAGAGTAACGCAATAGAAGTAAAAGGCCCAATTAGCTTCAATCGGACTGGGTGGAATTGAAATAACTCGCTCCAACCACGCAACGAGATGGATGTGGTGGCTTCAATCGGACTGGGTGGAATTGAAATGGTGTTTGCGCTCTCCAATCGGAACTTATCCACCTCGCTTCAATCGGACTGGGTGGAATTGAAATACAGCTGGGGCCACCTACATCAATCATCGCTACACCGGCTTCAATCGGACTGGGTGGAATTGAAATCTGGTGGCGGCTACGGCTTCTGGGTGTTTGCTGGCAAGCTTCAATCGGACTGGGTGGAATTGAAATGATTCGGCGGCGACCTGCTGTGCCTCAGTCAAGTCGGCTTCAATCGGACTGGGTGGAATTGAAATACGCCCACAGTGGGTAGCATCTCCACCACGTCGGCATGCTTCAATCGGACTGGGTGGAATTGAAATTTGCTATATCTACGATGACAGCGACGGAGTAAATACGCTTCAATCGGACTGGGTGGAATTGAAATCGCGTCGACCACCGCCGAGGCCGCAGCAGTCACTGAGGCTTCAATCGGACTGGGTGGAATTGAAATTGCCAAAACAGCTCTACCGTATCCCCTGGCTTTAGCGCTTCAATCGGACTGGGTGGAATTGAAATGTGTATGCCTTGCCCGCCGATGAGCGGGCTAAGCTGCGCTTCAATCGGACTGGGTGGAATTGAAATACTGCGCCAGGGCCTCGGCCAGGCGCGGCTCGCTGGCTTCAATCGGACTGGGTGGAATTGAAATAACCAGAACGCGCCCGACGCGAAGGTGCTGCTTAAAGCTTCAATCGGACTGGGTGGAATTGAAATGCGGATTGCGTCTAGGGCCTCAGCTGGTAATTCTTGTGCTTCAATCGGACTGGGTGGAATTGAAATGCCAGCTTGCGGTACTCGGGCGTGGCCTTCATCACGGCTTCAATCGGACTGGGTGGAATTGAAATAGTTAGCAGGCGGCTTGCTTACAGATTGTACGCAAAGCTTCAATCGGACTGGGTGGAATTGAAATTTGAAAGAGTTGAACTTGGTGACGGTGCCCAGGCAAAGCTTCAATCGGACTGGGTGGAATTGAAATCACGGGAGTGCTGACGGCTACCGCTACGCCCACCGCGCTTCAATCGGACTGGGTGGAATTGAAATCGGCTTGGCGGGCCAGCGCTTCAATGGCTTTTACTAGCTTCAATCGGACTGAGTGGAATTGAAATAACATACTAAACGTACGGCTAGCGCTATGATTAACAGCTTCAATCGGACTGGGTGGAATTGAAATTCCAATAAACGACCGTTAATTGTAGGGCACACCACGGCTTCAATCGGACTGGGTGGAATTGAAATGCCAGAATAGAGGCGGGGCACTTGCTACCCCCGACCGCTTCAATCGGACTGGGTGGAATTGAAATCGGTCAGCCCTTTGTTATTCCGCCTGACTGGATAATGCTTCAATCGGACTGGGTGGAATTGAAATTTTTTCTGTATGTTACTCACGCAATTTGCCGGCAGCGGCTTCAATCGGACTGGGTGGAATTGAAATTGCTGCGCCAGCAGGCGGCCGGCTTCTTCTTCCAACGCTTCAATCGGACTGGGTGGAATTGAAATATTTCGACCGACTACATGATGCCGCTCGAACTCTGGCTTCAATCGGACTGGGTGGAATTGAAATTGCGCTGGCTGGCCGCCCGGCTGAGCTGGCCACTCGCTTCAATCGGACTGGGTGGAATTGAAATGAGCTCACCAAGCGCGAGCAGCGCCGCCAGCTCAAAAGCTTCAATCGGACTGGGTGGAATTGAAATAGAATCGGCGCGATGTCCGTCAGTTGGGCACCCATCGCTTCAATCGGACTGGGTGGAATTGAAATGACCTGGCCGACTTAAAAAAGAACGTAAAGGCACTGGCTTCAATCGGACTGGGTGGAATTGAAATATCAGGGATAAGCCCGGCGAGCTGGGCATCATCGGCGCTTCAATCGGACTGGGTGGAATTGAAATCGGTTGGAAGTTGCTGGCCAACGTGGGCACGGCAAAGGCTTCAATCGGACTGGGTGGAATTGAAATGGTCGAGCAACGCCTGGGTGTAGCTGACCGCCACGGGCTTCAATCGGACTGGGTGGAATTGAAATTCGCCAAAGGCCGTGCATCCGCTCGCATCACGAAAAGGCTTCAATCGGACTGGGTGGAATTGAAATACCGTAGCCCGCAAGGCCAGCGGCGCGCCCAGCGGCGCTTCAATCGGACTGGGTGGAATTGAAATATCCCGGCATTTGCCAAGGGTACGGAGAGCGCCCCGGGCTTCAATCGGACTGGGTGGAATTGAAATCGGATTTGGCACTCTCTTTGAAAATCGCATCTATCTGCTTCAATCGGACTGGGTGGAATTGAAATTTTGTCGGCGGCGATAATGTTGAAGCCCGCCCGCTTGCTTCAATCGGACTGGGTGGAATTGAAATGGCGCAAGGCTGGCATGGTTTTACGCACCACCGAATGCTTCAATCGGACTGGGTGGAATTGAAATTGAAAATACTTTTGCCCTCATCCTCAATGGCCTCCTGCTTCAATCGGACTGGGTGGAATTGAAATGCGAGACTTGGTTGAAGCGGTATATGTAGCCAGCGAGCTTCAATCGGACTGGGTGGAATTGAAATTCTTTATCCAGATGGTGGGCCGGGGCGCGCGCCCCAGCTTCAATCGGACTGGGTGGAATTGAAATTCCTCGAACAGGCTTTTGTTCTGACGGATAATCTGCGCTTCAATCGGACTGGGTGGAATTGAAATCGCATAATGGCTATGTCGATTTCAGGCATGGCGTTCGCTTCAATCGGACTGGGTGGAATTGAAATCGCTGTACGGCCGCCCTCACGGCCTGCACCAGTCTAATGCTTCAATCGGACTGGGTGGAATTGAAATAATTGCATCCGAAATGGTTAGAGAAGATTCAGCCCGGCTTCAATCGGACTGGGTGGAATTGAAATCAGCTTGTGCGCCCGCCGCGCTACTGAGCTGGAAGCGCTTCAATCGGACTGGGTGGAATTGAAATTGTACTTCGCTGGCGACGCTGGCTTTGAGGGGCTGAGCTTCAATCGGACTGGGTGGAATTGAAATTGTTGTTCGCCAGCCGCGCAAAAAGCACAAGCCCCGGCTTCAATCGGACTGGGTGGAATTGAAATTGGCAGTCTACGCTGGCTGATATGTCGTAGAGTATCGGCTTCAATCGGACTGGGTGGAATTGAAATGCCGCACCTACGTCATTCTTTCGCAGTCGCGCGACGGGCTTCAATCGGACTGGGTGGAATTGAAATGTGGCTCACTCCTTTTCCCTGTCCCTATGGCAAAGGCTTCAATCGGACTGGGTGGAATTGAAATAGCGCTCCAAGTGCTCGGCCGACACACCGGCGCCGCGCTTCAATCGGACTGGGTGGAATTGAAATAAAAAGCAGTCCTCGCTGACAGCAAAGTCATTGCCGGCTTCAATCGGACTGGGTGGAATTGAAATTGGTGGGTGCTGGCTATTCCAGTGGTGGGGTATGGGGCTTCAATCGGACTGGGTGGAATTGAAATGGGGCTCGACACGCGCACGCCGCAGCAAAAGCGCGAGGCTTCAATCGGACTGGGTGGAATTGAAATACAATGGCTCGGGTGCAGGTGGCGGACTCAGGGTGCGCTTCAATCGGACTGGGTGGAATTGAAATCGGTATAGCAGAATGGTGTAAGGTCGAAGTCGGAACGCTTCAATCGGACTGGGTGGAATTGAAATACGGTGGCCAGCGTGTTGATGCCGGCCACGCTGTTGGCTTCAATCGGATTGGGTGGAATTGAAATCGTATTTATCGGGCTAAGCTCGAAGCTTTGGGCCAGCTTCAATCGGACTGGGTGGAATTGAATGGGTGTAGCCCATAATTGCCTTCATGTTCTTTTTCGCTTCAATCGGACCGTGTGGAATTAAAAACTGCGTCTACGCAGCATCTCGGCTTCCACGATAACTGGCCCGCTCGACAGCTACCCCGGCCTGGGCCAACTGCCCGAGGCCAAAACCACTTTGGCGACCATGCGTGTCCAGGATGGCTGCCAGGCTGGGGGGCAGGTATACTTGCGGCTACTACGCTAGCCCACTACCCTTTTCGCTGTTTGATATGGCGCGCCTGAAATCCATCCTAATCACTTTTGCCCTGGCGGCCGGCACCCGGCCGGGCGCGGCCCAACTACCGGCCGCGCCGCTCGTGGTGGATGCTACCGCGCCCGCCCCGCCGCCCGAAACCGGCTACCTGCGCCTGGGCACCGCCGCCGCGCCCGGCGGCCACACCCTGGGTGCCAACAGTCAGTACCTCACCCGCGACGGCCAGCCCTGGCTGCCGGTGATGGGCGAATTTCACTTCGCCCGCTTCCCAAGGGCGCGCTGGGAAGCGCAACTGCTGAAGATGAAAGCCGGCGGCGTGCAAATCGTGGCCACTTACCTGTTCTGGCTTTTTCACGAAGAAGAAAAGGGCAAATTCAACTTTCGGGGCGAGCGCGATTTTCGGTATTTTCTCCAGCTCTGCGCCCGGCACCAGCTGCTGGTAGTGGCCCGCCTCGGCCCCTGGAACCACGCCGAACTGCGCAACGGCGGCTTCCCCGATTGGCTGGTCGGGAAGCTGCCCGCCAGCGCCTTGCGCAGCAACGACCCCGCTTACCTGGCCGCCGTGCGCCCCTACTGGCACCAGCTGCGCCGCCAAACCCAGGGCTTGCTCTGGAAGGACGGCGGCCCCCTCATCGGCATTCAGCTCGAAAACGAGTACAACCGGGGCAAAACCGGCCAGGGCGCGGTCCACATTCAGCAGCTCAAAGAACTAGCGCTGGCCGAGGGCTTCGACGTGCCGTTTTATACCGTAACCGGCTGGCAGGGCGCACGCTACCCCGAGCAGGAAGTGCTACCGGTATTCGGCGGCTACCCCGACGAGCCCTGGGGCCGGGGCGCAGCCAAGATGCCGCCCGTGGAAGTGTACAATTTTCGCTTCAAAAGCCGCGAGGGCGGCAACCTGGGCATTCAGGGCGGCGAAACGGCCCCGCGCAACAACCCCGCCCAGCTGGCGCACTACCCCTTTCTGGGGGCTGAGTTTGGAGGCGGCGTACCCACCATGTACCGCCGCCGGCCGCTGCTGGCCCCCGCCGATGTGGCGGCCATGCTGCCCGTGCAGCTCGGCTCGGGTGTCAATCTCTACGGCTACTACATGTTTCACGGCGGCCGCAACCCGCTGGGCAAGTTGTCGTGGCTGCAAGAGTCGAGCCGCACCAATAGCTACAACGACCTGCCGCGCCGGGGCTACGATTTCCAGGCTCCGCTAAGCGAGACGGGGGTTGAAAGCCCGCTTTTCAGCCAGCTCAAGCTGGTGCATTATTTTCTGAATGCGTTTGGCCCGCTGCTGGCCCCGATGGCCCCGCACGCCCCCGCCGCCCAGCCCGCCAGTGCCGCCGACCTCGGCCCGCTGCGCTGGGCCGTGCGCGCGCAGGGCAGCCGCGGGTTTTTGTTTTTCAATAACTACGTGCGCAACTATTCCACGCCCGCCCGGCCCGGCGTGCAGTTTGAGGTGCGCCTGCCGGGCGAAAAACTCACGTTCCCCCAAAGCCCAATTACGGTGCCAGCGGGTAGCTACGGCATCTGGCCCTTCAACCTCGACCTCGGCGGGGCGCGGCTGAAGTACGCCACCGCCCAGCTATTCACGCAGCTGCAAGTGGGCGGCGAGTTGTACTACGTTTTCTTCGCGCAACCCGGCATCCCGGCCGAATTCATGTTCGACGCGGCCACCGTGCGGGCGGTGGCTACCCCCGCCGGCGCCGTGGCCCCGGCCCAGGGCCAAATACGAATAGCTGACATCCAACCCGGCACCGGCGTGGCTCTCACGGTGCAGCCCCGCACCGGGCCGGCCGTGCGCGTGCTGGTGCTGAGCGAGGCGCAAGCCCGCCAAACGTGGCAAGCGCCCCTGGCCGGCGCCGAGCGCCTGGTGCTGACGCCCCAGGAAATCTACTTCGACCGCAACCAGGTGCAGCTGCAAGCCGAAGGCCAGCCCAATTTTCAGTTGGGCGTGTTTCCGGCGCTGCCGGCCGCGCCCGATGGCAGCCTGGCCCTGCAAGCCGGCGCGCCCGATGGCGTGTTTCAAACCTACGCGGCTACCGCGCCCGCCCGTGCCATCGCGGTGCAGGCGGTGCCGTTGCGGCCGGCCGGCCCGGTGCCACCCATCCGCTTCGGCGGGCCGGCCAGGGCGGCCGTGGAGCCCAGCGACACCGCCTACCAGCAGGCAGCGCAGTGGCGGCTGGCGCTGCGCGGCACCCGACTGAAAAGCCTGGACGACATCATTTTGCGCTTCACCTACGCCGGCGATGCTATCCGCCTAGCGAGCGGCGAGCGCCTGTTGAGCGACGACTTCTACAACGGCGCGCCTTGGCGCGTGAGCTACCGCAACCTGCTGGCCGACGGGCTACGCGCACCCTTGACGCTCAGCATTCTACCGCTGCGGCAGGATGCGCCCATTTACCTTGAGGACGGCCGCCGGCCTGCGTTTCCGGCCGGTGGGCAGGTGAGTGAGTTGCGGCGGGTGGAAGCCGTGCCGCGCTACCGGCTCGTGGTGAGAGTTGCTAAGTAATCAACGTTTCCACGCGGGGCACCTCACCCCCCGGCCCCCTCTCCAA
>NZ_DASTEP010000206.1:0-13251 GCF_035709525.1 Hymenobacter sp. | reverse complement strand
AGTACACCTTCATCTTCCGGCGTAAGGTGCTGGACTTTTACCAAGGCAAGCCGCTGGCGCTTTAATAATTATGAGTTCTGAGTTTTGAGTTTTGAGTCTGCGGGAAAGCAACTCAAAACTCAAAACTCAGAACTCAAAACTCCTTCTTATGAAGAACAACCGACTCCTTTTTATTCTGCTGGGCCTCGTCGTGGTGATGGTGGTAGGCTTTATGGTGGCCAAGAAAAAGGGCCTGGTGGGCGGGCCCACCGGCACCGAAGTAACGGCGGCCAAGGCCGGGCCGGCTACCATCGTGGAGAAAGTCAGCGCCTCGGGCAAGGTGCAGCCCGAAACCGAAGTGAAAATCTCGGCCGACGTATCGGGCGAGATTACCGAGCTGTACGTGCACGAAGGCGACTCGGTGAAGAAAGGCCAGCTGCTGCTGCGCATCCGGCCCGACAACTACGAGGCCATGGTAAGCCAGCAAACCGCCGTGGTGGGTACCCAGCGCGCCAACGTGAGCCAGGCCCAGGCCCAGCTGGAGCAGCAAACCGCCAACGCCCGCCAAACCGAGCTGACCTACCGCCGCCAGGCCTCGCTGTTCAAGCAAAAGGTGATTTCGCAGGCCGACTACGAGGCCGCCCAGGCTGCCTACAACGCCTCGCAGGAGCAGCTCAAGGCCATTCGGGCGCAGATAACGGCCGCCCAGAGCAACGTGCGCAGCGCGCAAGCTGGCTTGACCGAGGCGCAGAAAAACCTGAATAAAACCACTATCTACTCGCCGGTGAGCGGCACCGTTTCGAAGCTCAACGTGAAGAAGGGCGAGCGCGTGCTGGGCACCGTGCAAATGGCGGGCACCGAAATCATGCGTATCGCCAACCTCAACAACATGGAGGTGCGGGTGAGCGTGAACGAAAACGACATTATCCGGGTGCAGCTCGGCGACTCGGCCGACGTGGAAGTGGACTCGTATACCACGCAGAACGAGAGGTTTAAGGGCGTAGTGACGGCCATCGCCAACACGGCCAAGGACGCCCTCACGGCCGAAGCCGTCACCGAGTTTGAGGTGCGCGTGCGGTTGCTGCCCGAAAGCTACCGCCACCTCATCAAGACCGGGCCGAGCGGGCGCACCACCGTGCCGTTCCGGCCGGGCATGACGGCCTCGGTCGACATCATCGCCGAGCGCAAAGCCGGCGTGCTGAGCGTGCCGCTGGCCGCCGTGACTACCCGCTCCGACTCGGCCAAGGTGGCCAAAGAAGCGGGCAGCGGCATTCGGGTTGGCCCCAACCGCGGTACCGCCACCAAGGAAGAAGGCCCCGTGCAGAAGGCCAAAATCGAGGAAGTAGTGTTCGTGATAAAAGACGGCAAAGCCGTGCTGACGCCGGTGAAAACGGGCATCAGCGACTTCCAGAACATTGAGATTATGAGCGGCTTGCCGGCCGGTACGCAGGTGGTGAGCGGCCCGTTCCGGGCCGTGTCGAAGACACTCAAAGACGGCGAACGCGTGCTGGTGAAAGACGCCGCCAGCCTCAGCAAAGCCAGCACCGACGACGCGGGCAAATAACTTTGCGTTGCGCCAGCCGGTATAGGTTGGGCCGCCCCGGGCCGGTAGGCGCGGGGCGGCTTCTTTTTTTGCTGCGACTATGACGATGTTTCTACCTTCTGCCCGCCGGGTGCCGGCCCGTGCCGCCCGCCGCCCGCTGCTCTCGCTGGCCTTGAGCGCCAGCCTGCTAGCCGGGGCGGCGCGGCCCGCGCTGGCCCAGGTGCCGCTGAACCCCGCCGCCCCGGCCCCCGCCGATACTACCCTGCGCAAGTACCAGACGCCGCCCGGCGCGCCGCGCCAGCCCTGGTACAACAGCAAGCTGGTGCGCGCCACGGCGGTGCCGGCCGTGCTCATCGGCTACGGCATCAGCGTGGTGGATGGCCACGGGTTTTATTCGTCGTACGATGCCAAGCGCGACATTCAGCGCAACTTCCCCAATTTCCGCAACCACCTCGACGACTATCTGCAATGGGCGCCTTACCTGGAGCTAGGCGCGGTGCTGGCCTTCGGGGTGGAGGGCCGCAACGACCGCACCAACCTGGCCCTGATTCTGGCCAAGTCGGAGGCCATCATGCTCTCGTCGGTTTACATCGTGAAGATGACGACCCGGCACGAGCGCCCCGACGGGTCGGATACCCGCTCGTTTCCGTCGGGCCACACGGCCCAGGCGTTTCTGGCGGCCAGCATCGTGCACACCGAATTGCGCGAAAAAAGCGTGTGGTACGGCGTGGGGGCCTACACCCTGGCCACCGGCGTGGGCGCGTTTCGGATGCTCAACAACAAGCACTGGCAGGCCGACGTGTTTGCCGGGGCCGGCTTCGGCATCTTGTCGGCCCACGTGGCCTACCTCACGCACCGCAACCGCTGGGGCCGCCACCCCGCCGCCCGCACCGGCATTGGCCTGAATGCGCCTGCCGCGCCCGCGCGCGGCAAGTGGCAGTTCACGCCCACCATGCTGCCCGGCAACACGCCCGGCGTGACGGTGAGCTGGCTGGCAAAGTGAGGGCGCACGGTGCGGGCTGCCGGCTTTTCGCCGGCTGTCCGCTCGTTGTTGAACGGGCCACGCCTGACGACGAGCGGAAAGCTGGCAGCCCGCACCGGTAGTTCGCTCGATAGCACAAAAGAAAAGGCCCTGTCAGTGCGTCCAAGACGTGCTGACAGGGCCTTTTCTCAATTCACCAACTCACTCATTCACCACTTCACCTCTACCGCTGATTACGCAAAATAAAATTGTGAAACGTGGCCGAAGTATCCTCCGCGCCCTGGGCCACCAGGGCGAGGCGCACGCCGCGGTCCCAGGGCGGCAGGTAGGTGCCGTTCACGGTGAAGCTTTCGGTGGGCATGGGCTGCCAGGTGGCCCCGTCGGTGCTGTAGGCGAAGCGGTAGCGCTGCCCGCCCCACACCTCCAGGCGCAGGCTGAGGGTGTCGCAGGGCTCCAGGAAGACGGAGGTGAGGCACTGCTGCAAGCCACTCTTGAGGTGCCACACTTGCAGCTGGCCGTTGCCGGCCATGAGTGCCAGGGCATTATACGGGTCGCCCACGGCGGCCAGGCCGGCGAAGGTATCGACGGGCAAAGCGGCAAAATCGAGGGTAGTGGCGGCCTTGTAGGTAGCGGTATGCGTGCGGCGGGCTAGTACTGCACCCAGGCGTGAGGGCTCGGCCCCGAGGCGCAGCCTGCCATCGGCCACGGCCCGCGCCGGCTGCTGGCCGATGGGCCACTGCCACTCTAACCCCAACTGGCTGCCCGCAAACTCGTCGGCCACGTGCAGGCGGCTGAGGTCGGTGAGGGGCGGGGCCTGCGGGCTGCGGCGCACAAACTCGGGCCACTCGTCGGCATTCCAGGTAAACTCGCTCAGCAAACCCTGCCGCCCCACAAACTCGTGGCTCTGCTTGAAATAAGCGTGGTGCAGCAAAAACCAGCGCCCGTCGAGCTCGGCCACGGTGCCGTGGCCGGGGCACTTCCAGGTGTCGTTGCTGTCGAGGATGGGGTTTTGGGCGTATTTCTCCCAGGGCCCCAGCAGCGCCCGCGAGCGGGCCACGCCGGTGGCGTACTGGCAGCCCTTGCCGCAGCAGCTGTTGCCGGCGTAAAACATGTAAAACCAGCCATTGTGCCGGACCAGCGCCGAGCCTTCCACCAGCGGGCCTTCCCAGCGCACGTCGTTGGTAAAGAGCTCGGTAGCTTCGCCAATTAGGGCGGTGCGCTCGTCGTTCAGGCGCTGCGCCCAGATGGGCGTTTCCTGGTAGCACGAGTTGCCGTCTTCCTTCCAAATCAAGTACAAGTCGCCGTGCTCGTCGGGGATGGCAAAGCCGTCGATGGAGCCGGCCTCCTGGCCCACCAGCGGGCCGTGGTCGAGGTAGGGGCCGGCGGGGTGGTCGGCGCTGGCCACGGCCACGCACAGCATGCCGCCCTTTTTGCGGGCGGTGTAGTACACGTAGGTGCGGCCGTTTTCCTGGTAAAACTCGGGTGCCCAGAAATTGGAGCCCGCCCAGTCGGGCAACTTATCGGGAAAGACGTGGCCCACCAACTCCCAGTCGAGCAGATTTTTGGAGGAGAAAATCGGAAACACCGCGCCCCACTCGGCCGAAGTGGCGCTGGCCCAGTACGTGTCGCCGATTTTCACGACGGTCGGGTCGGGATAATCGCCGGGCAGCACGACCTGGTCGTAGGAAGGGCGGGAGGGAGCCGGGGCGATGGCGGGCGCCAGCTTGGTCGCTAAGGTTAGTTCTAGTGACACGGTGATAAGCGTAAAATAAGAATAGAAAAAAAGCCGGGTGGGTAGCAATAGCTTTCCAGATTGCAAAGCTAAGCAAGTTGAGCGAATGATGCGAAGGAAAATATAATTTTTTTGAGCAAATAGCCGGCGGTAAGTAAGCAGGTTTTACACACCAGGCACCTAGTAGCCGAACGCCTGGCGTGCAGCAATAGGGCCGCTGCAAACAATTAAACGTTACTAATAGTAGCTAAGCAGAAGTCAGGCCAATTTATTTTCAGGCTTGTTCTGGCTTAATAAAAAATTAAACTATGGCAAGAAGTTATTATATGATGTTAATGAATTGGGTAGCGCGAATGAACATGAAAAGCGGCAGCTCGTTTTATAACTTATTGCATTTGTAGTCATTCATAAGCTTTCCGCAATCGTTTCGGCTTGATTCACCCCACCCCAAACAAAAAAACCGGGGCCGCAACTGGTGAAGTTGCGGCCCCGGTTTTTGCGGCTTACCCAGCCGCCTCGCCCAAAAACGAGCTTGGGGCGGAGACTGAGGGCTTAGTAGCCCGGATTTTGCTCGGCCTGGCGCTCGGCGGCCGTCAGGGGCTGGCCGTTGCGGGTGATGCGCTCCAAGTGCGTTTGCGGGATGGGGCGCAGCTTGTGGAAGGCCTGGATGGCGGCCGCGTCGGGGTTGAGAGCCTTGGCACGAATTACCAGCGTTTCGGTGCGGGCCAGGTCTTCCCAGCGGTGCAGCTCGCCGAGCAGCTCGCGGGTGCGCTCGTTGAGCATAAAGTGGATGAAGCGCTCGGCCGTGCTGCCCAGGCCACTGGGGTACAGCTCCTTGGGGTCGTTGGTGGTGAAGCTGGCCTGGGTGGCGGTGAGGGCGGGGTAGGTGCTGCTCACGTCGCCGCGGGTGCCGCCTTCGTAGCGATAGTTGGCATTGGGGCGCACCTCGCCGGCCCGGTAGGCCGCCCGCTGGCGCACCACGTTCACGTACTGCAAGGCCTTGGCGTAGTCGCCCTTGCGGCCGTAGGCCTCGGCCGCGATGAGGTAGGTTTCGCCCAGGCGGGCCAAGATGCCGTCGCGGGTGCCGGCCTCGTCGGCCGCGCTGGTGCGGAAGGGGTCGGTGTACTTACCAATCTGCGGAAACTTATTGCGCAAGCCCACCGCGCCGGTGGGGTCGTAGCCGGGCACCACGGTGCCGGCCGCGTTGCGCACGTAGCGGGCAAAAATGCCGTAGCGCGAGGCGTTGATGGTAGCCTGCGGCACGGGGTTCTGGGGCGTGTTCACGACCACCGCGAAGGCCGTGTCGCCTACCGCAAACTTGTTCTGGCCCACCTGGGCGGGCGTGGGTGCGTTGGCGGCGGTCCACTTGGGTAGGTTGCCGCCGTTGTTGGCTATCCAGGCGGTTTTCAGCGACTTATAGAACCGCGAATCGTTGCGGCGGTCAAAAATGTCCATCGCGTAGTTCGTGGGCATCACGCGCCGGAAGGGGCGGTCGTTGAGCAGGTCGCGGGCCATGCCGGGCTCATTGTCGTACTGCAAGGTGAAGTACGAGTGCACCCGGTTGCCGAAGCGGCCGGCCAGCGCGGGCACGTTCAGAAACTGCGACGAAAAGATGATTTCGCGGCTCGTTTGGGACGCCACGCTGTTGGCGTAGCTCGAAATATCGAACAGCTTGGCGTAGTCGGTTTCCAGGGCGTAGCGGCCGCCGTTTATCACTTGCTCCGAGTAGTAGGCAGCGCTGTCGATGTCGGTGGCTTGCTGGCCGCGCACGTCGGCCACGGCGCTGCCGCGGGTGAGATACACCTTGGCCAGGTAGTGCTGGGCCGCGCCCTGGGTGGCCCGCCCAAAGTCAGAGGTAGTGGGCGCCAGGTTGGCGGCGGCGTAGCGCAAGTCGCTGATAATAACGCGGTACACGTCGGGCACGGCGGCGCGGGTGTACTCCAGCTGCACGGTCTCGCTGGGCTGGAGCACCAGCGGAATGGCCCCGTACTGCTGCACCAGCTGGAAGTAGTAGTAGGCCCGCAAAAAGCGCAGCTCGGCCAGGCGCTGGTCTTTCTGGGCCTGGGTGCGCAGCGTGGTGGTGCCGTTGATGCCGGGGATGCGGCTGATGCCGATGTTGCAGCGGTTGATGCCGTCGTAGTCGGCCGTCCACACGCCGTCCACGAAGCCGTCGGACGAGTTGAGGCGGCTGTCGTAAATGTCCCACCAGTAATAGTTTATCTGGTCAGCGTAGGTCAGTTCATCCACGCCAAAGTTGAACATGGCGTAGGAGTGCTCGTTGGCAAACTTGTAGCGGGTCTGCTCGTAGCTCGATTTTACGAGGTCTTCCAGCCCTTGCTCGGTGCTGAAGTAGTCGTTGGTGAGCGTCGAAACCAGCTCTTCTTTCAGAAAATCCTTGCACGAGCTCAGGCCCAGCCCAAGCAGCGCAACCGCGCCCACGGCGCGAAAAATACGGGTAGCTTTCATTAGATATAGAGGCAAAACGGGTGGGAGTTTTTGCGCGAGCTATTATCGTTCGTCATGCTGAGCCGAGCGCAGCGGAGTCGAAGCATCTCTGCCGGTGAACTAACTTCTTGTGCTTAGCAACGAAGCGGTAGAGATGCTTCGACTTCGCTACGCTCGGCTCAGCATGACAAGTCGCTCGCCAAATAATCAGAAGCCGAGGCGCAAGCCCACGATGAGGCTTTTGGTGCCCAGGTTGCGGGCTTGCACCCGCTCGCCCGAGGTCGAGCCGACGTCGCTGGCTTCGGGGTCGAGGCCCCGGAACTTGGTGAACAGGAAGGGGTTAACCGCGTTCACGTAGATGGCCAGGTTGCTGGCCCGCAGCTTGGTGCTGATGGCCGGCGGCACGGTATAGGTGAGCGAGATGTTGCGCACCCGCACAAAGCTGCCGCTCTGGAAGGCATAGCCGCCGCTGTTGGTGGCATCATCCTGGCCCAGGGCCGGGCGCGGGTATTCGTTGCTGGGGTTGGTGGGCGTCCAGTAGTCCACGGCCAGGCCGGGGTAGCGCCCGCCCAGGCCCGGCACGTAGCCCGACGACAGCAGCTGCCCCACGCGGGCATACACCAGGAAGCTCAGCTCGAAGGCCTTGTAGGTGAAGACGTTGTTGATGCTGCCGCTCCACTTGGGGCGGTTCGAGCCCAGTATCACGAAGTCGTTGGCGTTAATCAGATTATTGCCGTCCTGGTCCACCACCTTGGTGTCGCCGGGCCGCGCCCCAAACTTGCGCGCCTCGTCGGCCTCCGAGGTTTGCCAGATGCCGTTGTTCTGGTAGTTGTAGTACACGCCCAGCGGCTGGCCAATAAACCAGCGGTTGCCCACGTCGCTGCCCGCGCCCGAGCCCAGGCTCACAAACTCTTCCTTGTTGCGGGTGAACACGTAGTCGGTGCTCCAGCGGAAGTTTTTCTTTTCCACGTTCACCGTCGTCATGCCCACTTCGATGCCGCTGTTGCGGGTGGCCCCGATGTTTTGCAGGCTACTCACCACGCCGCTCACGGCCGGCAGCGCGCGGGGCAGCAGCAGGTCGGTGGTGTTGGCGCGGTACACTTCGACCGAGCCGGTGATGCGGTTTTTGAAGAAGCCAAAATCGAGGCCTACGTTGAGGGTCGAGGTGCGCTCCCAGCGCAGCTGCCGGTTGGGGTTGCCGCCCAGCGTGCCCGGCAGCGTGCCCGGCGTGGGCGAGTAGCCGTAGGCCGGCGTTTCGTTGAAGGCGTAGGCCGACTGCTGCAAGGTGCCGCCGGTGGTGTAGGGGTCTACCGAGGCCTGGCCCACGGTGCCGTAGCCGCCGCGCAGCTTCAGCTCGCTCACCACGGCCACGTCGCGCAAGAAGCTTTCCTGCTGGATTTTCCAGGCCACCGCTACCGAGGGGAAGAAGCTCCACTTATTATTATCCGCCAGCACCGACGAGGCGTCGGCCCGGCCGGTCAGGGTCAGCAGGTAGCGGTCGAGGTAGCCGTAGTTGGCGCGGCCCATCCACGAGGCCAATTGCCGCGCCGAGAAAGAGCTGCCAAAGCCCTGGGCCGCCGCCCGGTAGGTCGAGCCCAGGTTGTACCACTTCTGGCTGTCGTAGGGTAGGTTGAGGGCGCTCACCGACGAGCCTTCGCCGCGGTCGGCCTGCACGCTTTGCAGGGCCGTGAGGCCCAGCGAGTGCTTGTCGCCAAACTGCCGGTCGTAGAATAGCAGGTTTTCAACTACATACGTAAAGTTCTGGCTCTGGTCGTAGGAGGCCGCCGAGATGGAGTTGGGGCCGCCCGCATCGCGGGCAATGGCGCGGGCCGACTGGAAGGTGCCCGTGCGGTTGTTCCTGAAATCGGGTCCCACGTTCAGGCGGTAGCGCAGGCCCTTCACGAAGGCCAGGTTCACGTCGGCGTAGAAGCTGCCAAAAAAGCGCGTCACGCGGCGCTCGTTAAAAGCGTTGTCCTGCTCGCGCAGGGGATTGAAAATCAGCGGGTCGCCGCCGGGGTTGGTGATGAAGGAGCCGTCGGGGGCGTAGGGCACGGCGTAGGGCAGCTGCCCGGCGGCACGGCCGTAGATGTCGGGGCCGTAGTTCTGCACGGCCAGGCTGGCATTGGTCGACGCCCCGAGCGTGATGTAGGGGTTCACCTTCAGGTCGAGGGTAGCGCGGGCGTTGTAGCGCGCAAAATCCTGCCCCCGCTGAATACCGTTTTGCTTGAGGTAGCCCACCGCCACCGAGGCCCGCAGCTTGTCGGTACCGCCGCTGGCGCTGAGCTGGTGGTTTTGGGTGAGGGCGGTGCGCAAGGCTAAATCCTGCCAGTCGGTAGTACGCACTTTGCTGGCGTCGTAAATCGGAATCTGCGTGACGCTGGCCCCGTAGAGGGCTTTTTCGGCGTCGGTAGTGGCGCGGGTGGCCACTACGCGGTTGGCGCGGTCGACCCATTCGTAGCCGTCGGCGATGCCTTCCCAGGCGTTCAAATCCTTGGCCCCGAACAACGCAAAATCGCGGGCCGGGTCGGCGTACAGCGCGCCGTAGGTGCCGTTGGTGCGGTAGGCCTCGCGCTGCACCTCCAAAAACCCGCCGCCGCTGAACAAGTCGAGCGTGCGGGCGGCGCGGTCGGCGCTGAAATAGGTGTTGTAGTTAATCGAAAACTTGCCTTCCTGCCCGCGCTTGGTGGTCACGATAATCACGCCGTTGGCCCCGCGCGAGCCGTAGATGGCGGTGGCCGAGGCGTCTTTCAGAATCTCAACCGACTGAATATCCTGCGGGTTAAAGTCATTCAGGCCAGTGCCTTGCGCCAGCGGAATGCCATCCACCACGTACAGCGGCTCGTTGGAAGCCCGCACCGAGCGGTTGCCCCGGATGCGGATACTGGGCACCTCGCCGGGCCGGAAATTGCCGCCGGCCACATCTACGCCCGCCGCCCGGCCTTGCAGGGCCTGGGTTAGGTTCTGGGTTTGCACCTGCTGGATTTCCTTGGCCGACACCGAGGACAGCGCGCCGGTTACGTCGCTCTTTTTCTGCGAGCCGTAGCCTACTACCACTACTTCGTCGAGGCCCTTGGCCTCGCCCTGCAAGCGCACGTTGACGACCGACTGGCCGGCAATCTGCACCTCCTGGGTGGCGTAGCCCACGTAGGAAAAGATGAGCGTGCCGCCCGTGGCGGGCACTTGCAAGGTGTACGAGCCATCGGGGCCGGTGCCCGTGCCGTTGTTGGTGCCCTTGAGCAAGACCGTGACGCCGGGCAGCTCTTCTTTGCCGTCGGCGCTCGTGACCTTGCCGGTGATGGTAACGCGCGGGGCGGGCGCTTGGGCTTGCGCCCAGGCCGCCGGCGCGCCCAGCCCCGGCGTCAGCCAGAGCAGGTGCGTCAGAAAATACAGGTTTTTCATGCGCTGAAAAAAGGTGGGTGGGAAAAGGGGGAAGCCAGAAAGCCCCGCATAAACTCATGAGGCCTGCGTGAAGCTAGGAGGGCGGCCAGGGGGCAACTCACCCGTGCTCTCCTGCCATTTCAGAGCAAGCTGGACGGTTTAATAAGTTATAAGTCAGAATATTATTTGAAACCTCTGGCAGGCGTATGCGCCGCGCCGCCTACTTACGCTGGGGCTTTAGCTCGTCGGGGCTGTTCTTGGTGAAGGTGCGGAACTGCTCGCGCGAGGGCGTCTCAAACAAGTCTTTCACTACCTTGAAATCCACGGCATCTCGGGGCTGAAAGCGCTCGGACTGCGTGTAGCGCAGGAGGCTATAGTAAAGCTGCCGGGCGGCCGGGCGCGCAGTTTCGCCGGGCGCGGCGGGCGCGAGGTTGGCGCTGGACACGAGCAGGCGGCCCGGCCCCACGCGGGCCTCCAGCACCAAAGCCAGGCGGCGGTTCAGAAACCAGGTATCGATGGGCTGCACCACGGGCCGGAAGCCGGCCGGGAAGTCCTCCAGGTGCATCAACTGGGCTTGGTTCACGATTTCCCACCACTGCAAGTCGCTGTGCGCGTCGGTCGGAAAATCGGCCAGCGCCGGGTGCTGGGGGTTTACCACGAAGCCCGTCACGTGCGGCGGCCGCATCTTAAACCACGACGTATTCCAGAACACCGGCGTGAAGCTCATGGCCACTTCCTTGCCCTTGACTACCTGCCCGGCGGCATTGAGCAGCACGCGGCCGCCGCGCGCCAGCACACGCTGGGCCTGCGCATCGAGGCGGGTGCACTCATACACGTCGCTTTTGGGCAGGGCCGGCAGCTGGGCCGGGTAAACCCAGAAGTTCCAGTCGTTGGCCACGTCGGTGCCGGGCGCGGCGATTTCCAGCGTCAGGCGGGTGGCCTCGGTAATGGCGGCCAGCGGCAGGCGCACGGTGCCCAGCGGCGTATTGCCGCCCGTGGCGATGGCGACGGGGGCAAAACTGCCCTGCGCCAGCACCGCGCCGGCGGCCGTTCTGACGGTCCAGGTGAGGGCCGTGGGCGGCAGCGCGGCCGGACCGTAGTGCGCCAGCTCGGCGCTGGCCTCGAAGGTTTCATTGCTGGTGAACACGAACTTGGGTAGGCGCGCCAGCGGTACCGTGGGCTGGCAAAAGCGCCGGTACTGCGCGGCCGTTACGTAGCCCTTCTCTCGGAAAAACGGGTTCAGCACGCCCACCAGCGCCGTGCCCTGGCCCGGAAAATCCTGCAAGCCCAGCAGCTGAAACCCCGCCAAACCGGGCGTGCGCAGCGTGGCCTCAATCTCATTCTTGTAGCACAGCACTTGCAGCTTGCCCGAGGCCTGCAAAAAAGCCTCGGCCTGGTTAGCCATGCCGTGGTCGGCCAAATCCTCCCGAAACAGCTCCAGGTTCCGCGCCCGGTACACGCCGGTGTACTGGCTTATCTCTTTGAAATCGGGAAACACGCACCACTGGCCCATCTCGTGCGTGACGTAGGGCATGGTAAACTTTTCGATGGCGGCGCGGTAGTCGAACGTACTGTTGGGCAGCGCCTTAACCCAGGGTAAGCCCCGCGCGCCTGATTTTATCATGTACTCATTCTCCGGCACCAGCGGCCAGCTCATGGCCACCGACGCGCCGGTGTAGAGGCGGCGCGCATCGCGGGCCTGCCAGTAGTGCACGAAGTCGGCCAGGTACTTGGCCTGGTTGCGGCCGGCGGGCTCGTTGCCGGCGGCCAGCAGGCAGTAGGAGGCGTGGTTGCCGTAGGCGGCGGCCATGCGGGTGGTTTCGTCCAGGATAAACTGGTCAACCGGGCGGCCGTCGCCCAGCGAGGTGCCGTGGTTGGGCCAGCTCGGGCCTTCGGGCTGGAGGTAAAAGCCGAGCTGGTCGGCCGCCACAAACGCCGCCTCGGGCGGGCACCACGAGTGAAAGCGCACGTGGTTGAAGCCGTGGGCCTTCATACTACCCAGCACCCGCAGCCAGCTCGGTACGTCGGTGGCCGGGTAGCCGGTCAGCGGAAACTCGCCGTTGTGCAAATCGCCGCGCAGGAATATAGGTCGGCCGTTGACCAGCAGGCGGTTGCCCTGGGTTTTGATTTCGCGCATCCCGAAGGTGGTTTGCTGGGTTTCGGCCGGCCCCTTCTTGGGTTGCAGTGTGGCCGTTAGCTGGTACAGGGCCGGGTGAAACTCATCCCAGAGCTGCACGGCCGCGCCCATGGATAGAGTTATCTCCACGGCGGTTTCGCCCGGCGCGGCCACGAAGCGCGCCGAAACCGGCGCTACCTGGTGCGCGGTGCCCGTGTTGGTGGCCTGGGCGGCGAGCTGCACGGTGCCGGTGGTTTTGTCCGGCAAGGTGTTTTTAATTAACAGTTTGACCCGCGCCGCGCGGTGCGCCACGTCGGGGTATACCTGCACGCTTTGCAGAAAAACGGGCGGCCCGGCCCGCAATTCCAGCCGGCCGATGAGTCCGTTCCAGTTGCCCTGAATATGGTCGGACACGCTGTGCGAATCCGGCCCCACGTTCATCGTTTCCAGCCGGTTGTCGACGCGCACCGTGAGGGTGTGGGCGCCGGGCGGCAGCACCGTCGTGAGGTCGTACTCGTGCGGCGCCACCAGCGAAATCTGCTGGCCTACCTCCTGGTTGTCAACCCACACGCGGGTAGCGAAGTGGGCGCGCTCCAGAAACAGCACCAGCCGCCGCCCGCGCCAGGCGGCGGGCACGGCCACCGTTTTCTGGTACCAGGCCGGCCCCACGTAGTAGGTGTTGGGCGTCAGCCAGAAGGGGATTTTGAAATAATCGGGCTGGCGGTATTTGGCCAGGCGCGGATTGAAAAACCAGGAGCTGTCGTAGATGGTGGCCGTCCAGCGGGTGCGCAGCGACACCGGGTCGCCAAGGCCATTTTCGGTTAGCGAGCCGGGCAGGCGCACTTTTTGGGGTAGGGTAGTGGCGTACCAGCGGGCGGCCACGCCGGCGTCCTGCGGGTCGAGGCGGCAGCGCCACTCGCCGGCCAGCGGCAGCACGTCGGCCGCCAGTAGCGGGCTGGTGAGTAGGCTGAGGCAGAATAGGATGGCGAGTTTTAGGGCGAAGCGCATGGATGGGGTAGCTGAAAATTGAGCGTCTCCTCACGCGGGGCACCTCACCCCCCGGCCCCCTCTCCAAA
>NZ_DASTEP010000205.1:0-14627 GCF_035709525.1 Hymenobacter sp. | reverse complement strand
TTTCGGAGAGGGGGCCGGGGGGTGAGGCGCCCACGCCCACCAACAAAAAAAGGCGGCCCACTCTCCCGAGCAGGCCACCTTTTTCAGGTCACAATCAACCTATTCCACAACCAACCGCTTGGTCGTCGTGGCCCCACCCGTAGTCACCTTAAAGAGATAGGTGCCCTTAGGCAGGCTGCCAGCCTCAAACGGAACCTGGTGGCTGCCAGCGGCTTCGGTGCCGCCTACTACGGTTTTCACCTTGCGGCCGTAGTTGTTGAAGATTTCCACGCTCACCGGGCCATCCTTATCGAGGTAGTAGCTCAGGGTGGTGGTGCTGGTGAAGGGGTTCGGGTAAGCCATCGTTTCGTGGCTGAGTACGCTCACGGCATCCGTAGCGGTGGGGCTGGCGGTGCGGGCGGCCGAGGCGGCAGCCGGCTGGGTCAGGGCGTTGTAGGGCGCGAAGGTGCGGCTCACGATAACCGCAAACTCGGCTCGCGTGACGCGCTGCGCGGGCTTGAAGGTGGCGTGCAGCGTGGGCTGCAAGTCATACGGCCCCTGCTCCACGTTGTAGTAGGCGTTGATAAGGCCCATTTCCAGCGCGATGCTCACGTAGCTTTCCAGGCCGGCCGGGATGCTGCCGGCGTCGTCGATGGCAATTTTCTGGCCGTTCACGGTCACTTTCACGGCTTGGCCGGTGCGGGCCACGGCCTGCGCCTGGAAGCCCAGGCCCTGCACCAGCGAGTAGGCCAGCGCGGCGCGGTTTACGGCGCCGTTGGGGTTGAAGGTGCCGGCGGCGGTGGGCAGCAGCACGCCGTTGTTGGCGTGGTAGCGGTCGCGCAGGGCGGCGCCTTTGGCGGCTACGGCCTCAGCCAGCAGCACGTCGGCGGGGCTGGTTACGTCGGTGAAGGTGCGTGCGCCGCTGAGGGGCAGGTATTGCCGGATGCCCTGGCCCATGAGCAGGTAGTCAGCCAGTTGCAGGCGGGTCAGGGTGGCGTCGGGCTGGAAGCCGCTGCCCAGGCCATCGACCAGGCGGCTGCCCACGGCGAGCTTGATGGACGCCTCGGCCGGGTGGCCCACGATGTCGCGCAGGTTAGTGGTGCCGGTCACGCTTTGGGTTACGATTTTACCAGCGATGGTTTCGGGGAAAGCCACGCCGCGCAGGCCATCTACTTTCAGCGTCCAGGTGCCGGGCGTGGGCGAGGCCACGGCCACGCCGCGGTCGGTAGCCAGCGTAAACGTCACCGGCGTGCCCGAGCGGTACTGCGTCACGCCATCGGGGGCGATGAGAATCAGGTTGGTCGGGTTGCCGGTTTCGCCCAGCAGGCCGGTGCTCGTCAGCTTGGCTTCCAGGCTATTAGTGCCCGAGGCCACCTGGAACGTGAACTGGTTGCCAGCCGTCAGGGTCGGGTTGTAGTTCACCGTGAAGGGCTGCTCGGACGCCATCGAGTTGATGCTGCTGTTGAAGGTGCGCGCCGCGTTCACGCTGCTGCCGAAGCCCGGCGTGCGGAACGCCTGGTCCACGGCGGCGTAGGCGTTCACGTAGCCCGCGCCCACTTCCCAGCTTTCGCGGCCGGGCATGTTGGTGGCGGTTTTTTGCAGAATCTCCTTCACCTGCGCCGGCGACAGCGAAGGCTTGGCTTCGAGGATAAGAGCCACGATACCAGCCACGTGCGGCGTAGCCATCGAGGTGCCGCTCATGTGGGTGTAGAAGGGCAGTTGGGCGGGCGTCAGCGTGCCATTGGCGTCGGTGCTGGCACCCAGCGTGGCCACCGGCCCGATTACACGGGTCGACACGACATCAACGCCCGGCGCTACGATAACCGGCTCATTCTTAAAGGTCCAGCTTTCGCCGTCAATCGTGAAGTTACCGCCCTGGTTTTTCACCCCGCGCGACGAGAAGCTGGCCAGCAGGCCGTTGCGGTCGCCCGCGCCCACCGAGATGGTCCAGGGGGCTACGGCGTAGGGGTTGTGCGTATCGGCGCTCGGCCCCGAGTTGCCGGCCGCGAACACGACCACCATGCCCCGGTCGTAGGCTTTTTTGGAGGCGATGTTCAGCGGGCTGTTGGGGTTGAACGCCCCGCTGGTGCCAAACGAGTTGCTGATAACCCGGATGTTATACTGATACTGGTGCGTGAGGGCGTAGTCGAAGCCGCCCAGCGCGTCGAGCACCAGCAGCGCCCCGCCCGAGCCGTAGCCCAGCAACGACGCGCCGGGGGCTACGCCTTCGTATTTGCCGCTGCTCTTGGTGCCGTTGCCGCCCACCGTGCCCGCGCAGTGCGTGCCGTGGCCCGAGTTGTTATCGGTATTCGGCACGTTTTCGATGTACGTCACTGGCAGCATAGCATTGAGGTTGTTGAGGTTGGTCGAACCCAACGAGTTCTGCACCAGGTGCGTGCCCAGCTTGATATCGTCGTGCGTACCATCCACGCCGCTGTCGTTGATGAGCACCCCGATGCCCCGGCCCGACACGGGCAGGCCATTGTTGCGGGCCGTCATGGTCTGGTCGGCGCGCAGGCGCTTTACGCCCGTGAGGTGCGTATCCTCAAAGTTGTAATAATCAAGCTGCTTGTTGATGTAGAGCGAGCGCACCTGCGGGTTTTGGGCCAGCGCATCGACCTGCGCGGCCGTGGCCACGATGCCCGCCACCGGCAGGGCTTGCAGCGTGATGCCCTTCGTGATACCTAGCCCCTGCAACACATTGAGCTGCGCGAACTGTGGCGCGCCATTGCCCACAAACGTGACGACCACCTGCGCGGTCGGGTTGGTGCGCAGGGCGGCGCGCAGTTCGGGGTCTACGGTAGCTTGCCCGAAGGCGGCACCGGCCGAGATGCCCACCAGCAGGAGGGCGGCAAAAAAAGTACGTGGCATGTAGAAATGTTGGAATAGAAAAAAGATTTAGTGCTGGGTCGAGACGGCTGCGGCAGCGCTACCATAGCTAGCCCGGTAACCCAAGGCCTTTGTGAGGCTTCGATGAACCTACGATGACGTTTTTATTACTGGATTTAGCTTTTTGAATTTTTTTTATAAACATGCTAATAATAATCTAATTGCGCACAACCATCTTGCGTGGACTATACAGCCACTACTGCCTACTGACCACTAGCCGATTACTTTGAGGGTTCATTTGGCAGTCTAAATACCGATTTCCCTGAATGATGCTATCGCGCCGCGCTAGCCCGTTGCCCTCTGCGAAAGCGAGAGCAGCCAGCCAGTGACTGCGAGCTCGCGGGCCAGCGTATCGGTAGCAGCAGGTTTCTTTGCAGTATTCTTCGCCCGCCTTCATGTCCCCCTCCCCCATCCTTCAGGCGCTGCGCCTCGAAACCCGCCCCGCCCACGATGCGCTGGAGCAAAACGTTTTCAACCAGCAGCTCACGGCCGGCACTATTACGGAGGCAGCTACCAAGTACTTTCTAGCCAAGATGTACGGCTTTCTGGCTCCTTTTGAAGCTCGCTTAAAAGCGCAAAACCTGGGGCCGGAATGGGAAACGGCCACCCGGCAGCGGGCGCACCTCATTCTAGCAGACTTAAACCAGCCGGCCGCTGCGCTGCCCATCTGCCCCGACTTGCCGCCGCTGGCTACCTGGCCCCAACTGCTGGGCGCCATGTACGTAGTGGAAGGCTCGACGCTGGGCGGGCAGGTGATAACGCGCCAGCTGACCAAGCAAAACATTCCGCTGCGATTGTACTTTTCGGGCTACGGCGAGCGAACCGGCCCGCTGTGGAAGGCGTTCTGCCAGCTCCTAAGCCAGGAAGCGACGCCCGAAAATGAGGCCGACATTGTAGCGTCGGCCCGCCTTACTTTTCAGAAACTAGACGCATGGCTCAACCAGCCACCCAGCTGAGCGACGAAAGTCTTTTCGGCCAGACCATTACGCTCACCAACTGCGACCGCGAGCCCATCCATATTCCCGGCCTGGTGCAGCCCTACGGCTTCCTGCTGTGCCTCGATGAGAAGACCCGGCTGGTGGTGCAGGCCAGCGAAAACGTGGAGGCGCACGTGGGCATTTCGGCCGATGAGCTGCTGCACAAGGGCCTGGACCGCCTGCTCGGCCCCGACCGCCTGGCCGAAGTGCAGGCGCTGTGGCCCACGCTCGGCACCACGCCGCAGCTGCTAGGCGCGCGCCTCGACTACGTGAAGGGCCAGCCGTTTTTCAAGCTCATTTTGCACCGCTACGACGGGCTGCTGTGGGTGGAGTTTGAGCCGGTGGCCGAAACCGAGGTGAGCGCCCTCGACCTACCCTCGCTCAATTTCACGCTGGCCCAGATGCTGGAAGCCCGCACCGTGCAGGAGTTTTCGCAGCGCGCCGTGGAGCATGTGCGCGAAATCACGGGCTTTGCGCGGGTGGGCATGTACCGCTTCGCGCCCGACGAAAGCGGCGAGATGATAGCCGAGGCCAAGCGCGCCGACCTTGACCCGCTGCTGGGGCTGCACTACCCGGCCAGCGACATTCCGCAGCAGGCGCGGGCTATGTATTTGAAGAACTGGCTACGCTTCATCCCGGATGTGGACTACTTGGCCGCGCCGCTGGTGCCGGTGCGCAACCCCGCCACCGGCCGCCCGCCCGACATGACGCACTCGGTGCTGCGCTCGGTGTCGCCCATCCACATTGAGTACATGAAAAACATGGGCGTGGCGGCTACCATGACCATTTCTATCATCCAGGACGGCCGCTTGTGGGGCATGATAATGTGCCACCACGACAGCCCGCGCCTGGTGAGCTACGAGCTGCGCGAGCTGTGCTTGTTTATCGCCAAAACCTTCTCGGCGCTGTTGCCCACCAAGCTTCAGCTAGAGCAGAGCGCCTACCTGCTGCGCGTGCAGCAAGCGCAGGCGCAACTGTTTGAGCAGATGGGCAACCAGAGCAACTTCCTGGCCGGCCTCTACGAGCAGCCTACTACCTTGCTCGACGTGTTTGACTGCGGCGGGGCGGTCATTTTCTTTGAGGGTGAGCTCATTACCCTGGGCCATACGCCCACCGAGCCGCAGCTGCGCGACTTGCAGGAGTGGCTGCGCACGCACGTGCGGCAGGATGTTTTTCACACCGATTCGCTGGCCCGGCACTACCCGTTGGGGCGGGCGCTGCGGGCCACGGCCAGCGGCGTGCTGGCCATCGCGCTAACCCAGGAGCCCGGCGACTACATCCTCTGGCTGCGGCCCGAGGTGCTGCAAAACGTGGCCTGGGCCGGCAAGCACGAAAAGGTGCAAAAGATGGAAGACGGCCAGCTGTTTTTGTCGCCGCGCCAGTCGTTTGCGGCCTGGAGCCAGGAGGTCGAAAACACGGCCGCGCCCTGGCTGCCGCTGGAGGTAGAAGCCGCCCGCGCCATCCGGCTGCACATCTCCGACATCCGAGTGAAAATCCTGAACGAGCTGCAAGCCCGCGCCGCCAGCCTCAGCCGCCTCAACACCGAACTGGCGCGCAGCAACGACGAGCTCGATTCCTTCGCCTACATCGCCTCGCACGACCTCAAGGAGCCGCTGCGGGGCATTCACAACTACTCGGTTTTTTTGCTCGAAGACTACGCCGAGCTGCTTGACGAAGAAGGCGTTAGCAAGCTGCAAACGCTGGTGCGCCTGAGCCAGCGCATGGAGTCGCTCATCGACTCGCTGTTGCAGCTCTCGCGCATCGGGCGGCTCGACCTCGAATTGCAGCCCACCGACATGAACCAATTGGTGGCCGAAGTCATTGAGCTGCTGCAACCTCGCCTCGACCAAACCCGCACCGCCGTGGAGGTGCGCGGCCCGCTGCCCACCGTGCCCGCCGACCCCACGCGCCTGCGCGAAGTCCTGAATAACTTATTGAGCAATGCGCTTAAATACAGCAACAAACCGGAGCGACTTGTCGTACTTGGAGAAGCTGAACCGGGCACGGCTGGCGTGCGGGGAGCCGCACACGCTGCGAACTACCACGTTTTCTACGTGCAAGACAACGGCATCGGCATCGACCCGCGCCACCACGACACCATTTTCCGCATTTTCCGGCGCCTGCACGCCCAAGACAAATATGGCGGCGGCACCGGCGCTGGCCTGGCCATTGCTAAAAAAATGATTGAGAAGCACGGCGGCGAGCTCTGGGTAGAGTCGGCGCTGGGCGAGGGTGCTACATTTTATTTCTCCATTCCAAAAGCTATCTAACGTGTCCGCTAATCCGCTTCTGCCTATTCTGGTCGTTGAAGACAGCGCCGAAGACTTCTTAGCCTTAAACCGGGCCTTCCGCAAGCAGGCGCTGCCCAACCCCGTGCTGCGTTGCGCCGATGGCGACGAGGCGCTCGACTACCTGCGCGGCTACGGCAAAAACCCCGCCTGGCCCGCCGGCCTGCCCGCGCTGGTGCTGCTCGACCTGAACATGCCTGGCACCGATGGCCGCGAGGTGCTGGGGAACGTGAAGCAAGACCCGCTTCTGCACAAAATTCCGGTCGTGATTTTCAGCACTTCCTCGAATAGCCGCGACATTGAGGACTGCTACCGTCTGGGTGCCAATAGCTACCTCACCAAGCCAGTGTCTTATACCGACTTGGAAGAGAAGATTCGCGTGACCATGAAATATTGGCTCGAAGCTTCGGAGCTGCCTAAGCTGCTGTAGGCGACGCGCCTGGAGCCGCCGCCCGTGCAGCCTGGCGCGGGCGGCGGCTTTTTTCGGGCGGAAAGGGTTGTAAATTAGCCCTCCCATTTATTTTTTGGGGCTCGGCGCAGCACGTGCTTGGCAAGAAATTTGGTGGAGCCCAGCGGCTACGTGGCCCACTTATTTACCCTTTCCGTACCGATTATCCCTGCGTGAAGAAGATACTGCTGGTTGATGATAATGAGCAGGACCGTATGCTCTACAAGCGCTACCTGAAGGCGCAGCCGGGCGAGGAGCTGATGGAGCTGCACGAGGCGGCGTCGGGCGAAGCTGCGCTGGAGCTGTTTGTGGATTTGCAGCCCGACTGCGTGCTGCTCGACCACAGCCTGCAAGACACCGACGGCCTGACGCTGCTCGAAGAGCTGAAGCAGCTTGCGCCCGACAATTCCTTGTGCGCCATTATGATAACGGGTAGCGGCAGCGAGCGACTGGCCGTGCGCGCCCTCAACAGCGGCGCGCTCGACTACCTGATGAAGCAGCACTTCGACCGCGAGCTGCTGCAAAAAACCGTGCGCCACGCCATCGAAAAAAACGAGTGGCGGCAGTACCAGGCCAGCTACCACCAGCAGCTGCAAGCCGCCAACCAGCAGCTGGCCCGCACCAACGCCGACCTCGACAACTTCGTGTACGCGGCCAGCCACGACCTGCGCCAGCCGGTCAACAACCTGCGCGGCTTGTTTGAGGAAATCCGCCGCTCGGCCACCTTCGCCGACCCCGCCGATGCCCAGTTGCTCCCGTTTATGGACAAAGCCATCCGGGCCCTGAGCACCACCATCGACGACCTGGCTACCGTGGTGCAGGAAAACCGCCAGCCCACCGCCCAGGCCGCCGAGCCAGTGGCCCTGGCCGACCTCGCCGACGATGTACTGACTGTGCTGCACCCGCAGGTAGTAGCCACCGAGGCCACTATCAGCCTCAACTTCAACGACCTGCCCGAAGTGCCCTACGTGCGTAGCAACCTGCGCACCATCCTGCTCAACCTGGTGGCCAACGCCCTCAAATACCGCCACCCCGAGCGCCCGCCCCAAGTGGCGCTGCGCACCTACCGCGCCGCCGGCCAGCCCGTGCTGGAGGTGCAAGACAACGGCCTGGGCATCAACCTGGCGCACCACCGCGAGGAGCTGTTTCAGCTGTTTCGGCGCTTCCACCCGCAGGCGGCCGAGGGCACGGGCGTGGGCTTGTTTTTGGTAAACCGGCTGGTGCAGGCCCAGGAAGGCCACATCGACGTGGAAAGCGAGGAAGGCCAGGGCACGCTATTTCGGGTGTTTTTGGGCGGTAAGTAAAACGGAGTGGCACTCCGTTTCGCGGCTGGCTGCCATTGCTAACGTTGCTTGCCGCTGGCGCGGCAAAAACGGAGTGCCACTCCGTTCTACATTCTGCGCTACCCCTGCTTATTTTTGAGGATGCGCAAACCGTGGCCCAAGCGACTACTGCAACTAAGCGGCAGCCTGCTGCTCGTAGCCCTGCTGGCGCTGCTGTGCGACCACCTTTTCCCCCTCCCGCTCGCTCCGCAATACTCGCCGCTCGTGCTCGCCGCCGACGGCAGCGTACTCCACGCCTACCTCAACCCCACTCAAAAGTGGCGGATGAAAACCGAGCTGCCCGAGATAACCCCAGCGCTGCAAACGGCCATTATCGAAAAGGAAGACCGGTATTTTCGTTACCACTTTGGGGTGAACCCGGTGGCGATAGCGCAGGCGGCGGGGCGTAATATCTTCAAGAAAGGGCGCACTACCGGGGCCAGCACCATCACCATGCAGGTGGCCCGCCTGCTGGAGCCTAAAGAGCGGACTTTCGGTAATAAACTGCTCGAAATGCTGCGCGCCACGCAGTTGGAGGCGCATTACAGCAAGGCCGAGATTCTGCAACTGTACCTCAACTTGGTGCCCTACGGCAGCAACATCGAGGGCGTGAAGTCGGCGGCGCTACTCTACTTTCAGCAGCCGCCGCACTACCTCTCGCTGGCCCAGACGGTGACGCTGGCCATCATCCCGAACCGGCCGGGCGGGCTGCTATTGGGCAAGAATAACGAGCAGATACTAGCGGAGCGCAACCGCTGGCTGCGGTATTTCGGGCAGGAAAAGCTATTTCCGGCCCAGGATATTGCCGATGCGCTGCTGGAGCCGCTCACGGCCCAGCGCCACGCTGCGCCCACGCTGGCCCCGCACCTGGCACGGCGGCTGGTGCGGGCACAGCCCGGCACGCCACTCATCTACAGCACCTTGCGGCCCGCCACCCAGGCCAAGGCCGAAGACCTGGCCCGCAACTACGTGCGCCGCCTGGGCACGCTGGGCATCTCGCAGGCCTCGGTGCTGGTCGTCAACAACCGCACCCACGCCGTGGAGGCCTATGTGGGTTCGGCCGATTTTCACGACGCGGTCGCGCTGGGCCAGGTCGATGGCGTGCAAGCCATCCGCTCGCCCGGCTCCACGCTCAAGCCCCTGCTCTACGGCCTGGCCCTCGACCGTGGCCTACTCACGCCCAAAACCGTGCTGCCCGACGTGCCCACCAACTTCCAGGGTTTCCGGCCCGAAAACTTCGACAAGCACTGCCTGGGCGAAGTGACGATGGAGCGGGCGCTGACCTATTCGCTGAATATCCCCGCCGTGCGGGTTTTGTCGGAAGTGGGCGTGCCGGTTTTCACGGGTACGCTACGGCAGGCGGGCTTCCGGCAGGTAGCGCGCGACGCACCGAAGCTGGGGTTGAGCGCGATTTTGGGCGGTTGCGGGGCCACGCTGGAAGAATTGACGGGGCTGTACGCCACGCTGGCTAATAGTGGGATGTATGTGCCGGTAGCGCTAACTTCACGTGGAACCTCACCCCCTGGCCTCCTCTCCAAAAAAGAGGGGGAGCCAACCGCGAGCAAACGCATACCAACGTCAAAAAAGGCGTCCGGCTCCCCCTCTTTTTTGGAGAGGGGGCCGGCCCCGGAGGGGTCTCGTGAGGTTCCCCCGGCGGGCACCCGCATCCTCTCCCCCGCCGCCGCCTACCTCCTCACCGACATCCTCGCCCAGCGCACCCGCCCCGACCTGCCCGTGGATGCCGCCAGCAGCCGCCACCTGCCGCGCATTGCCTGGAAAACCGGCACCAGCTACGGCCGCCGCGACGCCTGGAGCATCGGGTATAATAAAGACTACACCATCGGCGTGTGGGTGGGCAATTTCAGCGGGCAGGGCAGCCCGGCCCTCACGGGGGCCGACGTGGCCTCGCCGCTGCTGTTCGATTTATTTAACGCGCTGGCCTACAACTCTACCAACGAGTGGTTTGCGCCGCCCGCCAGCCTCGATTTTCGGCTGGTCTGCGCCGAAACCGGGCTGGTGCCGGGCGAGCACTGCGAAAATCAACTCATTGACTACTACCTGCCAGGCGCGTCGAACAGCCGCCGCTGCCAGCACCAGCAGGAAGTACTCGTGTCGGCCGATGGCGCGTATTGCTACTGTCGCGCCTGCGCCCCGGCCGCCGGCTACCGCCGCGCGCTCTACCCCAACGTAGCGCCTGAGGTGCTGGCCTACCGCGAAGCGCAGGGCCAGCCCACCCGCCGCCTGCCGCCCCACAACCCCGACTGCCGCCTCGTGCGCGGCACCGCGGCCGACGCCCCCGATGCCGCGCCGCTGCTCGCCATCACCTCGCCGGCCGCCCACGCCGAGTACGTGCTCGATGGGTCTGACAGGCCGCAGCTGCTCCTCAGTTGCGCCGCCGCCGGCGAGGTGCGCCAGGTGTATTGGTATGTAAATGACCAGTTTCTGCGCGCTGCCAAAGCCACCGAGCGGGTATTTTTCCGACCGCCCACCGGTGAGGTCAAAATCTCGTGCGCCGACGACCACGGCCGCAACGTGGACGTGCGCGTGCTGGTGCGCGAGTTGTAACGCCAAGCTCCTGCTTGGCGCTGCGTGCGGCAGGCGCACCCATACGCTGCACTAAGCTGGAGCTTGGCGTTACAGCAGCACGAAACTGGCCGCATCAACCACAAACCTGCTAGTTGCTTGCGTCTTCCGCACGCCACGGTAGCGCTATTCTAAACAAACCACCACCTAGCTTTCACCGTAATTGGCACAGTGCTTGTAAAACTCCCCGCAGGTTACGACCACTTTCCTCCCTCCTTTCCACTACTTTCCATGAAACGTACATCCTGGTTATTTCTGATTCCGGTGCTGTTTCTCAGCTTTTTCGCCAGCCACCGCGCCCGGGCCCAGCAGCGCAAAGGCTGGAGCCCGCAGGGCAAAGGCGCGGCCATTGGCGGCGCGGCCGGCATTTTGGGCGGTGCCCTCATCAACAAGCGCAACCGGGCCGTGGGTGGCCTCATCGGGGGCGCGGCCGGCGCAGGCATCGGCTACGGCGTAGGCAAGCACATCGACAACAAGCAGAAGAAAAAAGCCGCTCTCGCCGCCGAGCGCGCCGCTGCCAACCAGCGCATCGCCGCCGCCAACGCCCGCGCCGCCTCGGCCGAGCGCACTGCCGCCGAAGCCCGCGAACTGGCCGCTGCCCGCAGCGCCGCTCGCCCGGCTATGGGCGTAGCCACGGCCGCTACTGCCGTTGGGGCTGGCGCGCTGGCCGCCCAGGCCTTTACTCCCACTACCCCGCCCAGCACCGTAGTAGCCGCGGGCTACCTGCCTAACCCGCAATACGGCCAAGCCGGCACGGCTTACCCCAACTCGCCAGTACTGCGCAAGAGCTGGTAAGCTATTTGAATTTCAGTTGGTTTAGAAAACCCAGGCGCGTCGGCCTGGGTTTTTCGCCCTTCACTCGTTTCTCCATTCCTCAACACCTCTTTTATGAAGTTCTACCTGCCTTTGGTTTGCGCGGCGGCCCTATTGGCCTCGTGCTCGGGCAATAAAGACGCCGATAAAGCCGCTACCAACGCGGCCCCGGCCGCCGCTACCAGCACCAGCGTGGCCGACCTCGACCAGCAATTCCTAAGTGCTTGGAACAACAAGGACGCCGCCAAAGCCTCGGCGCTGCTGGCCGACGACGTGCAGTTTTTGCAGGGCGAAACCCGTTTCAGCGGCAAGTCGGAAGTAACCAACAAGTGGATTACGCCCACCATCAACACCATTTCGAGCCTCAAGACCAGCGTAGTGAGCTCGGGCAACGACGCCAACACGGCCTACGAGGCCGGCACTTTCTCGGTGGATGTGCTGCCCACGGCTGCCGATAATACCTCGGGCATTGGCGAAGGCAACTTCATCTTTTTGTGGAAAAAAGGCGGCGACGGCAGTTGGAAACTCAGCTACGCCCAGCTCGAAGACCTGCCCGTGCAGGTGAAGAAATAAGGAAATTCCGCGAAACAATTGCCCGGCTTGCGGCTTACTAGGTCTTGATTCCCGTTGAGGGCGGCCTTGTACGTGCTAGTGATGTTGAGCAACCAACTATGTTATTCTTGCCGGCCGGCCCGGCTCCGAACACTTCGGAGCGGGCTGGCCGGCCTCTTTATGGGCTTAGTAGCCAGCTTACTACTTGGCTACACCGCCCAGGCGCAAGCGCCGGGCACGCCGGCCTCGCAGCCCATTCCGAGCAATGCCTCGCTGGCGCAGTGCATCGATTTTGCCTTGCGCAACCAGCCGGTGGTGCGGCAGTCGCAATTGGACGAGGAGATTGGCGAGCGCAACATCCGCATTGGGCTTTCGGCCTGGCTGCCGCAGCTCAATGCCACGGGCATCTACACCCGCAATATCCAGCTGCCCACGGCGGTTTTTCCTAACCTGACCGACCCCACGGGGCCGCAGCAGGTTATCCGCATCGGCCTCAACAATACCTCGACGCTGGGCGTGGCGGGCAGCCAGTTGCTGTTCAGCAACGACGTGTTACGGGCGGCGCGCTCGGTGCGGCCCACCCGGCAGGTGTTTCAGCAAACGACTATTGCCAACAAGATTGACGTGGTAACGGACGTCAGCAAAGCGTTTTACAACGTTTTGCTGACCGAAAAGCAGCTCGATATTCTGAAAGAAGCCATTCAGCGGCAGGAGCGGCAGGTGAAGGACTCGAAGGCCCGGCTCGACGTGGGGCTGGTCGATAAAACCGACTACCTGCGCGCCTCGGTGTCGCTGCGCAATGCCTACGCCCAGCGCCGCGCTACCGCCGCCACGCTGCCCGGCCTCTACTCGGGCCTCAAGCAGCTGATGGGCCTGGGGCCCGACAAGCCGCTGACGCTGCAATACGACACGCTGCAAATGGTGCGCGAAACCCAGCTCGACACCGCCGAGCAGCTGGTGCCCGAGCGGCGCATCGAAATTCAGCAGCTCCAGACGCAGAAGCGCTTGCAAAGCATCACCATCGACTACTACCGCTTTGGTTTTTTACCCACGTTGTCAGGCTTTTACAACTACAACCGGGTATACCAGAACAATCAGTTTTCGGAACTCTACCGCACGGCCTACCCCAACCAGCAGGCCGGGGCGCAGTTTTCGCTGCCGCTGTTTACGGGCCTGCGGCGCATTCAGAATCTGAAAATCGCGCGCCTGCAAGACGAGCGCCTCGACCTCGACTTGTTCGACGCCCGCAACCAGATTACAACCGAGTATGACCAGGCCATGGGCGTGTACAAGGGCGCGCTCAGCCAGTACAACGCGCTGCAAGACAACCTGGTGGATGCCAAAGAGGTCTATCGCGTCATTAATCTACAGTACCGCGAGGGAATCAAGACTTTTCTGGAGCTGACCATCGCGGAGGCCGACCTGCGCACGGCGCAGCTTACTTATTACAACGCCTTGTTTAACGTGCTGTCCAGCAAGCTGGATGTGCAGCGGGCCTTGGGCAATATTACGTTCAACCAGTGAGAAACTTTAACCTGAAAACGGCCGGCCAGCTCGCACCCGCCCTAGTGCTGGCCGGGCTGCTCGCCGCCTGCGGCAAAAAAGAGGAAGCCAAGCAAGCCGGCCCGCCGCCGGCTGTGCCCGTGGCCGTGTACAAAGTGCAGGCCGAAGATGTAGTAAGCGCCGACACCTACCCCGCCACCGTGGTGCCCCTGAACGAGGTGCAGCTGATGGCCGAAGTAAGCGGCTACCTCACTGATATCTATGTACAGGATGGCCAGAAGGTAACCAAAGGCCAGAAGCTCTACGCCATCGACCGCACGCGCTACGCCGCCGCTGCCGAGCAGGGCCGCGCCCAGCTGCAAGTGGCCCGCACCAACTACGTGCGGGTGGCTAAAGACGCCGAGCGCTACCGCCGCCTGGCCGAGCAGGATGCCATTGCCCTTCAGCAGGTTGATATCTCGAAAGCCGAGGTAGCCAATGCCCTTTCGCAGATAACGGCCGCCCAGGCCGCGCTGCGCAGCTTGCAGCTCGACGTTAGCCACTCCGTGATTACGGCGCCGCTCACGGGCACCATCGGCATCGCGCAGGTGAAGCTCGGGGCGCTCGTGACGCAGGGCCAGACGCTCATTAACACGGTGTCGGCCGAAGACCCGATTGCGGTGGATGTGAATATTGGCGAGAAGGACATTGCGCGCTTCACTAAGCTGCAACAGGCCAAAGGCGTGCGCCAAGACTCCATCTTCACGCTGCAAGTGCCCGGCGGCCAGACGTATAAACTGCCCGGCAAAATCGTAACCATCGACCGCGCCGTGGACCCGCAAACCGGCACTCTGAAAGTGCGCGTGCAGTTTCCCAACCCCCGCCGCCTGCTGAAAGCCGGCATGAACACAACCCTGCGCGTGCTCAACCAGGACACCGGCGAGCAGCTCGTGATTCCGGCCCGCGCCGTGACCGAGCAAATGGGCGAGTTCTACGTGTACGTGGTGGGCGACAGCAGCAAAGTCTCGCAGCGCAAGGTGCTGACTGGCATCAAAGTAAAAGACAAAACCGTGGTGCGCCAGGGCCTGAAAGCCGGCGAAACCATCGTGAGCGACGGCATCCAGAATTTGCACGAGGGCTCGAAGATTCAGGTCGGCGACCCGACTAAGCCGGCGGGCGCGCAGGGTGGTGCGGGTGCGGGCGCTGGAACTGGAAAGTAGCCCCAAAAACGCCCGTCATGCTGAGCGGAGCGCAGCGGAGTCGAAGCATCTCTACCGGAGAACTAACTCCTGAC
>NZ_DASTEP010000204.1:0-9807 GCF_035709525.1 Hymenobacter sp. | reverse complement strand
TAGCCGAAGGCTACCCTGCGTTCGAGTAGTCAGCCCGCGCAGCGGGCGTATCCGTTAAATCCTACAAATCCGTTTGAATCTGCGGTCTAGCGGCGCATGGTTTTCTCAATGTGGTCCCACATGTCCGGGGTCAGCGCACCGAGCTTGTTAAACTCGCCGGCCCCGTTCAGCCACTCGCCACCATCGATGGTGATGACCTCCCCGTTGACGTAGGCCGAAAAGTCGGACACCAGGTAGGCGGCCAGGTTGGCCAGCTCCTGGTGCTGGCCCACGCGCTTGAGCGGCACACTGGCGGCGGGGTCGAGCTGGCTGGCCAGCGGCTCGGGAAATAGCCGGCTCCACGCCCCCTCAGTGGGGAACGGGCCGGGCGCGATGGCGTTGGAGCGGATGCCGTACTTGGCCCACTCCACGGCCAGCGAGCGGGTGAGGGCCAGCACGCCCGCCTTGGCCGCCGCCGAAGGCACCACGAAGGCCGAGCCCACCGAGGCGTAGGTCGTCACGATGTTGAGGATGGTGCCGGGCTGCTGGTCGGCTATCCAGCGCTTGCCCACGGCCAGGGTGCAGTTGTAGCTACCCTTCAGCACGATATCTACTATTACATCGAACGCCTTGTGGCTCAGGCGCTCGGTGGGACTGATGAAGTTGCCGGCCGCGTTGTTGAGCAGCACGTCTACCCGGCCGTACTCCTCGTAGGTGCGCGCCAGCATGGCCTCTACGGCGTCATATTTGCGCACGTCGCAGGCCACGGCCAGCACCCGGCCGCCAGTTTGCTGGCGCAGCTCGGCGGCGGTGGCTTCCAGCACGTCGAGCTTGCGGCTGGTGATGGTCACGTTGGCCCCGAGTTGCAGAAAGTAGGTGGTCATGGCCCGGCCCAGGCCGGTGCCGCCGCCCGTTACGATGATGGTTTTGCCGGCCAGCGCATTGTCGCGCAGCATGGGTTGGGTGTAAGGCGAAGACATGAGCGAGCGGGGAGGTGGGAAGATTTGCAACAATAATGCGCCGAAGGTAAAACAGCTAAGCGCGCCAGGCAGCTGTTTCGGCCAGAAATGAGCCGCATTCATCGAAAACTACCGGCACTATTTCAAGATTTGTGTGCAACTTGCAAGCTAATAGCTTAGCTTAGCTTACGTACCTGTTCAGATTTTCATGCCTCTTTCCGCTGCCCCTCCAGGCGCTACCGTAGCAGTGCTGGGCTGCGGCTGGTTGGGTTTTCCCCTGGCCCAGGCCTTGCTCGCGCAGGGCTACCGGGTGCTGGGTACTACTACCTCTCCCGAGCAACTTCCGCTGCTGCAAGCAGCGGGCATCGAGCCGCACCTGTTGCAGCTAGGCGCCGACTTCTCGGCCGCCGACGAAGCCCGCCTGACCGACCTGCTGCGCCGCGCTAGCGTACTGGTACTCAACGTACCGCCCCGTGCTGCCATTGCCGGGGGCTACCCGCAGCTGCTGCGCCCGGTGCACCGGGCCGTGGCTGCCGCCCGCTTGCAGGCGGTGCTCTTTGTATCGACCACCGGCGTGTATCCCGAAGAACCACGCCTGATGCGCGAGCAGGATGCCATCAGCACCCGCGACGCGGCGTCCGACGTGCTACGCACCGAGGGCCATTTCGTGCCGCGCTACGGGCAGTGGAGCAGCACGGTAGTGCGCCTGGGCGGCCTCATTGGCCCCGGCCGGGCGCCCGGGCGCTTTCTGGCTGGCCGCCGCGACCTGCCGCAGGGCGACGCGCCTGTGAACCTGCTGCACCTCACCGATGCCATCGGGGTGCTCAGCACGATTATCCGGAATAACATCTGGGGCTATACGCTGAACGTCTGTGCGTTGTCGCACCCTCCACGTCGCGAGTTTTACCCGGCGGCCGCCAAATTTCTGGGACTCACGCCGCCTACCTTCCGGCCCGACTATGAGCCGGGCAAAACGATTGATAGCAGCCTGTTGCGCAGCATCTTACCTTACCAGTTCAGGTACGATGATGTGCTGGCGGCGATTGCGGCCTGCCCGGCCACACCGAGCGAAACGGATAGCATGGCCTGAAAAGCCGGCGGTATCTTTGCGGCATGTCGCCACTTACCGCCCCCCTCGCCTACCCCGCCACCACGCTACCTATCGTGGTGCTCGGCGGCGGCGCGGCGGGCTTTTTCGGGGCCATTGCCTGCGCCGAAGCCAACCCTGGCGCGGAAGTTTTTTTGCTCGAAAAAAGCCCCAAGCTGCTGAGCAAAGTTCGTATTTCGGGCGGTGGGCGCTGCAACGTGACGCACGCCTGCGAGTCGGCGGCGCAGCTCGTGCAGCACTACCCGCGCGGCGGCCGGCAGCTCAAAGAGGCATTCCAAAAATTCGGCGTGCCCGATACCATCGCGTGGTTTGCCAAGCGCGGCGTCAAGCTCAAGACCGAGGCCGATGGCCGCATGTTTCCGACCACCGACAGCAGCGAAACCATCGCCCGCGCGCTCGAAGACGCGGCCCGGCAAGCCGGCGTCCGCATCTATACCCGCACCGCCGCCGAGCGCATCGAGCCACTGCCAGAAGGTGGTTTTAGATTGGCGCTCAGCGGCGAAGGCAGCGCCGGCCTGGGGCCCGAGCTGCGCGCCGCCCGCCTGCTGATAGCCACCGGCGGCAACCCCAAATCGGGGGCCTATGACTGGCTGCGCGACCTGGGGCACGCCATTGCGGAGCCGGTACCGTCGTTGTTTACCTTCAACGTGCCCGCTTCGCCCCTGCGCGAGCTGCCCGGCGTGAGCGTGCCGCACGCCCGCGTGGTACTGGCCGGCGAAAAGCTGCAATACGAAGGCCCCCTACTGGTTACGCACTGGGGCGTGAGTGGCCCGGCCGTGCTCAAGCTTTCGGCCTGGGGGGCGCGCCGCCTGCACGAGCTGGGCTACCACGGCACAGCGCTCATCAACTGGGCCCCCGCGCACACCGATGATACCCTGCGCCCCTGGGCGCAGCAGTTTCGGGCCGATAATGGCAAGAAGCAAGTAGCTGGCCATCCGCAGTTTGGCTTGCCCAGCCGCCTGTGGCGCACGCTGGTAGCCGAGGCCGGCATCGGCCCCGAAACGCGTTGGAGCGAGGTGCCCGCCAAAGCCCAAAACCGCCTGCTGGAGTTGCTACTGCGCACCCCGCTGCAAGTACAGGGCAAGACCACCCACAAAGACGAGTTCGTGACCTGCGGCGGTATTCCGCTGGCCGAAGTCAACTTTAAAACAATGGAAAGCCGCCGCGTGCCGGGACTCTATTTTGCCGGTGAAGTTCTTGACGTCGACGGCATTACGGGCGGATTTAACTTTCAAGCGGCCTGGACTACGGGCTACCTCGCGGGCCAGGCGATGGCGGCGGCCACGCGGCCACGCGCGCAACCAGCGGCGGCTGCAGAATAGGAATAATTTTTGGGCTTCTTGGAACGGCACCGCAACCCTGCGGGCCATTGACTAGTAAACCGGGCAACATTCTCCACCTTACTTTTCTTTCCTATTATGGAAGCCAAAGCCACCCAAACCGGCCTCAACGCCCTCATTACCGTTCTTAAAGATGGCCAGAAAGGCTACGCCGACGCCATGGTCGACGTGCAGGACCAGCACCTGAAAGAGCTGTTCAAGAAGTACTCGGCCCAGCGCGCCAGCTACGTGACCGAGCTCGAAGACCAGATGTTCAAGCTTGACCTCAAGCCCGATACGGACGAAGGTTCGTCGGTACTAGGTGCCATTCACCATGCCTGGATTGACCTGAAAGCTGCCGTAACCGGCCACGACAACCACGCCATCCTGGCCGAGTGCGAGCGCGGCGAAGATGTAGCCAAGAAGGCTTACGAAGAAGCCAGCAAGCTACAAGACCTGCCCGGCGACCTAAAATCGATTATCGAGAAGCAAGCCCAGGGCGTGAAAGCCGCCCACGACGAAATCCGCGGCCTGCGCGACTCGTCGAAGTAATCCGACCGCAGGATTGACCGCAGATTCAAACGGATTTGTCGGATTTAACGGATACGCCTGCTGCGCAAGCTGACTAACTGACCAGTAATAAAAAAGGCTACTCCGTGCGGGCAGCCTTTTTTGCTACTACTTGCTGTTTGCTAGCCGATTACTTCGCTGGTCTGGTCAATAACCAAAAGAGGCTGCTCGTATGAGCAGCCTCTTTTGCTATCGTTCGCTTAGTCAGCCTGCGCAGCAGGCGTATCCGTTAAATCCGACAAATCCGTTTGAATCTGCGGTCTATTCGTCGTAGTCGCGCTTGCCTTTGTAGCCGCCGTAGCCACCTTGGCCGCCTTTGTAGCCACCACGCTGGTAGCCACCGCCTTGGCCGCCCTGGCGGTCGCCGTAGCTGCCGCCGCCACGGTTGCCGTAGCTGCTGCCGCCGTCGCGGTTGCCTTTGTAGCCGCCGCCGTAGCTGCTACCGCCTTCGCGGCGGTCGCCGTAGCCACCACGGTTGCCACCGCCGAAGGGCGGGCGGCCACCTTCGCGGCGGTCGCCGCCACCAAAGCCGCGGCGCTCACCGTCGCCGAAGCCACGGCGCTCGGGGCGGTTGTTGCCTTCTTCCTTAGCGGCCGCATCTTGCACCGGGGTAGCGATGCTGAACGTAACCGGCTGGCCCTGAATGCTGCTGCGGCCCAGCTGGGCTACTACCTCGTCGGCAAACTCGGCGGGCACTTCCACGAAGCTGAACTTGTCGTAAAGGGCGATGTCGCCTACTTTGTTGCCTTGCAGGGCGGTATTTTCCGAAATCAACTCCACGACATCGCGGGGGTGCAGGCGGTCTTTTTTGCCCATGCTGATGAAGAGGCGCGTGTAGCCGGGGCGGCTGGCGCCGCGCTCGCGGCCGGCGTCGAGGCTTTGCTCGGCGCGCTTGTCTTCCTTCATCGTCATTTTGAGCAGCGCGGCGGCGATGTCAAGCGAGGTTACGTCTTCGCTTTGGTCGAGCAGGCGCTGCACGCGGCCCACGTACTTGTCGAGGTTGCCTTTCTCAATCACTTCTTTTATCTGATTGAGGAACAGCGTCGTTTTCACTTCCGACACGTCGGCGAAGCTCGGCACTTGCTCCAGCTTGATGTCGGCCTTGGTGAAGCGCATGATGTCGCGCAGCTTGTAGATGTCGCGGCCACTCACGAAGGTGAAGGCGCGGCCGCTCTTGCCGGCGCGGCCGGTGCGGCCGATGCGGTGCACGTAGTACTCTTCGTCGGCGGGCAGGTCGTAGTTGAATACGGCCTCTACGCTATCCACATCGATGCCGCGGGCGGCTACGTCGGTAGCAACCAGGATTTCCAGCGTGCTTTTGCGGAATTTATCGAGCGTGTTCTGGCGCTGGGCTTGGCTCATGTCGCCGTGCAGGCCGTCGGCGAAGTAGCCTTTGGCTTGCAGGTCCGACACGATTTCATCGACCATGCGCTTGGTGTTCGCGAAGATGATGGTCGACTTGAGGTTGTACATGTCGAGCACGCGCGTGAGCACGTCCTTTTTCTGTGGGCCGCGCACCTCGAAGTAGCTCTGCTCGATGTTCGACACCGTCATCTCCTTGTGGTTGACCTTTACCGTTTGCGGGTCGCGCTGGTATTTTTTGGTCATCTCCAGGATGGGCTTGCTCATCGTGGCCGAGAAAAACACCGTCTGGCGGTTTTCGGGCATCTTGCTGAGCACGTACTCGATATCATCGCGGAAGCCCATGTCGAGCATTTCGTCGGCTTCGTCGAGGATGATTTTGGTGGCTTTGTCGAGCTTCAGCGTGCCGCGCTCGATGTGGTCCATCACGCGGCCGGGCGTGCCGATTACGATTTGCACGCCGCGCTCAAGGGCGCGGAACTGGCGGTCGTAGGACGAGCCGCCGTAAATCGGTACTACTGCCAGGCCACGCTTGTACTTGCCGAGCTTCTGAATTTCGCCCGATACCTGCACCGCGAGCTCGCGGGTGGGGCACAGCACAATCACTTGTACATCACGGCTATCGCCGTTTACACCCTCGATAGCGGGGATGGAGAAAGCGGCCGTTTTGCCGGTGCCCGTCTGGGCCTGGCCGATTACGTCTTTGCCTTCGAGCAGCACCGGAATGGCGGCCGACTGAATCGGCGACGCTTCTTCGTAGCCCATCTCGGTGATGGCGCGCTGGAGTTCGGGCGAGAGGTTGAGCTCATCGAAACGCACTTTGGCTTTTTCGACGGCGTTTTCTACTTGGTTTTCCATAAGTTGGAAAGAAAGGGAGTTTGCAGCCACTTGGTTCCTTCCAGAACCTACTAGTGGCTTGTGCGGGGAATGAGACTACGCTCTGAAAACAGCCGGCTCAACAGCGGCGGCGCTTCTTCCCCCTCAACCTTTCCTGACAACGACAAGGCGGAAAAAATACGACCGAACTAAACGGGAACTACTCGGCAGCCACTTACTTAACCTAGGCCACCCCGGCCACTAAAATGGGGCCGTTCTCAAATGCGGGTGCAAAGGTACGAATTTTCTTTGAGAAAAGCTAATGGAAAAGGTGAAAGTGGCTCGCCTCCCGTGGGAACCTCACCCCCCGGCCCCCTCTCCAAAAAAGAGGGGAAGCCGACCGCCAGCGGACGAAAACAGTCGTTAGGTAGGCGTCAGGCTCCCCCTCTTTTTTGGAGAGGGGGCCGGGGGGTGAGGTTCCCACGGGCGACGGGCAATAACAAAAAAGGGCGTTTCCCTTACGGGAAACGCCCTTTTCACTAGCACAAAGGCAAAAGATTCTTAGCTAATCAGCGAAACTTTCACGGCGTTCGGGCCTTTACGGCCTTGGGCTTCTTCGTACTGAACTTTGTCGCGCTCCTGGAGCGTCTTGGCATCCACGAGGTCGGTTACGTGCACAAAAATGTCTTGGCCCGTTTCGTCGTTTTTGATGAAACCAAAACCTTTGGTCTCATTGAAGAATTTTACCGTTCCGGTCGGCATGATAAAAAAATAAAAATTGGTGTATCATCAAAGCCCGGCGAACGCTGGGGACCTAAGATGCTAACTACACCGGAGCGGACCGGAACAGCAACACGGGGCCTTGAGTTGCGCCAAAGATAGATAGAATTTCCGAACTTCATCGGCCTGGCGAAAAAACTTTCGCGGGCAGCGCTTGTATTAGCTGGCTGGCCTGTAGTGCTCGTAGCGCGAACTTTGTAGTTCGCGCCCGGTAGCGGTCATCTTCTACCAAACGCGAACCACCAAGTTCGCACTACTACCTTATGGATACGCCCGCCGCCCCGGCCTACGCTTTTCAGCACACGTTTGTGGTCGAAGCCTCTGACATCGACCAGCTCGGCCACGCCAATAACGTGGCCTACGTGCGCTGGGTGCAGGATGTGGCCGCCGCCCACTGGCACGCGCTCTACCCCACTGGCCCCGAAATGCCGCCGCAGGTGTGGGTGGTGCAGGAGCACCAAATCCGCTACCTGCGCTCGGCTTATGAAGGGCAGGAACTCCGCGTCCTCACCTGGGTGGCCGACGTGAAGGGCGCCAGCTCGAAGCGCTGCACCCGCATCGAGCGCGTGGCCGACGCGCAGCTCCTCTGCGCCGCCGAAACGCAGTGGGTGCTGCTGGATGCGGGCAGCGGTCGGCCGGTAAGGGTGCCGGGCGCGGTGGCGGAGCGGTTATTACCAAACTAAGTATTAAGCAGAACCGTGAATTCTTATTGGTGCTACCTCGCCTGATTTGATATTAATCGTAGTATTAAAAAAGCAATTACCGCCATCTAGCACATTAACAATTTCAGAATCCAGATTTTTAAAATTAAAGCCTGATTCTTTGCAGAATGCGTTTATCCATACTATTTTCTCGACTTTTTTATTGATAGACACCTTGTATTGCACTCCATATTCACCCAGCATAATCTGCCAGCTTTTGTATTGGTACATTTCATAATTATGGCGATTCACGGCCCTACGCAACATTTTCTTCATCTTAATTAGCTCATCTGAACTAAGCTCTATTTCTGAAGGAAGCTTATAATAGTCAGGCTCTTTTCCATCATTAACACTTAAAAACTAGCAGCGTCTCCTTTCTGTATTGGTACAGTCGCTACTGAGCTTAGGCAGACACCAAGTAGAATTACCTTGCTAAACGCTCTCATATATTTTGAGTAAAATATATTAATGCCCGCCCCCTTCCGCATCTATTCCGCCTCGGCCGGCTCCGGCAAGACGTACCAATTAACGAAAGAATACCTCAAGCTGGCGCTGGGCTACCCGCAGCCCGCCGACCCCACCGGCGAGCGCAGCTTCAACCCGAGCTATTTTAAGAATATTCTGGCCATCACGTTCACCAACGACGCGGCGGGCGAGATGAAGGAGCGCATCGTGGGGGCGCTGCGGCGCTTTGCGCAAGACGCTGACGACAAGCCCGATGCCCTGCTGGCCGAGGTGGCGGCCGAGCTGGCGCAGGAGGCGCAGCTGCCGCCGCAGCTGCGCACGGCGGCCGAGTGGCAGCGCGAGGTGCGGCAGCGGGCGCGGGCCACGTTTAAGCTGGTGCTGTACCACTACGCCGACTTTGGGGTGAGCACGATTGACTCGTTTGTGCAGCGCATCGTGCTGGCGTTCACGCGCGAGCTGGGGCTGCCCGCCACCTTCGAGGTGGAGCTGGATACCGACAGCGTGCTGCGCTCGGCGGTGGCCGCGCTGCTCGACAAGGTGAACCGCGACCCGCAAAGCAAGCTGCTGAGCCAGACCCTGGCCGACTACGCGCTGGGCCAGGCCGAGGAAGGCCGCAGCTGGAACCGCCTGCCCGACGAGCTGCTGAATTTTGGTCGCAACCTCTTCAGCGAGAGCGTACACGAGGCCGTGGCGCAGCTGGGCCAGAAGACGATGGCCGACTTCCGGGCGCTCGACCAAGACATAAGGGCGCGGCTGCACGACCTCGAAAAGCAGGTGCAGGCGCAGGCCGACCGGGCGCTGGCGGCGCTGGCCGGCGCGGGCGTCGAGGCCGAGCACCTGGCGGGCGGGGCCAACGGCATTCACGGGCATTTCCGCAACTGGGAGCGCTGGCTGGGCGCGCCCGATGCCAAGGCCGACTTCCCCACCGCCACGGCCCGCAAGGTGGTGGAAAGCGGCAAGTGGTGGAGCGACAAAGCCAAAAAAGCGGGCCTGGTGCCCGCCATCGAAGCCACCCAGCCCGAGCTGGAAGCCGCCTTTGGCGAGCTGCTGGAGCTGCGCCTCTCGCACCTACCAAACTATCTGTTGCTAAAGGCTTTGCAGCCCTTCCTCTTCCACGCTTCGCTGCTGAGCGAGCTGAACAAGCTGGTAGAGGAAATCAGCCGCGAGCGCAACGTGGTGCTTATTTCGGAGTTCAACCGGCGCATTGCGGCCATCGTGCTCACCGAGCCGGTGCCGTTTATCTATGAGCGGCTGGGCGAGAAATACCGCCATTTGCTGATTGACGAGTTTCAGGACACCTCCGTGTTGCAGTGGAATAATCTGCTGCCGCTGGTCGAAAACGCGGTCGGCAACGGCGGCCTCTCGCTGGCCGTGGGCGATGCCAAGCAGGCCATCTACCGCTGGCGCGGCGGCGAGCTGGAGCAGATTCTGCGCCTCTACCAGCGCGACACGGGCACGCTGGCCGCCCGGGCGCGCGACGTGGACATGCAGCGGCTGCTGAGCGAGCGCTACTACACCTTGCAGCAAAACCTGGAGCCTAAGTCGCTGGCGGTGAACTACCGGAGCGAGCCAGCTATCATTGGGTTTAACAATGAGTTCTTTACCTATGTAAGGGAACGCAGCGTGGACGGTGAGCTGGTGGCGGGGATTTTTGAGGATGGTTTTCAGCAGGCGACTCCAAACGCGGGAACCTTACCCCCCGGCTGGCCACGTCGAACTGCTCTTCACCAACAAGGACACCCCCGCCC
>NZ_DASTEP010000203.1:0-29353 GCF_035709525.1 Hymenobacter sp. | reverse complement strand
CATTCCGAACAGAGTCGTTAAGCCCCGGTGCGCCTATGGTACTGCCTTCACCGGTGGGAGAGTCGGTCGCCGCCAACTTTACACGTAGCTCCCCCTGCTTCGCTTTCACCAGCGACCAGCAGGGGGAGCTTTGCGTTTGTGTCAATGCTTGGCTTCTTGATAGGAATAAATTTGCTTTTCGTGAATATAAGTTATAGCCATAAAACAAACGAATGCATTAAATTGTGTAGTTATATTATATCATGATTTTATGCTTAAAGGGTATCCTAGAATAGTAACTTGCTTAACATTGACCATTTATGAAAAATAACGTTGTTCTTATCACAGGAGGTACTTCTGGTATAGGTCGAGCATGTGCTTTAGAGTTCGGTAGGGCAGGGTATATAGTAGTTATTACGGGTCGGGATGCTGTTAAATTAGCTAGCACTGCTACTGAATTAAACGCTGCCGGTGTTAAATACCATACTGTGAAAGCTGATGTTGGAGATATAGCGGCGGCTACTCAGGTAATAGCCGAAACAATTACAGCTTTTGGTCGGCTTGACGTTCTTATCAACAATGCGGGCTTGAGCATGAGAGCAAAATTTGCTGATGTTGACGTGAAAGTGTTGGAGCAGCTTATGCAAACCAACTTCTTTGGCACCGTTTATATTACTAAAGCCGCACTGCCATACTTGCTGCAAAGTAAAGGCACTATAGTGGGTATTAGTAGTATAGCGGGCTTTCGGGGGTTGCCGGGGCGCACTGGCTACTCCGCTTCCAAATTTGCTATGAACGGTTTTCTGGAAGCTTTGCGCACCGAATTATTGCCACAGGGAGTTAACATTCTCACCGCTGCTCCGGGCTTTACTGCGTCTAACATTCGGCACGCAGCCTTGATGGCCGATGGGAGGGCCCAGAACGATACGCCACGCGATGAAGGCAACATGATGAGCAGTGAGGAGGTAGCTCGCTTGTTGCGGGAAGCGGTAAGGAAACGCCGCCGTACTTTGGTCTTAACGGCTCAGGGTAAACTAACAGTTTTCTTGAATAAGTGGCTGCCTGGCTTAACCGATAAGCTTGTTTTAGCTAATTTCCGCAAAGAGGAAGGCGATTTTTAATGGCCCTAGTAGTCAGCGGGGGTATAAATAGGGCGGCTTTTACCGGACGTATTTGGCTCTATTCTAATATAAATGCATCAGAAATGCGCACGTAGGCTGTGCGTTCTTGCCAGCGAACGCGCAGCCAGATATCCTGTCGGTCTAGTATCGGTAAGCGGTCGCCAGGTGCGGCGGTGCTTAACCAAGCAGACCCTGCGCCTGGCCCGGCCATAAGGGCTACCCCTGGGCGCGCTACAATGCCGATAGGGGCGGGCTTCAACCAATAAAGGTACCCGCTTGTAGCGAGTAGGTAGAAGCTATAGCCGAGCCAAACGCCTCGGCCCGTGCGTCGACGCCGTAGCAGCAAGCCCACTGCCGCCAGCACGGCGATGCTAAGCAAGCCTTGCAGTGCCGGGTAGTAGTAGCGGAGCAATTGGATGCGCACATCTTGCTGCCAAGTAGTAGGGTAGCCCACCAGCCGCTGGCGCTGGGCAAGCGCCGCTAGCTGCCGCCAAGTGCTAAGGCGTGGCTGCCGAATTAGTGCCATGTTCAGGTAAAGCAGCTCGGCGGTATAGTGGGCTTGCTGATGCTCGGCGAAAGCCAGCCTTAGCAGCAGGCGCGCCGATACCTGCCGCTGTTGCCAAACCTGCGCCCGGTATAAGGGTAGCGCCGCTTCATACTGCCCCTGCTCGAAAAGAGAATCAGCACGCTGGTGCTGAGTAGGCATTGAAGAAGAACCAGCCGCCGAAAAAAAACTTGTTTTAGGAGGGGCGGACAATGCACAGAAAGGCAGAATAATAAGATTACTGGCGATGCGTAGCGCGCGAAAAAAAATGGATTTCTTTCGCCGCGAGGTTGTCAGATTAGAAATAGCGCTGTACTTTTGCACCCACAAAAACGGTAAAACACCGCGGTTGTAAAACTCAAATACAAAAGTACCGATTCTGTAGCTCAGCTGGTAGAGCAGTACACTTTTAATGTACGGGTCCTGGGTTCGAATCCCAGCGGAATCACTCTAACGCTCTTAGCCTCACGCTAAGGGCGTTTTTTGTTTTATATTAATTTGCTGCACTAACCGGGCATCAGCATAATCGCATAAATTGGCTGGGCTGCGCCAGGCCAAGGATTCACGTAGCATACCATGATGCTGCGCAGTGATGGTAAGGGCTGTTCTGGGGCTGTCGTGCTTGTGAAGCACCTTAAAAAGCCCTCAACCTAAGCCAGCAAAGATTTTGCTCTGTAGGTACCTGTTTAAAGGCGGCGGCCGTATAGGCGCCTGCGGCTGTATACTTTCCATGTCATGCAAATTGACCCTTTCTACGCGTTGATACCTGACGGCGGGGCCGACTATCTCTGGCACGACAGTAACCAGTGCCTGTTGGCGGAGCAGATAGTGCCTGCCCTGCGGCGGCCCGGTACCAATCCCGCTCATCATTGTCCTTGTTGCGCATCACTCAACCGCCCGCTACGCCCATGCCGGCCACAGCCGCCCCGCTTAGTGCAGGTGCAGCCTTGCCAGGCACGCTAGAGCGGCTGTTTTGCTTCTTTGCCGACACCCGGGTAGGACGCCTTGGTGTTAGCTTTCTTTTTTCCGCACATGCCTAGCAGAAATATCTTTTCTACCACCTTATCGCTGGGAGCACTGGAGTGGGCTATCGCTCTGGCGCAGCACACGGTGTCGACTACCGGGCCCAGCGAGCCGCCCGCTGCCGAGCTGGTGCACTACCTGCTGTATTGCAGCGCGGCCGTGCGGCCATTCAGCGAAGCGGAGCTTGCCGATTTGCTTGAAGAGTCGCAGGCCAATAATAGCCGCGACGATATTACGGGGCTGCTGTGCTACGACCAGGGGCACTTTGTGCAAGTGCTGGAGGGTAGTGCCAAGAGCATAACCCGGCTGTTCGACCGCATCTTGGCCGACCCGCGCCACCACAAAGTGCGCCTGCTGTGCCGGGGCAGCAGCACGTGCCGGCAGTTCGACGACTGGCACATGGCTTTCACGAAGGCTGACAGCCGGGATTTTTACTGGACAATCAGTTTTCTCGAAGCGCAGCAAAACGATTTGCTACTGCCGCAGGTGCCGGTGCCCGAGCCTCACCTGCCGCCGCTTCTGTACAGCTTCAGCCGCACCTGCGACCACCTGCTGCCCCGCCCCGGCCCCGTGCCGCGCTCCTACGTAGGCGGGCTGCCCTTCTACGATGCGCTTGCCGTCATCAGCGCCTGAATACTGCGTAGCGCTCACCTAGCCAGCAAAGCCCCCGCAGCGGGTTTGCTGGCTAGGTGCTTTTAGGGGCGAAGCTGGCAAATAGAACTTTGTGAAGAAAGGTCTTTAGTTGTAGGAGGTAACTGCCAGCTCCAGCACCCGCTCGAAACCCGTGTAGGGGCCTGCGTACTCGTGGGCGGCTGGCACTAGCTGCGCGGGCTGCCGGCTGAAGGCAGGCACCCGAAATTCGTCGCTTGCCTCTATAATGGCATACGCCACTACGTCGGCCACCGTGGTGATAGGAGGCGCATCGGCCGGATGGCAGAAAATTGCAATTTCAACCGTTTCGTATAAGTCTGGCAATACGCCGTCGTTTTCTTGCACTAGTGCCGAAAAAGCTTCTTTGTAACTTAGATAATTCATAATTAGATAGCTTATAATTTCCTAATTCAGCCGCAAATCTAGGTGCTTGCTTAGTTAAAGTGCAAATATGATTTATATTTTAACTGGTTTCTGATAATTATCTTCTTTCTTCTGGGAAGCGTCCTAGCAAATACGATAAAACCTAGTATGGGGCGGGCAAGCAAGGTAGTGAAGCGCGCCTGGCCAGACTTGTTTTGCAAAGTCTGTGCCGAGGTGCCGCGTGGCAAGCGCAACGGGGCCTTTGCCTGGAGCACCTGCGCGGGCTGAACGATAAATAGACTTATAGCAAGAACATGCTGGCTTGAGCAAGGGGCAGGCGACGGACTACCCGTCGGCATTGGTGGTAGAGGCAGCTGCTCGGTTTTCAAACGTGGCCTCGGGCAGGTGGCCCGGGTGCGGGGTGTGGATACAAAAACGTCCCGGCTGGTAGCCGGGACGTTTGCGTGCGAAAATGGGCGCGGGCAACTACCGGGCCGCAGACGTAGCCGGCGTTAGGGTTGGCTCTAGCGAGTCGTGGTAGCCCAAGCCATTGAGCGTAAAGCGGAAGCTGCTAAAGGCCCGCACGGCTTTGGCCTGGCAGGTTAGGCTCACATACACGGCACCGGTAGTGGCGCGCTGGTCGCTGTTGGGTAGGGGGCCGGGCTTGCAGGCGGCATCGCGCAGGGTTTTCACGACTACGTTGGTGCGCAGGTCGGCCACGCCGAGCTGGTACACGCGCACCGAAGCCACCTGCGGGCAGCCATTTTCCGTCACGGTAGTCCAGTCTATCTGCACCGGCACGGTTACGGTTTTGCCGGTGCCCACCACAATGTCGGTGGTGTAGGAATAGGCGCGGGGCTGCTGCGCCGGGGTGGCGTAGGTAGTATCGTAGCACAGCGTTTTGGTGCTTGCGATAGGCTCGGCCGACGGCGCGCTCTTCATGCTGGTGTTCGACTCGCGGCAGGCGGCCAGCATCGCGAGCGCCGCCAGGCCGAGTAAGGACTTTTTCATAACAAAATAAGGTGAGCCAATAGAATAGTTACACCTCAAACGTAAGAAAAACGGCCTGGTTTTAAGCAGAAGCCAAACAACGGGCGCTGGCTGGGGAGCGTCTGGTTTTAAAATCGAATAGTACCGTAAAACCCGGTTTTTAAAGATAAAAAACTGTTTTGCGCCGTGGCTGGCGAGGTAGCGGGCGAGCCCTAGAGGCTGGTTTGAAACACGCGGGCCAGCACTTCATCCTGCAAGGCGCCGCTCAGGGGCAGGCGCCGGCCGGCCACGGCCAGCGCATGGCCGGTGGCGGCCGTGGCGTGGCCCAGGGCCACGGTGCAGGTAGCGTTGATGCGCAAAAACTGCGGCTCGGGCAGCTGGCCGGCCAGCGCCGCAAACGACTCTTCGGTAGTCAGCTCCTGGTGCAGCGTTTTGATGCGCGTGCAAGTGCCTAGGTCTTCCACGTACAGCACCTCGGCCAGGCGCAGCTGCACCAGCTGCTGGTTTACCCACAAATACAAGCCATCGGTGCGGGGCTGGGCAAACATGCCGCCCGTGAGGGCCGGCCCGGCCGCCGGCCGCTGCGTGTGCAGGCGGCCCGCCACCTGCCGAAAGCGCGCCGGGCAAAAGGGCTTGAGCAGGTAGTCGACCACCCCGTAGGTGCCGTAGCTCTGCAGGTTGTAGTCGGGGTAAGAAGAGGTAAGCACCACCGCCGGCCCCTGGCCCGCCGGGCGCAGCAGCCGCAGGCCGGCCAGCAGCGGCAGCTCGATGGGCAAGAAAAGCACATCGACCGGCTGCGTGCGCAAATAGGCCTGCGCTTGGGCGGGGCTGGTGCAGCTGGCCACCAGCGAAAGCGCGGGCGCTTGCTGCACGCAGGCCGCCAGCGCCGCCGCCGCGCCTGGGTCGCCATCAACGACGAGGCAGCGGAGAGGAGCAGCCGGGGCGGGCGTAGCAGCGGGCGAGTAACGCATGGCGGACAGCATAGTAGCGCTAGTTTTGAATTGGCCAACCACTGGCGAATTGCACTTAGCTGACGCAAAACTACCCGGCCGTTTTTTGGCCTCCTGGCTTTTTAGGTGAATAGTCCAAAACGAACGGTGAACGGGCCGTTTGCTCGTTTAGCCCCGGCTTACGCTGCCGTCTATGGTTCAGGTTAAGCGGGCGGTGTGTGCGGCCAGCGCCTCAAGCCCAAAACGCCTACCGAATGCCCACCTGCTTGCTGCCCGCGCGCCCGTATTTGGTGGGAAAATACACCAGCCCGGCGCGGGCGGGGTTGAGGGTGTACTGCCCCCGGTAGCGCGGCTGCACCGCCACCCGGAACGTGTGCCGGCCAACGGGCAGGTAGTCAACAAAAATGCCGGCTTGGTGGCGCAGGTTTTCGCGGTGCGTTTCGAGCGAGTTGCGCACCGGGGCGGGGCCATAGGAGCAGCCCGCCGGAATGGGCACCTCCAGCAGCACGTAGCGCGCCTCGGCCTGCACATCCACCGTCACCACGAGCTCGGCGGGCTGGCCGGCGCGCAGGCTGAGGCGGCGGCCCGCTTGGCCCGCCAGCGTAGTCGCCACGGTAAAAGGCTTGGCTACGGCTTCGGGCGCGGGGTTCCAGCGGGTTTGGTAGGCGGTGGCGTACACGGGCAGCGCGCCGGTTTTGCGCAGCGTGAGCGCGCCGGTGGCGGGCAGCTTCAAGTCAAACGGAAACTTACTGATAGTCCCCGCTGCCTCGGCGGCCGGCGCGCCCGCCAGCTGCACCTGGGCCGTAGCCGCCTGCCCGCCCGGCCCCAGCAAATCGGGCCCAATGGTAGCCAATATCTGGGCGGCCTCGTAGGTGCTGCCCCAGTAGCTGCCGCCGCGCAGCTCCAGCAAAAACGTGCGGATGCGCGCCAGCTCGGCCGCGTGCCCGCCCTGGGCGCGCAGCACGCGGTAGGCCAGCAGGGTGGTGCCCACACGGTCGGGCAGCAGGTAGCGGTAGTAGGTGTTGCGGCCCGCCGTATCGGCGTAAAACGCGCCGCCCAGCGCGGTGCGCAGGCGGTAGCGCCGCAGGCTGTCGAGCTGGTAGGGCAGGCCCAATTGCTGGCGCAGTTCCACGCTGGCCAGGTAGCGGTCGAGGGCGCGGCGGCCGGGCTGGGCGCGGTCGAGGCGGTCGAGGTAGGTGCGGTAGTCGGTGGCGGTACCGAGCTGGTGCAGCACGCGCAGCAGGCGCAGGGCTTCGTCGGCATCGGGGCTGGGCGGGATGGGTAGCGCGGCCGCCCCGCGCCGTTGGGCGGCCAGCGGTGCAGGCGGGGCAGGCGTGCTCAGGCGCTCATCCAGTTCGCGCAGCAGGCGGGCTTGCAGTTGCGGCTTGTCGAGGTCGATTTTAAAACCAGCCTTCTCAGCGGCCAGCAGCGCTTCCAGCGCGTGGGCCGACACCCAGACGCTGGGCGCGGCCCCCGGCCAGGTGCCCCACAGCGCCGCGGGCTGCGGCTGGCCCTGCCGCAGCTTGCGGATGAGCACCTGCACCGCCCGCTGCCCCCGAAACTCCTCGCCCCGCGCCACCCGGATGTGCTGCTCCAGCAGCAGCGCCAGTAGCTTGGAAGCCAGCTGCTCGTGGCAGAGGTAGGCGTAGGCCTGCACGTGTTTTATCTCGGCTAGCAGCGTGGGTAGGGCGTCGCTTTCAAGGTGTACCGTCACCTCGCCTAGCTTGGCATCGAGCGGCAGCGTGAGGGTCGTGTCGGCGGCCGTGATGGCCGCGAAGGTGCCCAGCTGCTCGCGGGTGCCGGCTGACAGCACCGGCAGGCTGCGTTGCTCGCCGTCGGCGTAGCCGCCGGCCTGCGCCAGGCCAAACGTAACCTGCACCGAATCGGCCCCGGCGGCCGGGGCCGTTACCGTCAGCGTATCGACAACCGACGTGCCCACGCGCCGGGCCTGGCTGCGCACGGTTTGCGCACCTACTTTAAAGGTGGTCGTGACCTGCGCCGTGTCGGGCTGGTAATTTAACACCTTGCCCAGCACCTGCGCCCGGTCGCCGGCCACCAAGAAGCGCGGCCCGGCCAGTTCGGCCAGCAGGCCCTTGAACGAGCGCAGCCGCCCGGTGGCCGCGCCCGTGCGCCGGTGCCCGTCCGAGCCGATTACGAAGGTGTCCCAGCTGGTTACGTCGTCGGGCAGCACCACGTCGGTAGTGGCGCGGCCCTGCGCGTCGGTCACGAGGGTGGGCCGCCACCAGGCGTAGTCGCGGAAGCGGCGGCGCAAGGCCAGGCGCGGGTCGCCGGCGGGCACGTCGGGCAGGGTGGGCGGGGCGAGGGTGGGCAGCGGCCGCAGCTTGCCGAGGTCGGGGCTGCCTTTGGTGGTGATGATGAGCACGCCATTGGCGGCCCGCGCGCCGTAGGTAGCCGTGGCCTCGGCATCCTTCAGCACCGTTACGTTGGCGATGTTGTCGGGCGAGATATCGGCCAGGTTGCCCGTGTACACCTGGCCATCCACCACGAGTAGCGCCTGCTCGCCGCCCGTGGCCGAGCGGGTGCCACGCAGCGTAATGCCACCGTGGATATAGCCGCTGCCGGAGGTGACTTGCACGCCCGCTACCCGGCCTTGCAAGCCGTAGCTGATGGTTGAGACTGCGCCAGTCATGTAGCTGACTTGCTGCGAGCCGTAGCCTACTACCACCACTTCGTTCAGGGCCGAATTTAAAGCCGAACTACTGATGCCCAGCTTAAAATAGACTTCGTTAGCGGTAGTAATAAGCTGTTCTTCAGTAGTGTAGCCGATAGAGGCAGCCAGTAGCGTCAGGCTACCCGGCGGCACTTGCAGCGTGAAGCTGCCATCAGCATCGGTTGCAGTACCAACAGCTGTGCCTTTCACTAGAATTGTTACGCCCGGTAGCCCTTCCTCTGTTTTGCGGTCGATTACCTGACCGTGCAGCGTGCGCCAGTCGGGCCGGGGCGGCCCCAGGTGTATAGGCAATGGTGGCTCGGGCCGGGCGGGCGGCGCGGCGGCCGGCTCCCGCGTCACGGGGAAGTAGCGCGCCCGCACCAGCCGCCCGATGCGGCGGCTGAGCGCCCCGGCCGGCTGCCGGTCGGCCCAGCGCAGCTGGAAGTACAGCTGGCCATCGGCCTGCACGCGGGCCAGCCCGGCCGGGAGCAGGCAGGTGCTGTCGCTGAGCAGCACGGCCACCCGGTAGCGGCCGGGGGCCAGGGCCAGCAGCCGGTATTGCCGGCTCAGGCGCAGGTACTTGGGCTGGTCGGGGCGCGTGAGCAGCACGTAGCGCAGCGTGGGCAGCGGGTGGCGGGCCGTGTCGGGGCGCGGCGGCAGGCGCAGGGCCAGGCGGCCCTGGCCGGGCAGCGTCTGGGTAGGCTCGTCGAGCTCGGCCTCGGGCGCGAGGGGCGCTGGGTAGAGCCAAGGCCGGATGCTGGCCTCGGTGAGGGCAAAATCGGCCAGCGGCAGTAGGTCGGGCAGCCCGGCCCCGTTGAGCCGGCCGAAGCGCGCCGGTGGTACGGCCACCATTTTTAGAAGCTTGGGCTGAGGCGTGTAGGCAAACAGCGGCTCAAACAAGAACTTGAGCCGCAGCCCGTCGGCCCGGCGCAGCAGTACCGAATCGGGCCGGAACGGGCCGGTCAGGCCGTAGCCATCGGGGCGCAACACCCGCAACAGCTGGCCTTGCCGCAGCGCGGTGAGCGTGAAGTTGCGGCGCTCATCGAACAGTAAGACGGTGCGACTCAGCGTGAGCTGCTCGGCGGGCGTGAGCTGGCGCGGGCGCTTTTCCACCGTTAGCTCGGGGCGGGGGTGGTTAAGGTCGATGCTGAGCGTAAGCTTGTGCTGCGGGCGCAGGTACACGTTGCGCAGGGTGATAAGCCGGTCGGGCAGGCGCAAGCTCAGCGTGTGGTGGCCGCTGTCGGCCACCAGGGTGTAGGGCTCCCGGTAGTTTATTAGATGAATGTAAGCCGGCTGCCCATCGACGTACATCGCGATGGGCGCTTGCACCCGCCCCGAATCGACCACGAACGGCGCTATCTGCGTGAGCCCGCCCGGCGCGGGCCGGTACTCCTGAAACAGGCCGGTATCAGGATATAGAAAGCGGTAAAATTGCAGCGAATCGAGCCCGAGCCGCGTGCGCCACCGCGCCCACGGCAGCGGCTGGCGGGTAGTCGCATCCCGGTCAAACGCCGCACCCAGCTTGAAGCGCCGCCGCGCTGCCCGCCCCAGCACCGGCCGCGCCAGCGTGGGCACGGCCGGCAGGTTGGGCGCGCCAAACTTGTGGTTGTAGGCGTAGGCCGTGAGGTCGGCATCGGGCACGGGCCGCCCGCGCTCGTCGGTGACGATGAAGCCCAGCTTGATTTTCTGGCCGGGGTAGGCCACGGCGGGCTGGTCGGTGGCCACCAGCAGCTGGCGCGGCGGCAAACCCACCGTGTACTCGGCCACGCGCAGGGTTGCGCCCCAGCGGTAGTGCAGCGACACGTGCCACGCCGCCGCGCTTTTATCCTTGATTTTTAATTGGTAAGATGCGCCGTAGCCCCGGTAGCGCAGCGCGTTGCCCCGGTACACGAAGTACCAGAACGGCACCCGGCGCGGGTTGTCCACGGCCAGCAGCACCGAGTCGGCGGTGCGGTCCGAGCGCAGGCTGAGGCCAGCATTGCCCGCGTCGAGGTCGAGGCTGGCCGAGCGGCCGGCCGCATCGGTAAGGCGGTAGGTGGCGGTCAGAAAATTGAGCGGCACGCTCAGCGGCAGCTGCACGGCGCGGGGCGGGGTAGCGGCCCGGCCGGGCTCAGCGCGGGCATCGAGGTGCAACAGGGCGCGGTGCGGCCGGGCCACGCCCAGCGAGTCGTAGGTGAGGCGCACCGAGTCGGCGCTGAGCGAGAGTTGGAGCCGGCCGGGGTCGCGCTGGTAGGCTACGCTGGTAGTTTCGAGGTGGCGCTCGTTGTCGGCGGTGAGGAAGGTAGCCTGCACCTCGTAGCCAAAATCCACGTCGGGAAAGATGCCGGGCGGCAGGTTCACGCGGGTTTCGCCCACCGGGTCGAGGGCCTGGGTGTGCGTCCAGAGCGTATCGGCGATGAAAATCTGCTGCCGCGGCAGCAGCCCCGGCTCGCGCTGGGGCACCACCGCCAGCCGCACTTGCGCATCGAGCAGGGGCAGCTCGTTGGCATCGGTGCCGCGCAGGTACACGGCCTGCGGCTGGCCGTGGCGCTGGGTTCTTTCGGCCACGCGCAGGGCGTAGTGGGCATTGTCGAGCTCGTAGTCTTCGACCTGGAAGCGCTGGCGAGCCACCTCGCGCCCGCGCCGGTTAGTGAGGTAGACATACGCCTCCTCATCGGTGCGCAAGCCCAGCGTATCGGCCAGCGGCAGCACGTATTCGTAGGAGCCGGGGCGCACCGGGCGCAACTCGGCCAGGCGCTTGCCCGGCTCGTCAGGCGCGGGCTCGTCGGCCGACAGCCACAGCGTGAGCGGCCCGCGGTAGGGGCGGCCAGTGCGGCGGCGTAGCACCCGCGCCTTCAGGCGCAGGGTGTCGGCGGTGGGCCGGTAGCGCGGCTGGCTCAGCACCAGGTAGCTGGCCCAGCGCTGCTGGCGGCGGTAGCGCCGATGGCGCTGGCGCTCGTCGCGCACATCATCATTAAAGGGCGAGCGCACCAGCCCCACCAGGCCCGTGGTAGCGCGCGAGGCGTGCCGCAAATCGTGCCCCAGCTGGCGCAGCGGCCCCGTGGCGTAGCCCAGCGGCCAGCCTAATACCACCCGCCGCCACACCCGCCCGCCCAGCGAGTGCAGCCCCTGCCGGGGCTGCTCCAGCGCGTGAAACGTGGTGCGCCCGCCATAGGCCACGGCCAGCAAGCCCGCGTGGCCGCGCCGTGCCCGGCGGTAGGTGCCAGTGGCGGCATCGAAGGGCACCGGGCGGCGGCCCAGTTGCACCCGCGCCCCCGGCAGCAGGCAACCCAGCGAGTCGCGCACCACCAGTGCCAAATCGACCTGGTTGCTAAGGACTTCTACGGTGCGGTTGGTTTCGGTGCGCAGCCAGTATACCAGCTGCGCGCCCTCGGTGTGGGCCACCAGGTAGTAGCCCGGCGGCAGCGGCCGGGGCCGCAGGCTGTCAGTCGGAAACGAATCGACGGGCACTGCGAAAAAATCGGGCCGGGCGGCGCGCAGGCCGTGCTCGTAGAGGTGCCGCGTCTGGGCTTCGCTGAGGCGAAAAACCTTGGTGAGGTAGCTGCTTTGCCGGGCCGCCGCGAGGCGCTGCTGCGCCTGGGCGGTGGTGAAGATTCCGCAGAAAAACAAGAAGAGTAGCAGTCGCGGCATAGGGTAGGGTACTGGCGTGCGCCAGTACGATGCCGGTTGGGGGCGGATTGCACACGTGAACCTCACCCCCCGGCCCCCTCTCCAAAAAAGAGGGGGAGCCTGACGAGTTAAGAGTTCTGAGTTAGGAGTTTTGAGTTGTTGAGTAACTCTTAACTCAACACTCAACACTCAACACTCTCAACTCAAATCTGGCTCCCCCTCTTTTTTGGAGAGGGGGCTGGGGGGTGAGGTTTACGCGCCAGGGCAACCGCTTACGGGTTAGTAGACCACATGCCTGCTTCCTTGATGAAAATGCGCCGGTTCAGCTTAAGCTGCGCCACCATAAACTCGGCCAGGTCTTCGGGCTGCATCACCTTGTCGGGGTTGCCATCGGTGAGGTTGTTGCTGATGGCCAGCTCGGTGGCCACGGTGCTCGGCGTGAGGGCCGACACCCGGATGTTGCTCTTGCGCACTTCCTGCATGAGGGCTTCGGTGAGGCCCATGAGGGCAAACTTCGACGCGCTGTAGGCGCTGCTGCCAGCGGCGGCCCGCTGCCCCGAGGTCGAGGCTACGTTGATGATGTCGCCACTTTGCTGGGCCAGCATGTCGGGCAGCACGGCGCGGGTCACGTAGTACACGCCCAGCAAATTGACGCGGATAATGCGCTCCCACTCGGCCGAGGGCATCTCCAGAAACTTGGCAAACGTGCCGATGCCGGCGTTGTTGATGAGAATATCGGCCGGCCCGAGCTCGGCTTTGAGCTGCGCCACGGCGGCGGTTACGGCGGCTTCGTCGGCCACGTCGGCCGAGGCTACGGCGGCTTTCACGCCCAGGGCGCGTAGCTCGGCGGCTACTTCTTCGAGCTGGCTGGTTGAGCGGGCCAGCAGGCCCACATTCACGCCTTCTTTGGCCAGGGCGATGGCCACGGCTTTGCCGATGCCTTTGCCCGCGCCCGTCACGAGGGCAGTTTTTCCGGTTAGGTTTTCCATTGAGAAAGTGAAAAGAGGTGGCCGTATAACTGGTAACCGGGGCACGAGGTTGGCCGCTGTAGCTTGGACGCTGCGAGTCCGAGCGCGGGCGCAGCCCGCATCTACGCCTGGGAGGTGCTACTCAGCTTACGCAAACAAACGCGGCTGCGAGCTGCGCTCGCGCTCGGACTCGCAGCGTCCAAGCTACACCGCCTTACCTTGCCGCCCCAATGCCCGACGCCGACGCCACCCTGTGGAGTGCGCTCACCGTGGCCCAGGTGCGCGGCCAGTCGCGCCTGGTGGCCAGCCGCAGCCTCCAGCCCCTCAAAATTATCAACCCCGCTGCGCCGGCCGGCCCCGCCTGCCACGCCGTGCTGGCCAGCTACGGCGGCGGCCTGCTGGCCGGCGACAGCCTGCGGCTGCGCGTGCGCTGCGAGGCTGGCAGCCGCCTGCTACTCAGCACCCAGGCCAATACCCGCATCTTCAAAAGCCTCGACGGCCGCCGAGCCGAGCAACTCACCGAAGGCTACGTAGCCGCAAACGCCCTGGCTGTGGTGCTGCCCGACCCGCTGGTGCCCCAGGCCGCCAGCCGCTACTACCAGGCCCAGCACTGGCACCTGCACGAAAGCGCCACCCTGCTACTGGCCGACTGGACCCACGCCGGCCGCACCGACCTGGGCGAAAAATTCGCCTTTACCTCCTTCGCTACCGAGCTGCGCGTGACCGTGGCCGGCCGCCTCGCGCTACTCGACCGCTTCGCCCTGCGGCCCGAGGAGCATTTGGCTACCTCGCAGGCCACGTTTGGGTCGTATCAGTCGGCGCTGTCGCTTTACCTGGTGGGGCCGCCGACCGGCGCGCAGTTTCAGCGGCTGGCCGCCGCCCTGCGCCAGCTGCTGCCGCCCGGCCAGACGGATTTGCACGCCACGCTGGCCGGCCGGCCCAGCGTGGTAGCCGTGACCCAGGCGCGGGATAACGTGCTGCTGGTGCGTGCCCTCGGCATGTCGCGCCTCGATTTGGAGCCCGTGTACCAGGCCGTAGCGGCGGCGCTGGCGGTGCCGGAACTGTTGGGGTTCGATGCGCTGCGGCGTAAGTACTAGCCTTGGGCTATAAATGCTGCTGCGCTAATAACCCTGTCCGTAAGCACTGCGTTTAGCTTCATTTTTAGCTGTATGAAGCAACTTGCTACCTTAGTCATTGCTGGCACCCTGGGGCTGGCCGGCCTGCCCGCCACCGCCCAAAAAGCCCCGTCGCCCTACCACACGCGCTTCGCCGTCGATGGCTCCATCATCGCCGGCGAGCTGGCCGTGAGCGGCTTCGGCCTCTACCGCTCGATGCAGCGCACGGGCTTGAACGCTACCGAGCTGGCCGCGCTGCGCAAGGAAGACGTGCCCAGCTTCGACCGCTTTTCGGCCGGCTTTTTCAGCGAGCGCGCCCAAACGGCCAGCGACCTGCTGTGCTACCCCTCGCTGGTAGTGGCCCCCGGCCTGCTGGCCCTGAGCCCGGCCATCCGCAGCCACTACGGCCAAACGCTGGCGCTCTACGTGCAAACCGTGCTGGCCGCCGACGCGCTTTTTACGACCTCTATCGGCAATATCCCGCGCTACCGGCCCTTTCTCTACGGCCCCGAGGGCGGTGACTTGCGCACCAGCCGCATCCAGACCAACTCGTTTTTCGCGGGCCACACGGCGCATACGGCAGCGGCTACCTTCTTCGCGGCCAAGGTTTTCCACGATTACAACCCCGACTCGCCGGCCCGGCCCTACGTGTGGGGTGCGGCGGCGGCGGTGCCCGCCGCCGTGGCGTATTTCCGCCTCCAGGCCGGCAAGCACTTCTTGTCCGATAACATCGTGGGCTACGCCGTGGGGGCCACGGCGGGCATCGTGGTGCCGCAGCTGCACAAGGTGGCTGCCCGCCGGGGCATCTCGTTTGCGCCGCTGCAAGGCGTGAACGTGAATGGGTATTCGTACAGCGGGTTGCTGCTCACCAAGCAGCTGTAGGGCTGGCCTACGCGGCAGCAAAAAGCCCCTGGCTATCGTATGCCCGCGAGTAGCAAACGCCCCATTCTCTACCGTATGAAACCCATTCTTCTATTGCTGGCGTGTAGCCTCTTTAGTATCCGCAGCTTCGGCCAGTCACAGGGCCAGCTCAACCAGGACGCGGATGCCGCCTACCGCAAGGCCGACCAGGAGCTGAACCGCGTCTACCAGCAGATTCTCAAAGAGTACCGCACCAAAACCGCTTTCCTGCAAAGCCTGAAAACTGCCCAGCAGCGCTGGATTCAGTTTCGCGATGCCGAGATGAAAGCCCGCTACCCCGCCACCAATTCTCTGGTCGAATACGGCAGCTTTTTCCCCGTGTGCTACTCCAACGGTCTGGAAGAGCTCACCAAAGCCCGCACCAAGCAACTGCGCCTGTGGCTCACCGGCATCCCGGAGGGCGATATGTGCAATGGCTCAGTGAAAGTGGATGGCGGGCGGTAAGGGAGCTTGCTTCCCACGGTAACGCTATATTTGGGCAGCCTATGAAACTGCCTAAATACCAGCTCAAAGCTGACGAGGAGCTGTCCGTTTATCGCTTCGTAAGCGAGGGTCGCAAGGGACTTATTCCGAAGCGAATCCAGTTTACGCTGATTAACCAGGAGGAAATCTATAACTTGGCTTTTGGCGACGAGCATCCTGCAACCGGCCAGCTAGATAACTTGGCAATCAGCGATAACGGTGATAGCGTGAAGGTGCTGGCTACTGTCGTAGCAGCGGTTTATGCTTTCTTCGACCAGCATCCGGCAGCTTGGGTTTATCTTTCGGGTAGCACCGCTGCCCGCACCCGGCTCTACCAGATGGCCATTGCTACCCACTACGCTGAGCTAACCACCGATTTTGCCATCTACGGAGAATATCAGGAGGAATGGCAAGCGTTTGAAAAAGGTAAATCCTACACAGCTTTTATCGCTCATCTTCACAATAAATTATCATGAAAACTATCACTGAACTTAACGCCAGTAAAGTGCCGCTGGTAATTATTGACCCGGCGCTCAACAAGCTGCGAGACGTGGTGCTTTTTCCTGAAAAAGTAGAGAAGGCTAAGCAGGCCATTGCCCAGTTAGGGATACCCAATACGCCAGTACGACCAGTTAAAAACTGACTGAGCGAGCTACTGTGAAAACGACTGATGAACCGGGCACCATAGGAGCGCCGATAATCATCCACAACCCTGAACTGAATAAAGAAGACAATGCGGCGCTTTTTCCTGAGAAAATGGAAAAGGCGAGGGAGATTATTGCTAGGGCTGGATTGCCAAATTTGGAAAGCCAAATAAATAACAGAGTTAGATAAGGACGGTAATTTGATTTTGATATTAGCAAAGTAAAACTAAACTTCACTTTTATAAAGTACTGCGATTATGGGAATGGATTACTACATCATGCCAGGTGGGGAGGCGCACTGCGAAAATGAATTCCCCGAGAGTTTATCTTTCTTTTTTGAACAGGTAGGGGGCTATGATGACTATGCTGAAGTGTCACAAGTGAGCCAAATTCTGCGGATTGACCTGTCAGTATTTCAAGAAATCAGTTACGACGAAGACGAACAATACTATAGTCCTAACGAGGAAGATGAGGAGGTAGAAGATTCTGAAGACTCCCCCGCAATTTGGCATGATACGGATAAAGTTATAATTCTAATCAATAGCTTACTAGATAAAATAGCGGCATTTCCTGATTATTATAAACAGGTAATACATGGGCCAGCCCGGCAACAGGATGCAGGTCTTTCACTACAAATAACACCTACTAAGCTATTGCCTGGTTACCCACCAGACTATGGTTATTTGAGTAAAGGGGAAATAGTAGAAGACCTGAAAACCCTGCGAAAGACGCTGACGTGCTATGAGGAAAACGGTGTTCGTAAATTTAAGCTTATGTATATGTGATTAAAGGAGAAGCCCCGAAAAGCAATAGCTTCCGGGGCTTCTTTTTTACGTCAATCTCAAGCCTCTCACCCAAACATCCCCAGCGCGTTCTTGCTCGGTAGGCTGGTCTTGCCCATCAAATACATATCAATCTGGCGGGCGGCCTCGCGGCCTTCTGAGATGGCCCACACGATGAGAGACTGCCCACGGCGCATGTCGCCGGCCACGAATACGCTGGGCACGCTGGTGTGGTAGGTAGTTTCGGGGGCGTGCACGTTGCCGCGCTCATCGAGCTGCACGCCGAGTTGGCCGAGCAGGCCGGCATTGGCCGGGCCCGTGAAGCCCAGCGCCAGCAGCACTAGCTGGCACGGGATTTCGCGGTCGGAGCCAGGTACTTCCTCGAAGCGGACGCGGCGGCCCAAGTCGTCGGTTTCCCAGGTTACGTCGCTCACGAGCAGGGCGCGCACTTGGCCGGTTGAGTCGCCCAGGTAGGCTTTGGTGTTCACGCCCCAGTAGCGCTGGCAGCCTTCTTCGTGCGAGCTGCTGGTGCGGAACACGGTGGGGTAGAGCGGCCAGGGTGTGTGCGCTGGGCGCTCCTCGCCGGGCTGGTGCATCATGGCAAACTGCGCTACTGACTTGGCCTGCTGGCGGTTGGCGGTGCCTACGCAGTCGGAGCCCGTGTCGCCGCTGCCGATTACCACCACGTCGAGGCCATCGGCTAGGATGTGCTCGCTGTCCACGGGCGTGTCGCTCACGCGGCGGTTTTGCTGCGTGAGGTATTCCATGGCGTAGTGAATGCCCTTGAGGTCGCGGCCGGGCAGGTTGAGCTCGCGCGGGGCCGAGGCGCCGCCCGCCAGTACCACCGCGTCGAAGGCCTGGCGTAGCTCATCGGCCGAGAGGTCGCGGCCGATTTCCACGTTGCAGCGGAAGGTGACGCCGGCGTCTTCGAGCAGCTTGATGCGGCGCTCAATCACCCATTTTTCGAGCTTGAAGTCGGGCACGCCGTAGCGCATCAGGCCACCCGGGTGCGGGTCGCGCTCAAATACTGTAACCGTGTGCCCGGCTTCGGTGAGCTGCGCCGCCACGGCCATGCCGGCCGGGCCACTGCCCACCACGGCCACCTGCTTGCCGGTTTTGAGCACCGGCGCGGTAGGCTGCACGTAGCCTTTCTCAAAGGCGATTTCAATGATGTGCTTCTCGATTTCCTCGATAGCCACCGGCGCGCTGTGAATGCTCAGCACGCAGGCCGACTCGCAGGGCGCAGGGCAGATGCGGCCCGTAAACTCGGGGAAGTTGTTGGTGGCCGAGAGGATGTCGTAGGCCGCCCGCCAGTCCTGCTGGTACACCGCCTCGTTAAATTCGGGGATGATGTTGCCCAGCGGGCAGCCCGAGTGGCAAAACGGGATGCCGCAGTTCATGCAGCGGGCCGCCTGCTGGTGCAGCTCGCCCTGCGGGTACAGGCCGATAAATTCCTGGTAGTGGGCCACGCGCTCGGTGGGGGCCGCCTTGGGCGGCGCGGTACGCGGGTATTCTTTGAAGCCGGTGATATTGCCCATTATCGTTGGTAGCTACTATAGTATGGATAATTTGTGAGTTGCGCTAAGCGGCTTTCACCTTGCTCACCAGCACCCGCTTGTACTCCAGCGGGAACACCTTCACGAAACGCCCGGCTTCTTCCTCCCAGCTGCCCAGCAGGAAGTTGGCCAGGTGGCTGCCCGTTAGCTCGTGGTGCTGCTTGAGCAGGGCCAGAATCTCGGCTTCGTCCTCGGCGGTGAGGCCTTCGAGCGACACCATGTCGGGGTTGCAGTTGGTGGGGAACTGGCCTTCGGGGTCGTATACCCAGGCCAGGCCACCGCTCATGCCGGCGGCGAAGTTGCGGCCCGTGCGGCCCAGCACCAGCACCCGGCCTCCGGTCATGTATTCGCAGCCGTGGTCACCCACGCCCTCGACTACCGCCGTCGCGCCCGAGTTGCGCACCGCGAAGCGCTCGCCGGCCTTGCCGCGCACGTAGAGCTCGCCCGAGGTAGCCCCGTAGAGCGCCACGTTGCCGATGAGAATGTTATTCTCGGGAATGAACGTGCTGGCCGTGGGCGGGAAAATCGCCAGGCGTGCACCGCTCAGGCCCTTGCCTACGTAGTCGTTGGCTTCGCCTTCGAGCTTGAAAGTCAAGCCCTTCGTAGAGAAAGCGCCGAAGCTTTGCCCAGCCGAGCCAGTGAACTTGTACTGAATAGTATCGGCCGGCAGGCCCGCGGCGTGGTAGCGCTTGGTTATCTCATTCGAGAGCAGCGTGCCGATGGTACGGTCGGTGTTGCGCACCTCAAAGTCGGCGTCCACCGCCTCTTGGTTGTCCAGGGCTGCTTGGGCGCTCTTTACCAATTGCCAGTCGAGCACCTCCGCGATGCCGTGGTCCTGGCCTTCGCTGTTGTACAAGGTGCCGCCCGAGATATTCGGCGCGGGCGATAATACCGCGTCGAGGTCGATGAGCTTGGCTTTCCAGTGGCCCGCTTCGGGGTTCACCTTCAGGAATTCGCTGCGGCCCACCATCTCGTTGAGGGTGCGGAAGCCCAGTTCGGCCATGATTTCGCGCAGCTCTTCGGCCAAGAAGCGGAAGAGGTTGACGATGTGCTCGGGCTTGCCGCTGAACAACTTACGCAGCTCGGGGTCTTGCGTAGCCACGCCCACCGGGCAGGTATTGAGGTGGCACTTGCGCATCATGATGCAGCCGCCCGCGATGAGGGCGGCCGTGGCCACGCCAAATTCTTCGGCACCTAGGAGGGCGGCCACGGCGAGGTCGCGGCCAGTCTTCATTTGGCCGTCGGCTTGCAAAATTACCCGGCTGCGGAGCTGGCTGCGCAGCAGCGTCTGGTGTGCTTCGGCCAGGCCAAGCTCCCAGGGCAGGCCGGCGTGGCGGATGCTGCTGAGCGGCGAGGCGCCCGTGCCGCCGTCGTAGCCCGAGATGAGAATCACGTCGGCGTGCGCTTTGGCTACGCCGGCCGCGATGGTGCCTACGCCGGCCTTGCTCACCAGCTTCACGTTGATGCGGGCGGCGCGGTTAGCGTTTTTGAGGTCGAAAATCAGCTGCGCTAGGTCCTCGATGGAGTAGATGTCGTGGTGCGGCGGCGGCGAAATGAGGCCCACGCCGGGCGTGGCGTGGCGCACCTTGGCAATCCACTCATCTACTTTGTGGCCAGGTAGTTGGCCGCCCTCGCCGGGCTTGGCGCCCTGCGCCATCTTGATTTGTAGCTCGTCGGCATTGGTGAGGTAGTGCGCCGTGACGCCGAAGCGGGCCGAAGCAATCTGCTTAATGGCCGAGCGCATCGAGTCGCCGTTGGCCATGTGCTCGTAGCGCAGCGGGTCCTCGCCGCCCTCACCGGTGTTGCTCTTGCCGCCGATGCGGTTCATGGCGATGGCCAGCGTGCTGTGCGCCTCGTGCGAGATGGAGCCAAACGACATGGCACCCGTCGCGAAGCGCTTCATGATGCCCTCAATCGGCTCCACTTCTTCGAGCGCGATGCTGGGCCGGTGCTTGGCGAAGCCTAGGAGCCCGCGAATGGTGAAGAGCTGATTGGGATGCTCGTTGAGCAGCTTGGCATACTTCTTATAGGTGTCGTACTTGCCAGTGCGCGTGGCGTGTTGCAGCAAGTGTACCGTCTCGGGGTCAAACATGTGGGCCTCGCCCTTGCGGCGCCACTGGTACACGCCGCCCGCGTCGAGCAGCTCGGGGCCAACGGTGCTTTCCTGCTTGAAGCCGTGCGAATGCTTGTAGAGCGTTTCCTTGGCAATCTCGTCTAGCCCCAGGCCCTGAATCCGGGTTACGGCGCCGTTGAAATACTCGTCTACTACGCTTTGGTTGAGGCCCAAAATCTCGAACACCTGCGCGCCGTGGTAGCTCTGCAAGGTCGATATTCCCATCTTCGAGAAAATCTTCAGCAGCCCGTCGCACACTGCCTTGATGTAGTTGTAAGCCAGCTTATCGTAGGGTAAATTGGCGCCCAGCAGCCCCGTCGCGTGGCGCGTCTGGATGGTCGCCAGCGCCAGATACGGGTTGATGGCGGTGGCCCCAAACGACAGCAGGCAGGCAAAGTGGTGCACTTCCCACACGTCGCCGGCCTCTACCACCAAGCCCACCGAGCCACGCATACCGCGCTTGATGAGGTGGTGATGCACCGCCGACACCGCCAGCAACGACGGAATGGGCGCGTGCTCCGAGTCCATGGCCCGGTCGGAGAGAATCAGGACTTCAAAGCTGTCATCTACCGCGTCTTGGGCGTAGCGGCACAGGCGCTCCAGGCCGCGCTGTAGCGCGCCCGGCTTGCCGTCGGCCTTGAAATAGGTTTGCAGAGTCTTGGCCTGAAACGAACCAGTATCGATGCTGCGCAGCTTTTCCAACTCGCGGTTGCTGAGGATGGGGTGCTTGGCGGCTACGCAGTGGCAGTGCTTGGGGTCTTCGTCGAGGATGTTGCCGTTGTTGCCGATAAACGTGGCCAAGCTCATCACCAGCCGCTCGCGGATGGGGTCGATGGGCGGGTTGGTCACCTGCGCGAAGAACTGCTTGAAATAGCTGCTCAGGTGTTGCGGCTGGTCGGAGAGCACGGCCAGCGGCACGTCCACGCCCATCGAGCCGATGGGCTCCTTGGCTTCCAGGGCCATCGGAGCGATGATGGTTTCAAGGTCCTCGCGGGTGTAGCCAAAAGCTTGCTGGTACTTCATCACGGCCTCGGCCCCTAGGTCGGTGAAGGCGAGGCGCGGCTCGGGTAGGTCCTCCATCCGAATCTGGTAGTTATCCAGCCACTGGCCATAGGGCTGCTGCCCAGCGGCTTCGGCCTTAATCTCGCGGTCGGTGAGAATGCGGCCAGCGGCCATGTCCACCACGAACATCTTGCCCGGCTGCAAGCGCCCCTTCTTGATAATCGTTTCCGGTGCGATGGGCAGCGTGCCGGCCTCCGAGGCCACCAGCACGCGGCCATCGTTGGTGATGGCGTAGCGCAGGGGGCGCAGGCCATTGCGGTCGAGCATGGCCCCCACCAGGTTGCCGTCGGTGAAGTTGAGGGCGGCCGGGCCGTCCCAAGGCGCCATAAACGTGGCGTGAAACTCGTAGAACGCCTTTTTGAGCGGGTCCATCTGCTCGTTGCCGTCCCAGGCCTCGGGCACCAGCATCATCATCACGTGGGGCAGCGAGCGGCCGCAGTGCGTGAGCAGCTCCACAATATTGTCGAGGCAGGCCGAATCCGACTGCCCCGCGTCAATTACGGGCAGCAGGATTTCCATTTCCTCGGCCGAGAAGTAGGGCGAAGTGTAGGTAGGCAGGCCGGCGTAGAACCAGTTGAGGTTGCCGCGCAGCGTGTTAATCTCCCCATTGTGAGCCAGATAGCGGAAGGGCTGCGCCAGCCGCCACGACGGCATGGTATTGGTTGAGAAGCGCGAGTGCACCAGCCCGAAGGCCGAGGTTACGCGCTCGTCGCTGAGGTCGGGGTAATACATGCCCACCTGAAACGTGGTCAGCTGGCCTTTATACACAATAGTGCGGCATGAGAGCGAGGCGAAGTAAAACGACTCCATCGCGGCCGGCAGCTGCTCCTTTAGCATTTTTATAATCAACCGGCGCAGCACGTACAGCTTGCGGTCGAAGTCGGCCTCGGTAGCCAGCCCCACCAGCCGCCCCAAAAACAGCTGCTCGATGGCCGGTTCGGCCGACAGCGCCGTAACGCCGATGCCTTCGGTGCGCACCGGCACTGGCCGGTAGCCCAGCACCGGAATACCTAGGCGCGCCGCCGCCTCGGCAATGATGGTGCGGGTGCCTTCGCGCAGCTTTTCCTTCTTCGGAAAGAACACCATGCCCACACCGTACTGGCTCGGCTCGGGTAGCCGGATGCCATACTTTACGCACTCTTCCAGCAAAAACCAGTGCGGCAGCTGAATGAGCACGCCCGCGCCGTCGCCCGAGTCGGAGTCGCAGCCGCACGCGCCGCGGTGCTCCATGTTGGCGAGCATGGTGAGGGCATCGGCCACAATCTGGTGGCTCTTGCGCCCGTCGATGTAGGTGATAAAGCCCGTGCCGCACGAATCGTGCTCAAACTCGGGCCGGTAAAGGGTGGGCGTGGTCATATGTAAAGGGGGAATAATTACAAAAAAGCTAGTGTCCGCGCAGACCTTTCCACCAACCCCAGCGCAGAAGGCGCACAGTGGTTGGGAGGTAGCCACAGCTGCGCGGCGCTGGCCCGTGCCCCGGTGGGGAGGAGCCTAGGCAGTGCCCGCAGCGGGCAGACCAGAAAAGAGGGTGGGGGAGGGGAGGGAGAGGCGCGGCCGGAGCCGTACCAGAGGCGGTTTTCCGCAGGAGAAGCGGGAGAGAGGGCGCGTGGGCAGCCGGCTGGCGCAGGGGAAGCCGGGTGGATGCCGGTCTTCCCCTATCGTCGGTCTTCGCGCACGGCTGCTAGTGCTTGGACTTTAGCCATGTGGATATGGTCGATAATGGCGCCTAAGTTAAAGCCATCTGTGGCTCTGGCAAAAATAAATGGTCCTTCGCCGCGCATTCTTCTCGAATCTCGCTCCATTATGCCTAGGTCAGCCTTGATAATCTCGGCCAAATCAATCTTATTAATAACCAGCAAATCGGCCTGCGTGATGCCCGGCCCGCCCTTGCGCGGAATTTTGTCGCCGCCCGACACGTCGATGACATAAATGGAATAATCGACCAGCTCGCGGCTGAAGTGCGCCGCCAGGTTATCGCCGCCGCTTTCCACAAACAGGTAGTCGATTTGATTATCAAACTTCTGCATCAGGCCTTCGAGCGCGTCCATATTCAGCGAGATGTCCTCGCGAATGGCGGCGTGCGGGCAGCCGCCGGTTTCGACGCCCACGATGCGGTCGGCGGTGAGGGCACTTTCGCGGATGAGAAACTCGGCGTCCTCGCGGGTAAAAATATCGTTCGTAACCACCCCTAGGCGGTAGTCGTCGCGTAGGCGCTCGCACAACGCTTTCAGCAGGGCCGTTTTGCCCGTGCCTACCGGTCCTCCAATACCTACCGTAAACGCCCGCTTGCGAAAATTGCGGTAGGGCGGCAGCCGGCGGGTTTCGCGCTCAGCAAAGCTGCCCGGCGACTCCAGCACCTCGTGGCTGTGGCCATGGAGCAGCAAGGCAAGTTTATCGACGAAAGCCATGGGCGGTTAGTTCTGAAAGAGACGCGAATAGATATTGTCGTGTAGTAGTTGGGCCACGTCGAGTAAAAAAGTACACCGAGTGGCTTCTGTGTAGGGCCGAATATCGGCGCTAACTAGCAAACTCTCAAAAATACCATAAAAATCGTGTTGCAGCAAGTGCCCCGCCATCGGCCCAATAAAACCCAGCCGAATGGCCGCACTGAGCTGGTCGCGTAAGGCCAAATGCAAGTAGGTCAGCTGGATATCGGCCACCACGAACCCGGCTTTTCCTAGGCTCAGCCCAAACAGCGGCACAAAATGAGCTGGTAGCTTGTGCTGAGCTAAGTTGTAGCCCAACTCGGCCAAGCCAGCCTCGGGGTAGAAGGTGGCCAGCAGTTTCAGCCAGTTTTTACCCTGCGTGAGGCTTGCTTGATACAAGGCTGGCGTGAGTAGTTGGGCGTCGTACTCTGCCAGCAGCGCCCCTAGGTCGCCATCGGCCACTGTAGCCGCTGAGGTGACGAACGGCAACTCGAACTCCACCGCCTGCTGCAAAAATGAATAGAGGTAGGCCCGAAATTCGGTTTCGGTGCGCAGTAGGCCAAAGGTGAGGCTGCTTTCCAGCCCGTAGGAATAGGCGAAGGAGCCGGTGGGCAGGGCCGAATCGGCGAGATGGAGCAGGCGGGCGAGCTGGGGCATGAGGGCAGCAAGCTACAGTGCTTTGCGGATGCTTACCTGCTTCTCAATGCAATTAACTTACCTTTGCCGCACTCGCGTTTGGTAAGTCCCCCAGCCATGCGGCTACTCTGTAAAAAGAGAAGCCCCGGCTGTTGGAGCAGCCAGGGCTTCGAGAAGTGTGGGGGTTCAGCGTAACCCTTTACTTCTGACAGAATGCATAAGGACAGCGCGAAGAGACTACTGAAGAAGTGGGTTTTGCCCCTTCTTCTGGAGCTTTTGAAAGGAATAGCAAAAGGTGTAGGCCTATTGTTACTTTCTCATCTGCTTAAGTAGTCGCGGTAAGGGCATCGGCCGGTAGGTCGGTGCCCTTATTTGTTGGCAAATGTACAGCAGAGACTTGCAAAAGGTTTCGCCGTCGCGCACGGCTGTCCACGGTCAACACTAAAACAGATTATACAACTGCGCCAGCGGCAGCGTCTGCGCCGGCTCGCAGGTCAGGTGCACGCCATCTACCGTCACGCGGTAGGTTTCCGGGTCTACCTCGATGTTGGGCAGGTAGTCGTTCAGGGCCATGTCTTTTTTGCCGACGCTGCGGCAGCCTTGCACCGGTAGCACGCGCTTGCTGAGGTCGTAGCCCGCCACCGTTTTCAGCGAAGCACCCGATACGAACGCCACTGAGCACGGCCCCGTCGCCTTGCCATACGCCCCGAACATGGGCCGCGAAAACGACGGCTGCGGCGTGGGAATGGAGGCGTTCGGGTCGCCCATCTGGGCCTGCACGATGACGCCGCCCTTGAGTATCATCTCGGGGCGCGAGCCGAACAGGGCGGGTTTCCAGAGCACTAAGTCGGCGAGCTTGCCGATTTCGACGGAGCCGATTTCGTGGGCCATGCCGTGGGCGCGGGCAGGGTTGATGGTGTACTTGGCCACGTAGCGGCGGGCGCGGAAGTTGTCGTTCGGGCGCTGGGCGCCGGCATCTTCGGGCAGGGGGCCGCGCTGCTGGCGCATCTTGTGGGCCGTTTGCCAGGTGCGGGTGATGACCTCGCCCACCCGGCCCATGGCTTGCGAGTCGGAGCTGATGATGCTCAGTGCCCCTAGGTCGTGCAGAATGTCTTCGGCGGCAATGGTTTCGGGGCGGATGCGGCTTTCGGCAAAGGCCACGTCCTCGGGGATGTTCTTGTCGAGGTGGTGGCACACGAGCAGCATGTCGAGGTGCTCGTCGAGGGTGTTCACCGTAAACGGCCGCGTGGGGTTGGTGCTCGACGGAATGACGTTAGGCTCGCCGCAAATCTTGATGATGTCGGGCGCGTGCCCGCCGCCCGCGCCCTCGGTGTGGTACGAGTGGATGGTGCGCCCCTTGAAGGCCGCCACCGAGTTTTCGACGAAGCCGCTCTCGTTGAGCGTATCGGTGTGGATGCACACCTGCACGTCGTACTTCTCGGCCACGCTCAGGCAGTTATCAATCGTGGCCGGGGTAGTGCCCCAGTCCTCGTGCAGCTTAAAGCCTAGCGCCCCGGCCTCTACCTGCTCAGCCAGCCCCTCGGGCTTCGAGGAGTTGCCCTTGCCCAGAAATCCAAAATTCATGGGGAAGGCGTCGGTGGCCTTGAGCATCATTTCGATGTAAAAAGCGCCCGGCGTACAGGTGGTGGCCGTGGTGCCGGCGGCCGGGCCGGTGCCGCCGCCCACCATCGTGGTCACGCCCGAGGCCAGCGCCTCGGTTATCTGCTGCGGGCAAATGAAGTGGATGTGGCAGTCGATGCCGCCCGCCGTGAGGATGTGCCCCTCGCCAGCCACCACTTCGGTGGTCACGCCCACCACCAAGCGCGCATCCACGCTGGGCATGATGTGCGGGTTGCCGGCCTTGCCAATGCCTACGATGCGCCCGCCCTTGATGCCGACATCGGCCTTGTACACGCCGGTGTAGTCGAGCACCAGCGCGTTGGTAATCAGCAGGTCGAGCGCCTCGGCCTGCCCGATGCCGGCTGCCTGCCCCATGCCGTCGCGCAGGGTTTTGCCGCCGCCAAACTTGCATTCCTCGCCGTACACGCAGTAGTCGCGCTCGACCTCAATCAGCAACTCAGTATCACCGAGGCGCACCCGGTCGCCCACGGTCGGGCCATACATAGCAGCATACGCCTGCCGGCTAAGGGGTAGGGACATAAGCGAAAAGTAGGTTGATTTCTATTAGTTAAAACAATAGCTTTTTCTAGGGAATATCTTACCAAATAAAACGCTTATTGTTGCTACTTAAGGCCCAATACCATGCTTGGTAATTAAAAGAATAGAAATTGAAGCCAGATAGAATATTGATGCAAGAGGCGTTGCAAAAATTATTGTTAATAAAAATTTTCTCCACCAGTCGAGCTTTTCAGTCCGCCAAAGGAATAGAAATGATATTAAAGGTGATAACGGTATGCCCAGTATTAAAGCCTTCCTAATGATTTCTGATAGTTCCATGTAAATGATTGGCTAGGAGCTGTTAGTTTACTGTTACTTCAGCTTCCCGAGCGCCTGCTGCTTGCCGGCTTCATCGAGCGGGCCATCAATCCAGCCGTTGCCGCCGTACACGCGGCGCTCGCCGGCTAGGGCTACCAGCTGTACGCGCTTGCGCTCGCCCGGCTCGAAGCGCACCGCCGTGCCGGCCGGGATGTGGAGCCGGTAGCCAAAGGCCGCCGCCCGGTCGAAGTCGAGCCCCGCGTTGGTTTCGAAGAAGGGGTAGTGCGAGCCCACCTGCACCGGCCGGTCGCCCCGGTTGAGCACCTCCAGCTCGATAACGGGGCGGTTTTCGTTCAGAATGATGTCGCCGTTGGCCAGCAGGTACTCGCCCGGCACGGCGGCGGGCACCGGCGCAGGTGCCGGGGCCGTGCGGCTCAGGCCGCTGCCGTAGAGGGCCAGTTCGGGCGCGCCGTGCTCACGGCAAATGGGCTGGTGCACGGTCACGAGCTTGGTGCCGTCGGGGAAGGTGCCTTCTACCTGCACCTCGGCCAGCAGCTCGGCCACGCCCTCCAGCACGTCGGCGAAGCCTAGCAGTTGCTTGCCCTTGTCCATGAGCGCGGCCACCGACTCGCCGTCGCGGATAAACTCCAGCAGCTGGGTGGCGAGCAGGGCGGCGGCCTCGGGGTAGTTGAGGCGCAGGCCGCGGGCGTAGCGCTTCTGGGCCACTACGCCGGCCTGGTGCAGCACAAGTTTATCGAGGTCTTTGGGGGCGAGGTGCATGGGATTTTTAGCAGAATGCCAGCCGCTAAAGTAGGGGCTGCCCGCAATAACGCCAACCCCACCCCCCGGCCCCCTCTCCAAAAAAGAGGGGGAGCCTGACGCCTATCAATTTTCGCTGACGTCCGCTGGCGGTCGGCTCCCCCTCTTTTTTGGAGAGGGGGCTGGGGGGTGATGTTCCCCGTCAGGCGAGCAAATTACTATAAACCAACCACCCGCCATACCCCACGCTCAGTGCCGATGACAGCACTACCGCGCTAGCCCGCAGCCGCTTGCCCAGCCACATTCGCTGCGTGAAAGGCAGGTGCATCAGCCCCACGGCGGCCAGCATCCCCAACACCGACCCTAGGCCGAAAACCAGGATGTACGCCACTGCCCACGTGGGCTGTGGAATGGCGCCCAGCACGGCCAGCACCAACGCGCCGCTGCCCGCCAGCCCGTGCACCAGCCCCACGGTGTAGGCAAAACCCGCTTGTTGTTTGGGCTTTTGAAATGACTGGTACGAATTCTTATCTAACAGGCGACCAATGCCTAGCCCAATGAGCATGACGCCCACCGCCGCCTCAAAGTAGCCCGAATGCAGCCAGGTAACCCGGCTGAAAATGATAATCGAGCCAAACAGCACCAGCATGGTAGTGTGCCCCAAGCCCCAAAAGAGCCCGTCGCGCAAGGCTGGCCCTAGGCGGTCGTGGCGCGTGACGAGCGTGCTCACGGCCAGCAGGTGGTCGGGCTCGAAGGCGTGGCCCATGCCGACTACGGCCGCGAATAGAATGGGGATAATTGGCTGCATTAGAGATAAAAAACAAAACCCCTGTCTGTCATGCTGCGCTTGCGAAGCATCCTATCACGTTTGAATGTTCTGGCGTGATAGGATGCTTCGCAAGCGCAGCATGACAGACAGGAGTACCAAGCTGAACCGTGAAAATTACACCGCCTTAATCATCCAAATCTGACAGCCGAAGTGGCCGCTGTTGCCCAGCGCCTCGGATAGGTAGCTGAAGCCTAGGCGCTCATAAAGCGGGATGGCCTGCGTCAGCTCCTCGGTTGTCTCCAGGTACACGCGGGCGTAGCCGGCGGCGCGGGCCGCTTCGAGGCACTGCTGTATCAGGGCCTTGCCCACGCCCAGGCCGCGCGCGGCGGGCAGCAGGTAGAGCTTCACCAGCTCCACAGTGTCGGCGGGCAGGTTTTCGGTCGGGAAGATGCCGCCGCCGCCCAGCACCTCGCCGCCGCGCTCGGCCACGAAATAGGCGCTGCGCGGCGTGATGGCGAATAACTCGGGCAGGTGGTCGGTGGCCGCGTCGTAGTAGGCGGTGCCGGGCTTGGCCGCGCCATACTCGGCGAGCGTATCGCGGATGACGCGGGCCAGGGCCGCCGCATCGCCGGGGGCGATGGGGCGGAGGGTGATGTTGTCTTGCATATCTAATATAGATGCCCGTCCTAGCGCGTGAACCTCACCCCCCGGCCCCCTCTCCAAAAAAGAGGGGAGCCTGACGCCTATCAATTTTCGCTGACGTCCGCTGGCGGTCGGCTCCCCCTCTTTTTTGGAGAGGGGGC
>NZ_DASTEP010000202.1:0-2702 GCF_035709525.1 Hymenobacter sp. | reverse complement strand
GCTACTCATTTACGGCAGTCGTACCTTTGCTTTTTATGGAAAACCCCGTTATCATTCTTGGCGCACAGGCCGTCGGCACGGCCGCCCTGGATGCGTTTCTCTCCAACGATATCGTCGTGTATTGCATTCTCGACGACGAGCCCAAGCTGCACAACACCGAGCTGCTCGACGTGCCCGTGATGGGCAACACCGACGACGGCGAGCTGCTGAAGCTCATCGGCAAAAAATGCGAAGTATTCGTAGCCACCGAAGATGCCGCCAGCCGCCGCAGCCTCACCAAGATGCTGCGCGACGACTACGAGGTAGTGCCCGTCAACAGCATTCACCAGCGCGCCAGCGTATCGACCCACGCCGAGCTGGGCCACGGCAACTACGTGGGCCCCAACGCGGTAGTAGCCGCCACCGCTAAAATCGGCGAAGGCATCCTCATCGGCCCCAACGCGGTAGTCGAAGGCCAGGCTACCATTGGCGACTACGCGCAGCTCGGCAGCGGTGCCCAAATTGGCTTCGGTGCCTCGGTAGGCGCGGGCGCCTTCGTGGGGGCCGGCGCGGTGCTGGTGGCCGGCGTGAAAGTGGGTGACAAAGCCCGCGTAGGCGCGGGCTCGGTGGTAGTAGCCGACGTGCCCGGCGGCCAAACGGTATTCGGCAACCCGGCCAAGCAGGTGTGAGAAGAGTTATGAGTTAGGAGTTGATTCGGTCGTCCTGCTCACAGCTTCCCAACTCATAACTCACAACTTAAAACTCATAACTCAACATGTATCAAGTCCTTCTTTATTACTGCTATACGCCCCTCGAAAACCCTGAGCAGTTCCGCGACGAGCACCATCGGCTGTGCCTTGACCTGGACTTGCGCGGGCGCATTATCGTGGCGGCTGAGGGGCTCAACGGCACCGTGTCGGGCACCCGCGAGGCGTGCGCCGCCTACATGGCCGCCGTGAAGGCCGACCCGCGCTTCGCGGCGCTGGAGTTCAAGATTGACGAGGTCGAAGGCCACACCTTTCAGAAGCTGCACGTGCGGCTGAAAGATGAGATTGTGCATAGTAGCCTACGCCATGTGCGGCCCCACGAGCGCACCGGCCAGCACCTTACCCCGCAGGAATTTAAGGACTTGAAAGACCGCGACGACGTGGTGGTAGTCGACGTGCGCTCGGACTACGAGTACAACCTCGGTCGCTTCAAAAACGCCGTGACGTTGGATATCGAGAATTTCCGCGACTTTCCCGAGCGCGTCGAGCGCTTGCAGGAGTTCAAGGATAAGAAGATTCTGACCTACTGCACCGGCGGCGTGAAGTGCGAAAAAGCCAGCGCTTTCTTGCTGGAGCAAGGCTTCGAAAACGTGTACCAGCTGCACGGCGGTATCATCAAGTACGGTCACGAAGTGGGCGGCGAAGACTTTGACGGTCAGTGCTATGTGTTCGACGGCCGCGTGGCGGTGGACGTGAATACGGTGAACCCTACCGTCATTTCGCGCTGCCACCACTGCCACGAGCCTTCGCCCCGCCTCATCAACTGCGCCAATCCGCACTGCAACGCCCACCTGCCGCTCTGCGAAAGCTGCGGCGAGCTGCTGGCCGGCGCGTGCTCGGCAGCCTGCGCCGAGCACCCCGACAAGCGGCCGTATGACGGCACGGGCACGTACCCGAAAATCAGCAACCATTACACGCCGGCGCAAGGGCTGGCGTCGTATAGGGGGTAATGTGCGGTAAGCTTTAGCTTGCCGTTGGTAATCGTTTTGTCCTTTTTATTCACGGCAAGCTAAAGCTTACCGCACATTGTATGATTCCCGAATCCGAACTTATCCTGAACGCCGACGGCACGATTTATCACCTCAATCTGCTGCCCGACCACATTTCCGACACCATCCTGACGGTGGGCGACCCGGCGCGGGTGGCGCAGGTGAGCCGGCATTTCGACTCTATCGAGTTTGAGGGCACGCACCGCGAGTTTGTGACGCACGTGGGCTACTACCGCGGCAAGCGCCTGACCGTGCTGAGTACCGGCATGGGTACGGATAATATTGATATTGTGCTAAATGAGCTGGACGCGCTGGTGAACATCGACTTTATGTCGCGCACCGTGCGCCCGGCCGAGGAGCGCCTGAGTTTGCGCATTATCCGGCTGGGCACCAGCGGCAGCCTCCAGGCCGACGTGCCGGTGGGCTCGCTGCTGGCCACCCAGCACGCCGTGGGCCTCGATAGCCTGATGCAGTTTTACCCCTTTATGGAAACGGGCCTCGAAACGCAGGTAGCCCAAGACTTGCAGAAGTCGCTGGAACTACCTTTCGCCCCCTACGTGGTGCGCGGCTCCGACCTGTTGCGCGAGCAGCTGGCCGCCGACCTGCTCATCGGCAACACCGTGACGTGCCCCGGCTTCTATGGCCCGCAGGGCCGCCGCCTGCGCCTCGACCTGCGCCAGCCCGACTACATGCAGCGTCTGCAAAGCTTCCGCCACCAAAGCCCCGAGGGTGATTTCCGCCTCTCCAATTTCGAGATGGAAACGGCCGGCTACTACGCCCTGGGCCAACTGCTGGGCCACGAAGTGCTGAGCCTCAACGCCATCGTGGCTAACCGCGCCACCGGCGAGTTTGCCAAAGACGCGGGCGACATCGTCGACCGCCTGATAGCGCGTACTCTGGCACTGTTATAACCGTACCGGACCGCAGCTTCAATCCGGACCGCAGATTCAAACGGATTTTTAGGATT
>NZ_DASTEP010000201.1:0-3919 GCF_035709525.1 Hymenobacter sp. | reverse complement strand
AGCTAACGTCAGCAGTCCTCAGGCTCCCCCTCTCCCGGAGGGGAGGGGGCCGGGGGGCGGGGTACTACGCTACCCCGGCAGCTGCAAGCCCGCCAGCTGCTTATTAATAAAATCAACCTCCTCAAAGCTCAGCTGCACGTCCATCGCCTTAGCGTTTTGGGTGGCTTGCTCGGGGTTGCGGGCGCCCACCAGCGCCACCGTGATGCCGGGCTGCGCCAGCGTCCAGCGCAGCACGAGCTGGCCCAGGGTGGCGTTTTTGGTTTCGGCCAGCGGCCGGATTTTGTTGAGGAACGCGTTGACGGCCGTCACGGCTTCCGGCTTGAAGAGGCGGTTGGTGCTGCGCAGGTCGCTGGCGTCGAAGTGCTGGCCGGGCTTCATTTTGCCGGTCAGTAGGCCCAGCTGCAAGGGGCTGTAGACCAAGATGCCCAGGTCGTGCTGCTGGGCGTAGGGCACCACGTCTTTCTCGATGTCGCGGCGCAACATGCTGTAGGGCACCTGGTTGCTGGCCAGCTTGATTGTCTTTTCGGCTTCCTCCATCTGGGCCACCGAGTAGTTACTGACGCCCGCCGCCCGCACCTTACCCTGCTCGATGAGGCGCTGCACGGCCTCCATCGTTTCGCTTATCGGGGTGGTAGTGTCGGGCCAGTGCTGCTGGTAGAGGTCGATGTAGTCGGTGCCCAGGCGCTTGAGGCTGTCCTCGCACTCCTTGATGATGCTGTCGCGGCTGGCGTACTTGTACACGTCCACGTCCTGGCCGTCGTTGTTTTTGGTTTTCATGGCGAAGTCGCCCTTGGCCAAATCCCAGCGCATGCCAAACTTGGTGAGCACCTGCACCTTGTCGCGCGGCAAGCTCTTAATGGCCTCGCCCACAATCTGCTCGCTCAGCCCCATGCCGTAGATGGGGGCCGTGTCGATGCTGGTCACGCCGAGGTCGTAGGCGGCGTGGATGGCGCCCACGGCGTCGTTTTGCTCGGTGCCGCCCCACATCCAGCCGCCGGCCGCCCAGCTGCCGAAGGTGATGCGCGACACGCGCACGTCGGATGAGCCTAATTTCTGATATTCCATGACTTACGTAGTTTCTTGGAGGAAAAATGTAGTCTGATTTAACTACTGGTTGGGCCGAAGGTTGCGCCCGCGCCCACCGCCACCCATCCGAACGCTGAGCCGTGGCCCGGTGTTAAGGCAGGTGAAAAGCAAACATTTCGGCATTGCGCCGGCTTCGTGTTTTTCAGTTATTCCCTAGCGAGTATTCCTATGAAAGTTGAAATCTGGTCCGACGTGGTGTGCCCGTTCTGCTACATCGGCAAGCGCAAGTTTGAGCGCGCGCTGGGCGAATTTGCCCACCGCGCCGACGTGCAAATCGAGTGGAAAAGCTTCCAGCTCACGCCTGACTTCGTACCCACGCCCGGCGAAAATATCCACGCGTCGCTAGCCAAGAAAAAGGGTGTGCCGGAGGCTGAAGGCCGCCGCATGAACGACTACATGACCCAGGCCGCCAAGGAAGTAGGCCTGAATTACCAGTTCGACATCGCCATCCCGGCTAATACTTTTCTGGCGCACCAGCTCATTCACTTTGCCGCCCACCAAGGCCGGCAGGGCGACATGAAAGAGCGCCTCTTTGCCGCCTACTACCTCGAAGGCCGCGACCTCAACGCGCTGGATACGCTGCTCAACCTGGCCGCCGAAATCGGCCTCAATGCCGACGCCGCCCGCCAGGCGCTCGAAGCCGGCACCTACGCCAACGAGGTGCGCCGCGACGAATACGAAGCCCAGCAAATCGGGGTGCGCGGCGTGCCGTTTTTCGTGTTTGAGGACAAGTACGCCGTGAGTGGTGCGCAGCCCAGCGAGGTATTTGCCGAGGTGCTGGAAAAGGTGTGGGAAGAAGCCCATCCGGCCAAGCCGCAGCCCACTATACTGGCCGATGGCCCCGCCTGCGGTCCCGAGGGCTGCGACTAAAACCAGCGCAAGAACGCGTGTAGAGACGCATCCTTGCGTCTCCCGCTAGACGAGCCGAATAACGGGAAACGCAAGGATGCGTCTCTACACCAGCGCCTGTGCTGAATTTGCAAAAACCTTCGCTTGCAGAATATCCATTTTTAGCCTAAACGAAGCCAGCAAGCGGCGTTGCTTCATAGCTTCGCCATTGGGTGCGGCATAAGCTTGCGCGTAGTAGCGCGGCGATTTCCACATGCTTCTTCCTTTCGTGCTGGTTTATGAGCTTTTTCACTAAGAATAACCGCCTGCCGCGTCGCCCCGGCCGGCGCTGGGCGCTGCCGCTGGCGGCGGTCGGGCTGCTGGGGCTGGCCGCTTTCCAACTGCCGGCCGACGACAACCCGGTGCGCGCGCTGGCCGAAAAGGCCGCCGCCTTCTACGCCACCGCCCGGCCCGAAAAGGTGTATTTGCACCTCGACCGCCCGGTGTACGGCACCGGCGAGACTATCTGGTTCAACGCCTACCTGGTCGATGCCCTGCGCCACCGGCCCGACTCGCTGAGCCGGGTGCTGTACGTGGAGCTGCTCTCGCCGCAGCGGCAGTTGGTGGCGCGCCGCATTTTGCGCGTGCAGGACATTGGCCTGGCCCACGGCGACATCGAGCTCGATGACAGCCTGCGGGCTGGCACCTACGTGCTGCGCGCCTACACCAACTGGATGCGCAACCAGGGCCCCGCTTTCTTCTACCAGCGCCAGCTGCAAGTGTGGCCCGCCGCCCCCACCCAGCCCGTGGAAAAGCCCGCGCCCCTCTCGCCCGCCCGCGCCGGGGCCCAGAAAACCGCCCCGGCCAAGGTCGACGTGCAGTTCTTCCCAGAGGGCGGCACGTTGGTGGCCGGCTTGCCCGGTACGGTAGCCTTCAAGGCGCAGGCGGCCACCGGGCGCGGCCTCGACATCAGCGGGCAAGTGCTGGATGCGCAGAATAAACCCGTGGGCGCGGCCTTCAAAAGCCGGCACCTGGGCATGGGGCGCTTCAGCTTTACGCCGGTGGCCGGGCAGCAGTACCACGCCCGCGTGACCCTGCCCGGCGGCACCACAGCCGACTACCCGCTGCCCGCCGCCCAGGCCAGCGGCTACGCGCTACACGTGGCCGATACCGGCGAGAATTTTACCATCGAGGCGCGCTACGTGGGGGCCACGCCGCCCGGCCCGGCGCTGCTCGTGAGCGAGGTGCGCGGCTATATCGTGGGGCTGCCGCCGCGCCCGCTCACCTCCGATGGCAAGCCGGTGACGTGGAACGTGGCCAAAAGCAAATACCCGAACGGCATCGCGCACTTCACCTTGTTCGACGCCCAGAGCCGGCCGCAGGCCGAGCGCCTGGCCTTCGTGCAGAATGGCCCGGCGGCGCTCAAAATCACCCTCACGGCCGACAAAGCCGCCTACGCCCCGCACGAGCGCGTGCTGATGAAAGCCCTCGTGACCGACGCCAGCGGCCAGCCCGTGACCACGCGCTTCTCGGTGGCCGTGGCCGAGCAGGGCGCGGCTACTCTCGACGCCAATGCCGAAACCATCGCCTCCAACCTGCTGCTGACCTCCGACCTAGCGGGCTACGTGGAGGAGCCGGGCTACTACTTCAAAAGCCAGACCCCGGAAGCCGCCCAGGCCCTCGACGACCTGCTGCTGACCCAGGGCTGGCGGCGCTTCGTCTGGAAAGACCTGCTGGCCGGCCCCGTACCCGCCCCGCAATATCGCGCCGAGCAGGAGCTGGCCATTCGCGGGCAGGTCACGGGCATGGGGCATAACCCCATTGCCAACAGCCAGTTGACGTTCGTGCAAACCAAGCCCATGCGGCAGTTTCTCACGGCTACTACCGATGCGCAGGGGCGCTTCAGCTTCGTGGGCTTCGATGGCAAAGACACGACCGTGGTAACGCTGCAAGCCCGCCGCACCAACGGCGGGGCCAACGTGACCGTGCGCCCCGACCTGGGCGC
>NZ_DASTEP010000200.1:0-2054 GCF_035709525.1 Hymenobacter sp. | reverse complement strand
CCGGAGGGGAGGGGGCCAGGGGGTGGGGTAACCCGCCCGGCGAGGCCTCACTTTTTCTTCTTCAAAATCACAACTTCCCGGTACGCCGCGCCGAGCTTGTCCACCACGCCGTTCCACTGCGTGAACTGCTGCGTGGGCAGCAGCAGGTAGTTCACGGTCAGCTCGCGGTTTTGGATGATGCGGTCGCCCTGGCGCTCGTAGCTGATGCGGAAATTGAGCGGGCCGGCCGCGTCGCCGGCCTGGGCGGCGGGCGGCAGGTAGCTCACCTCGTAGCCGGCGGGCACCACCAGCTCGGTGCGGGTGTGGTCGGTGTGAGCAAATTCGTTGGCGCGGGGCAGGTGGCGCGTCAGCGAGTCGAGGCGGTCGTGGGCCAGGGGTTTTTCGAGGTTCAGGTTCACGTAGAGCTCGTCGTCGAGCTTCTGCACGTAGTCTTGCAGGCGGTAGTCGTAGGTGAGGCGCAGGGGCTGGTCGCGGGCGGCGAGGTTTTGCACCGCGTATTTATCCACAAAGAACTTGTTGCTGCCGCGTTCCAGCAAGGCTTTCACGTACTTAGGCTCCTGCACTTTATCGAGCCCGCCGAGGGCGTAGCTCTGGTTTACCTTGGCGTAGCCCGTGAAATCAAGCTCACCCACGCCGTGCAGGCCGGTACCGTCCACGGTCACCACCGAGCGGTCGGTGGCCCCGTTGCGGGCCGGCGCTACCACCGGAATCGGCACCACTTTGCTTTGCTGCCCATCCAGAGCCAGCAGCCCTTCCTTGCCCTGAATAAAGGCCGAGGGCATCCCAAACGGCGTGTGGTTGCTGGTCGCATCCAGGAAAACGTACTGGCCGGGCGTGAGCTCGCAGGTCGAAATCATGTGGTTATCCACGCCCGGCGTGGCCAGCTCGCCGTACTTGTAGGGCAGGTCGCGGGTGCCCACCCAAGTCAGATACGACTTGAGGCCGGCCAGCTTCAGCATCTCGGTGGTGAGGTTGGCCATGTCCTTGCAGTCGCCGTAGCGGCGCTCGTACACCAGCCCGGCGGCGTGGGGCACAAAGCCGCGCAAACCCTGCTCGAAGGCGATGTAGCGCACGTTGTCCTGCACCCAGTAGTAGATGCGGCGGGCCTTCTCCTCGGGCGTGGCCGCGCCCGCCACCAGCGAATCGACGCGGTGCTTGAGGCCGGGGCTGTCGTGGGGCTGAATGCGCCGCACGAAGTCGGAGTACATAGTATACAGCTGCGGCACGCCGCCGAGTAGCTGCTGCTGCTTGCCCGCCACGGTGGCCTGCTCGATGTAAAACACGAGGTGCGGCAGGTAGTAGGCCGGCTTGGGCGCGTCGGCATCGCGCGAGGCGGCGGGCATGTTGTCGGCCACCCAGCGGTAGACTACGCTGCTGCCCTGCTCTTTTTTGGTGAAGGCGATGGGCAGCTTTTCGGCATTGAACAGCTTGTAATTCAGCTGCACGCCCTTGGGCGCGGTGATGGTGACCTCGGCGTGGCGCACCGGCACGTAGGAGCCGAAGTAGAAGGGCAGCAGAAACCGCCCATCGGGGTGGCGCACGGTGTAGTCGGTGATGGTGCGCACGCCCGGCACCACGGCCGGGAAGCTGAACGAGGTAGCCCGCGTGTCATCGAAAAACACGCCGTCCTGCATGTCAAATTCATCCTTGAACGCCGTCACGCGCAGCGGCTTGTACTTGTCGCTGAGGCCGGGCGTGCTGGGCACCAGTGTGCGCGCCTCCAGCTTCAATAGCTTACTAAAGTGTGAGCTATGCACCTGGTCGTAGGCGTAGCCGGCCGAGTGGTCGCCGAGGTGCACCATGTCGTGCAGGTGGTGCGCCAGCACCTGCACCGAGTCGTGGCGGATTTCCACCGTGAGGTCGGCGCGCATATCCACGTAGGCCGCCTGCTGGCCCGGATACTGGCGCTGCAAGTCGGCCAGCGGCGGCAGCGGGGCCTGCGCGTAGGCGCGGCCGGCCAGCAGCGCGCACAGGAAAAGAAGCTTAGTCGATAATCTCATAGCGGAAAGGAATTTAGAACTGAAAATATACGCCGGAAAAGGTATAGCGTAAGC
>NZ_DASTEP010000199.1:0-3544 GCF_035709525.1 Hymenobacter sp. | reverse complement strand
TGACGCAAGACACCAACTTTTGCGTCTCTACCCCGTCAAACTACGGGCGAAGATAGAGCCGCCTGCGACAGCGAGTGGTAAGCTGCGCGTTAACTACCCACACCTACCCCGCGTACCCAAACCAAGCCGCCCGGCCGGGCGGCATTTGTTTCACTTAGCCAGTTACAGCCATGTCTCAGGGAGATAAGTCGAAGTACACCGACAAGCAAAAGCGCCAGGCCGAACACATCGAAGAAAGCTACGAGAAAAAAGGCGTGCCCGAAGAAGAGGCCGAAGCCCGTGCCTGGGCCACCGTGAACAAGCAGGACGGCGGTGGCAAGAAGCCCGGCGGCGCAGGCCGCAAAAAGAGCGAGTAACTTCCGTAGGCTGGCGAGCGCGGCGCAGCCGACTAGCCGGGCTCGCCAGCCAAGACTGGCGGTTCGCTATTTCGCCGTTAGCGTTTCTGTTACCTTGCCCAGGTCGGTACTTACTTTCTGCAAAAAGCTGAGTTGCTCCAGCAGCGGGCGGTCGGCGGGAGCGGCGGGCACGGGCGAGCGCACCTCGGGCGCGGCGGGCTCGTCGGCGGGGGCGCTGGGGTCGAGGCGGCCGAGGCTGCGCGTGAGGGCCGCCAGGGCACTCGTGAGCAGGCGGCGGCTTTCGGGCGAGGGCAGCGGGTTGGCGGTGGCCGTGTCTTGCCAGGTAGTAGTGAGGGCCGCGATATTGGACGACAAAATGTGATTCAGCACCACAAACTGGTGGGTTTCGGTGGGGTGGCGGTACTTGCGCTTGGGCTCGGACAGCATGCGCTGGAAGGCTGCCGCCAGGTTGGCCGAGGCCACGTACACGTCTTTGCGGCGCAGGCGGTAGGCGGTGGCGGGCACGGTGCGGCCGGCCAAGCGGTCGGCCAGCTGGCGCAGGTAGGCAAGGTTAGCGCGTAGCGTGGCGGCCATCAGGTCGGGCAGCTGCTCGCTTTCCCAGCTCGGGAAAAGCAGATAACCCACGCTGAGCGCGATGGCGCAGCCCAGCAGCGTATCGGTCACGCGCTCTTCGATAATACCCACGTAGCCCGAACCCAAGAACGTGAACATAATGAGCAGGTACGCCGTCAGGAATATCACCGTCACGAGATACTTGGTGCGCTGAAAGCTGTAGGCAATCACCATAAAAACCACCAGAATACCAAAGCGCACATCGTTGCTCTCCACTATTTTGAGAATAATCGCGCCCAGCAAACCGCCGCCCAGCGTGCCCACGATGCGCTCGGTATTGCGCTGGCGCGTGAGGCTGAAACCGGGCTTGAGCATGATGGTGACAGTCATCAAGACCCAATAATTGTGCTGGCCGTGCCAGAATATCTCGGCCAGCACGAAGGCGATAAGGCAAGCCACGGCCATGCGAACCGCGTGCCGGAACACCGACGATTTCAGGGTCAGGTTTTCGGTGAACGCCTTGAATTGCAGCTCCTGGCGGGCCACGAACTGCACGTGCGAGGCCGCCCGGCCGGGCTCGGTGGGCTGCTCGGCCAGCTGGCTTTCGTCGAAATAGCGGCGCAGGCTGGCGGTGCGGCGGATGAGGTCGCGCAGATTCACCAATATTTTGCGCAGGATGCGGGGGTGCGCGCCGGTAGCCGCATCGGTGGGCAGGGCCGCGATGCGCGCTTGCAGGCGGTCCCACTCGGCGGTGCGGTCGGGCGGCGGGCTGCCGAAGGCGCGGTTGGCCATGATGGCACTGCCCAGGTAGTCGAGGTCGGTGGCGAGGCGCGTGATGAGGGCCGCGATGTCGCCGAGCACACCGGTGTGCCCAAAATCGCGCCGCAGGGCCGCGTAGTCGTAGTGCCCGGCCGTGATGTGCTCGTACAGGTCCACGGCCTCCACGAAGGTGAGCACCAGCCGGCGGCTGGCACTGGTACTTTCGCTCACGAGCTGCCGCGAGCGGAAAATGACTTCGCGCACGGCCTCCTGCTTTTCGTTTACCGTGACTTGCTGGGCCACCAGGCGGCGGTAGTCTTCTTCTAAATCAGTGGATTGCTGATAAAAAGTGGCCTTCAATTCCAGAAAGCCGGCCAGCGCGTGCAGGCACTCGCCCAGCGCCTGCTGGGCCGCCCGGTAGGGCAGCACCTGCTGCTGCAACAGCGCCAGGAGCAAGTACCAGGCCCCGCCCAGCCCCAGCAGCAGCCCGTGGGGCAGCACCTGCGCCGGCCCGATGGGGTGCGCCAGCGTCAACACCATTGCCAGCAGCGTGGCCGAGCCCACCGCGCCCGCCCGCGCGCCCCAGACAAGCAGCATGGTCAGGGCAAAGGCCAGACCGACTACCTCCAGCCCCAGCAGCACGCGGTAGGGCGCGACCAGATTAGTCAGAATCGACACCACGAACACCAGCCCCAGACTAGCCAGCATGCCATTGCGCTTGTGCCTGGCGGGGCCGGGCGTGTCGGTGACGCTCACGCACACCGCGCCGGTCGAGATGGTGACGCCGGTGGCCAGGTCGCCCCACTGCGCGCCTACCAGCGCGGGCAGCAAAATGGCCAGCGTGGTGCGCAGCCCATCGGAGAAGTGCTGGCTAAAGAAAAAGTAAGCTAAATCGCGGCGGGTGACGTGCGGAAGCGGGGCGTGCATGGCTGCCGCAAAGTACGGCCCGCGCCCGGCGGAGTTTAGCAGTAGGGTAAGCTTTAGCTTGCCAGCGGGCGAGTGCGTAAGCGAACGCCAACGGGCGCGGCTGCTCGCTGCGCTCGCTGGCAAGCTAAAGCTTACCCTACAGCAGAATGGCGGCCAGTGTGTAGTCGGCCAGCAGAATGGCGATGATGGAATTGGTAACGGCCGACGTGCCAGCCGCACCTACTTCGAGCGCGCCACCGCGCACGGAGTAGCCTTTGTAGGCCGAGGTAGCGGTGACCAGAAACGAGAAAACCACTGATTTTATCAGGGCAAACAAGATGGTATAAGGCTTGAAATCAAACCGAATGCCCTCTATATAATCGGCCCCCGGCATGATGCCCGCCGCCTGCGAGGCCACGTAGCCGCCCAGGATGCTCAGGTTCATGGCCAGAATCACGAGCAGCGGAAATACGAACAGGGCCGCCAGCACGCGCGGCAGCACCAGGTAGGAGGCCGAATTGATGCCCATCGCGTCGATGGCCGAAATCTGGTCGGTAATCCGCATGGTGCCCAGTACGCCCGCAATGGACGAGCCCACCTTACCAGCCAGCACGATGCTCGTAATGGTGGGCGCGAGCTCCAATACCGTCATTTCGCGCACCATGTAGCCTACCATCGACTGCGGAATGAGCGGATTGACGAGGTTGTAGGCGATTTGGACGCAGGTAACGGCTCCAATGAAGGTGGCCACCAGCGACACGATAAACACCGAGTCGGTGCCGATAAGCACGGCCTCTTCCATGGTGCGCTTCCAGATAACGGCGGGGCGCTCGGGCCGCGTCACCATCTCCGTCATTAATAATACGAAGCGGCCAAAAGCCGAAACCGGCCGGGGATAACGATACATCTACTTTTATAAAACTTACGCCGCAAAGGTACGGCCGGCATAAGCCAGAGAGGCGGCCGGGGCC
>NZ_DASTEP010000198.1:0-2441 GCF_035709525.1 Hymenobacter sp. | reverse complement strand
CTGTTTTTGTCGCCCTATCGTGAAGGCGTCAGGCTCCCCCTCTTTTTTGGAGAGGGGGCCGGGGGGTGAGGTTCCCCCGGTTGAACACCTACCGCCCGCCGGGCGGGCAGTTTTCCTTCAAAAACTTGGTGTACGTAGCGGCCAGGTGCTTGCTGGTGCCCTCGCCTTCCGAGATGCCGTGCGTGCGGTTGGGATACGCCATCATCTGGAAGGTTTTGCCGTGTTTGATAAGCTCGTTTATCATCTGCTCGGCATTGTTGTAGTGCACGTTATCATCGCCGGTGCCGTGGATGAGCAGCAGGTTGCCGCGCAGGTTTTTGGCGTGGGCCAGCGGCGAGTTGTCAACGAAGTAGTGCCGGTCCTCGGGCAGCAAACCCATGTAGCGCTCCTGGTAGATGTTGTCGTAGTTGAGCTGATTATCAACGGCGGCAATCGAAATGCCCGTTTTGTAAATTTGTGGGTACTGCATCAGCAGGCTCAGCGTGCTGGAGCCGCCGCCGCTCCAGCCCCACACGGCCACGCGGCTGGTGTCCACGTAGGCATTTTTGAGCACTTCCTTCGCGCCCATCGCCTGGTCGCGGATGTTCAAAGCGCCGATGTTGTGGTAGATGGCCTTGCGGAACTCACGGCCGCGCGGGGCGGGCGCGCCCCGGTTTTCGAGCGAGGCGTAGATGTAGCCATCATCAGCCATGCTGCCCTGGTAGAGGCGGTTGAAGCCCGTGCCGAAGCGGTCAACCACCGTTTGGCTGGCCGGCTCGCCGTAGACCATGAACACGATAGGGTATTTTTTGGCGGGGTCAAAGTTGGTGGGCTTCACCATCCAGCCGTCGAGCGTCACGCCATCCGTGGTTTTTACCTGGAAAAACTCAGTTTTGGGCAGCTTCATTTTGGCGGCCTGGGCGGGCACCTCGCCGCCGTGCAGGCGCTGGTGGGCGGGCAGGCTTACCACATCCGACACCGGGAAGGCGCTGGCGCTGGAGTAGTCGTGCAGCGCGATTTTGCCGTTGGGCGAGATGTCGTAGCCGTTGGTGCCGCTGAGGTTGGGGGGCGTCACGCGCTCGGCTTTGCCGCCTTTCAGGGCCACTTTGTAGAGATAGCGCTGGGTGGCGTTGGTGGGCGAGGCCAGGAAGTAAATCGTGCCGGCTTTTTCGTCGATGTTTTCGATGCTCACCACGTCGTAGCTGCCGGGCGTCAGCAACTGCTCTTTGCCGCTGCGGTCTACTTTGTAGAGGTGGCGCCAGCCGTCTTTTTCGCTGCTCCACACAAAGCTTTTGCCGCCTTCTATCCAGTTCCAGCCCACGGCCCCGTCTTTGGCATCAATCCACGCCTTGTCGGTTTCGCTGTAAATGGGCTTCACCGCGCCGGTGGCGGTGGTGCAGAGCATGAGTTTACTCTCGTTCTGGCGGCGGTTTAATTGCTGCAAAATCAGCTCGTTGGCCCCGGCCCACTCCATGCGCGGGATGTAGTGCTGCACGGCATCGCCGGGCACGTTCATCCACTTGGTTTCGCCGCCGGTGGCGGCTACCACGCCCACGCGGCAGCGGCTCGGGTCTTCGCCCACCACGGGGTACTCCACGGGCACGGTGAAGGGGTAGAGCTTCTCCGTGGTGTTCAACATCAGGTAGTTGGGCGTCTTGCGGGCGTCGAGCTGCCAGTAGGCCAGGCTACGGCCATCGGGGCTCCAGCGGAAGCCGTCGCGGCAATCCAGCTCCTCCTCGTACACCCAGTCGAAGGTGCCGTTGATGAGCTTGTCGGTGCCGTCGCTGGTGAGTTGCGTGATGCGCCCGTCGGCCAGGTTTTCGACGTACAGGTTGTGCTCGCTCACGTAGGCCACGCGGGTGCCGTCGGGCGAGAACTTGGCGAACATCAGCGACGACTCGGGGCGGCCCTTGCCGAGCTGCGTCAGCTTGTTGGTGAGGGTGTTATACACCCAATAGTCGCCGCGCGTGTCGTAGCGCCACACGCGCTTGGTGTTGGTGTTGAGCAGCGCCAGCTTGCCATCGTCGGAGAGGGCGAAGCGGCGCACCTTCAGCGGCTCGCCCTGGCCGGCGGGCGTGAGCTGCTGCTTGCTGAGCAGCGTGCGCGACTTGCCGGCCTGCCGGGCGTCGAGCTCCACTATCTCGTCCTGCTTTACCTGAAAGTAGCCGTAGCCGTCTTTGGTCCACTGGGTGCCGGGGCCAAACTGCGCCCAGGCGGCGCTGGCCAGCAGCGAAAAAGCCGCTACTAAGCCCGCGCGGCGGGCAACGTGTTGAGTCATGCGAAAAACTAAAAAGAAGATGGTTGTGCGGGGCTGAAATTACGCCGCCATGGGCGAAAGAGGGCTTTTCGGGCAAAAAGCTGCACGCTTGGATGGGGGTATTTTGAGGGTGCTGAAACCACCCGCCCGTCATGCTGAGCGCAGCGCAGCGGAGTCGAAGCATCTCGATCGGTGAACTAACTCC
>NZ_DASTEP010000197.1:0-35827 GCF_035709525.1 Hymenobacter sp. | reverse complement strand
CTGCGCTCCGCTCAGCATGACGGAAGTATCCCTACTCCCTCACCACTACCGACCTTTGTACTACTTATGCTGGGTTCTTATTCGCGCGGCTTTTGGCTGATGTGCCTCTCGTCGTTTCTGTTCTTCCTGTCCTTCAACCTGCTACTGCCCGAGTTGCCCGACCACCTCACGCAGCTGGGCGGCGGCCAGTACAAGGGCTTTATCATTGCCCTGTTTACGCTCACGGCGGCCGTGTCGCGGCCGTTTTCGGGCAAGCTCACCGATACCGTGGGGCGTATTCCGGTGATGGTGTTTGGCTCGCTGGTGTGCTTTGTGTGCGGCTTTGCCTACCCGTGGGCGCTCACGGTGAGTAGCTTTCTGCTGCTGCGGCTGCTGCACGGCTTCAGCACCGGCTTCAAGCCCACGGCTACCGCCGCCTTCGTGGCCGACATCGTGCCCGCCGAAAAGCGCGGCGAGGCGATGGGCTTGCTCGGCGTGACGGGTAGCCTGGGCATGGCCGCCGGGCCGGCCTTCGGCTCGTGGCTGGCCGAGCATTTTTCCCTGAACGTCATGTTCTACTGCTCCAGCGCGGCGGCCTTGCTGTCGGTGCTGGTGCAGGGCACCCTCACCGAAACGCTGCCCAAAAGCCAGCGCCGACGCTTTAGCCCGGCTTTGCTGAAGCTGAACTGGCGCAACGACATTTTCGAGCCGCGCGTGCTGGCCCCGGCCCTCACCACGCTGCTATGCTTGTTTCCGTATGGCGCGGTACTCACCGTGATACCCGACCAAAGCCGCGTGCTGGGCCTCGTAGGGCCAACCAAGGGGCTGTTTTACATCTGCTACACGGCGGCTTCGCTATTGGTGCGGCTAGTGGCGGGCAAGGTCAGCGACACCCACGGCCGGGTGCCGGTGCTGCGCTGGTCGTCGGGGCTGCTGGCGCTGGGGCTGGCGGTGCTGGTGTGGTCGCCGTCGGTGCCGGTGTTTTTGCTGGGGGCGCTCATTTTCGGGGTCGGCACGGGGCTGAACTCGCCCACGCTCTACGCCTGGACCATCGACCTGAGCCACCCCGAGCGCCGGGGCCGGGGCGTAGCTACCATGTACATTGCCCTGGAAGTTGGCATCGGGCTGGGGGCGCTGCTGGCGGGCTGGCTCTTTAGCAACCAGGCCGCGCATTTACCCTGGGTGCACGCGGCCAGCCTCACCAGCGTGCTGCTGGCCCTGGCCTACCTGCTGCTGGGCGTGCGCGCTACCCCCGCCGGCCCCGCCTCCGAAACCCGGGTGGCCGAAGCCCTGGCCGTGGCCAGCCCCGAAGAACTAGTGTAGGCGCGGCCAAACGATAAGGTAGCAAACAAGTGCGTAAGGAGTTGTGGGACGCTGCCGCGCTAGTTTAGGGCGTTGTTGCCCCTTTTCTAATTACCCGCTTATGGCTCAGTCAGCACCCGAGACCTTCTGCCCCGGCAGCCCCGCCGAGTGGCGGGCGTGGCTGCAAGCGCACCACGAAACCCACCAGAGCATCTGGCTCATTTACCATAAAAAGCACACCGGCGTGCCCAGCCTCACCTGGAGCCAGGCCGTGGACGAGGCGCTATGCTTTGGCTGGATAGACAGCCAGGCCAAGCCCATCGACGCGGATAAGTACATGCAGTTTTTTTGCCGCCGCAAGCCCGGTAGCGCGTGGTCGCGGGTCAATAAAGAAAAAATAGTGCGCCTCGCCGCCGCCGGCCTGATGGCCCCGGCCGGCCTGGCCCGCATCGAGGCCGCCAGGCAAAACGGCTCGTGGACGCTGCTCGACGAGGTAGAGGCGCTGGTAATTCCGCCCGACCTAGCCGCCGCGCTGCACGCCCGGCCGGGTGCCACTAGCTTTTTTGAGAGCCTGAGCAAAACCGACAAGCGCAATCTGCTGCAATGGCTAGTGCTCGCCAAGCGCCCCGAAACCCGCCAGAAGCGCATCGCCGAAATCGCGAAGCTGGCCGGGCAGCAGCTGAAGCCCAGGCAGTTTGGCGGGCGGAAGGCGGCCGGGGAGCTTTCGTAAATCGGATGTTGGCCAGCGCAGAAACGGAGTGCCACTCCGTTTTACATTCTGTACCGCAGTTGCGCCTTCACCTCGGAGCGGGCCGCGCCCCGGATTTCCTCCAGCCCCGAGCCCACGGTGGCTTGGTGGCGGTAGCTGGTGTTGGCGTAGCGCAGCCACAGGGTAAAGTGCTTGCTGAAAGTGAATTGAGCCAGCGCGTAGGCTCGCGTGCCCTGCCCGTAGAGCGCGGGCACCGAAATGGCGTAGAGCACGTCGGTTTCGAAAACGTACTGCCGCGTGTCGTAGTCGTCGGTGTCGAAAAGGGCGTAGCGGGCCGTGAGCGCCACCCGCCGGCCGAGCTGCACGGTGGCGTCCTGGCTCAGCACGTAGCCGCTGCGCCAGGGCAGGGCATCGTCGTCGCGCAGGCGCGAGGCTTGCAGGCGGGTGCGCAAACCCAGGCGGGTAGTGGGCTGGGTATCATAATACAGCAAGAGTGAGTGGCGCAGCTGCTGGCCCGGCAGCGGCACCGGCCGCCCCAGGCTGCTACTCAGGTCACGGGGCTTGAGGCGGGCGCGGTACTGGGCGTAGAGCAGGCTGGTTTTGGATGGGGTAAAGGCCACGCGCAGCAGGGCATCATCGCCCCGCGAGGGCGCGCCCGCCCGGTAGCGCAGCCACGGAAAGCGGAACTGGTCGAGATAAGTCGAGATTTCCCACCGGGCCACGGGTCTGATTTTCAATCCTAAATACAGCCCGCTTTCGTTGATGTTGCGCGTGTTTTCGCTGAGCGCGTTGCCGTAGAAGGTATGAAAATTGGCGTCGTAGTGCCGCACCAGCACGGCTGCATCCACGCGCGGGCCGAGGCTGGCGAGCAGGCCGTTCACGGTGCCCAGCCCGCCGCCCGTGCTGCGCGCCGACTCGCCAAAGAGCAATAGATTGCGCCACACGTAGCTGTAGTGCAAGCCCAGCGCGAGGTTGTTCTGGCCGCTGAATTCGAAGCGGTTATTTTGCGAGAGCAAAAATAAACTGCTGATTACGTCTGTATCAATTGTATTGCAGATTATCCTTTTGCGGGTGCGAAAAAGCAGAGAGCAGTATCCGGCCAATACCGCAGTGTGAGGCAACTGCTTTGACAGTATGCGCACACTATACCAAGTCCTGATTAAATGAAATAAAGCGTGACTAGCCTTAGCTGGAGGCAGAATCCGGACAGATATGCATTGGAGCAAGGGTAATTCTCATACCCTTCTTTCAAGTCTCAAACGTTCTTAGACGCGAGAAGATGTTCTTCTACCTGTCGAATTAAGTCAGATGCTTCCATCCTTAAGGCAGCAGCTAAACGGAAAATAGTGGTTAGCGAAGCCTGTTTACTCCCTGTTTCTAGTTGAGAGATAAAGGTTCGGTCCAAATGGGCTTCGTCAGCAAGCGCTTCTTGGGATAGACCTTGAGCTTTTCTTATCTGCTTGACGACCAATCCAAATGCCTTAATTGGTTCGCCGCTCATATCAACGGCAAGCTACTGGAATCCAATAATTGCCTGTTGTTGTCAGTAGTCTACAAAAAAGGCGTAAATTGCGCCATCACTTAAGCACTGGTGCGCCAAATGGACCAGTTATCTACCCACAACTTGCCCATAGTTCCCTACGCCCAAGCTTCACCGGCTCAACTAGCCCAAGCTCTGATTGTAGCAAAAGAGGCATTAGGACCAGCTTACGCAGCTATCGAGTGGTCGCAATGGTATGAGGCATTCTCCTACTTCCAGCCACTTCTGGTATTCGAAACAAACCAAATTAGCTTCACACCTGAGGGGCTGGCTGCGGTAGCTCAATATTTCGACACACGGTATCCATCAATAGTATCTGTCTCCTCACTGCCTTATGCAGCAGCGACTCTATCAGCTGTTCCGGAAAGAGAGTCTGACCTCCTACAGTCCACAATCCAGCCTCATGTATTTAAAAGAACCTATTTACTGCATGGGGATGTGCTCACAAGCCTAGAGCGAGTAAGCTTCTGGCGGCGAGTTAGTAAGTCAGCATTAGTAAACCTAGCTGTGGAACAACTGATGGCCACATACTCTGAGTCGAAGATTCCTTTACCGCTAAACGAGGTCTGATTCTATTATTTCACCCCTTTACTTATGACGCACCTTTTCCTAAGAGCCATTGGAGCTCTGTTCACTGGCATCCTACTTATCAGTTGCTCTCAATCTTCCTCTAGCGCTGAACCGAGAGGGAGTGCTCCTACTGTAGCAGACGAAGTTAGCTCGAATACAAAAGTTGACTCGCTCAATGGTATTCCCGGTCATCGGTTTGGCGAGCCTCTGAGCGCATTCCCCGGTCTGGTGCTCACGCCTGGCCAGGGCACGCCTGGTACTAAGCGCTACGCTTATCCAGCCAGCAAGCCTGAGGCCGGGTGGTTTGGCAAGCATAAGAAAGAAGTAGAGTACGTCTTTTATACCTTCCGAGACGATAAATTCATCTCGTTTCAAGCAGTCGCTTTTGGAGCTGGTCGCCAAGCCTTGCAGAAAGAAGCCGAATATCTATTCGGTAAGGGAGAGCGCCGTGGGTTGGGTACTCATTGGCCAGGAGAGAAAGCTCAAGCTTTCTACTCGTTACGGAACCTGCCTACCGGGGCAGCCGAGCTACTCGACGTAGTGAGCGTGGAAGACGCCGATGCGCAGGCCGCCAGCGACGCCGCCCGACTCAAACGGGAAAACGCCGGGCAATAACCCATCAGCCATTTCACGTTGCTGTGTCGGATATTGGCAAAGAGTAAAATTGAGGTGGTCTAGTTATACTGGACAGTTTAAGGCCTTAGGTTGAAGTAGCTGTTTATGAGTATAATACGGTATTTAATAATCAGTACTCGAGTGCAAGCGTTCGTGATTATAGTAATCAAAATAACCGGCGACGCTGGCTTGGGCATCGGCTAAGTCAACAAAAACAGGTCGTTCACAGACTTAGAGGAATTGGTTTTTAAAGCGCGACCAGAGGCTTTAGGCCTGCGTGTTATTATAGGAGTCGCCGCGTTGGCTCTGCGAGCGTAGGGCTTCGTGGTCGTGCAGCAGCTGGCGGTAAGCATTGCCGCAGTACTACCCGTCCCGGTTAGAATGGTGATAGTCGTCAAACGCGTCGAGTATCGTCGTTGTCTAGGCGAGTTCCTGCTCAGTTCTCAGGCGAATGTTACTTACTGATACTATACTTAATCAATTCATAATAACTGATTCTTTAGCAGAAACTTGCTGTCGAAACTGCTTATAAATGTCCGTAGCTAGTAAGTGTCGTACCATCTCCTGAAACTGTCCATCGCTCATGTATCGCGAGAAGATATCCACGTTTTGGTCCATTCGCTCGATAAATAAGGTTTCAAGCAGTGAGCCGAAAACGAGCGCAAACTTCTCAGCTGAATTAGCGACCGCAGCCTGTTGAAGTACATCGGAACGCAGGGCTACAGCCGCAATCTGGTCGAAAAAGAGTTGGTCGCCTTCATTGAACTCGGTGCCAAACCGCTCATTCACAATATCCACAAGTCGCGAGAAGGCCAGTGGCTCCTCAGCCACAGTGGCGGTGCCAGTGGCTAATGGCAAAGGCAGAGGCGTAGCTGGTTCACCATGCAGTGCGATAGCCCCTTCGCCTATTTTTTGCAGCCGGAAGTATTGTAAGCGTACTTCTTCGTCAAAGGCATAAGTAGCTTCGGGGCCGCGCTTGGGCAGGCGTGGTAGCAGGTGACGCAGGTAAGCACATAGGGTCTCTAGGTCTGACTCCTGGTAGGGAATAATCTGACTCAGAAAGCTGTAGAGATTGAGTAGGGCCTGGGCCTGCTTCCGCCAAGCCAAGGCCAACGCTTCTTCGTCACGGCGCAAGTCGCGGTAGCGGTCCATGGCGGGGTCGAGGGAAGCGCTTAGAGCACGGTGGTCGGCGACACTCTGGCGCAGTCCTGGTTTGAAAAAGACAGCTTTGAAGGACGCCACTTCTTCAGGGTGATAAATGCCGGCCGCGTCCAGAGTAGCTTGCAGTTCATACAGACGAGCAGCCTCGGGCAACTCGCCCAGAGTAGCGCCTTCATAATACTGTGCGAAAGCGGCTTGGATGTGAGCCGGCTCGTTCACAAAATCGAGCACGAAGGTATCTTCCTTGAGCGGGTGCGGGCGATTAAGGCGTGAGAGAGTTTGCACAGCTTGGATGCCGTCGAGGCGGCGGTCAACATAGAGCGTGTGCAGTAAGGGCTGGTCGAAGCCAGTCTGGTATTTCTCAGCCACTAGCAACACTTGGTAATCAGGGGTGGCGAAGGCTTCGGGCAGAGCTTTTTCAGGTAGGCCGCCGTTCATTCCTGGCTCTGTATAACTCACGCCAGGCAATTCGGGGTCAGGGACAGCTCCTGAGAAGGCAACAAGCGACTTGATTGGGTACCGCTTTTCGCGGATGTACTGGTCGAAGGACTGCTTATAGCGCACGGCATCGAGTCGCGAACTGGTAACTACCATGGCCTTAGCCCTGCCGCCCAAGCGGTGGCGCACTACGTGTTCGAAGTGCTCGACGATAACGGCCGTTTTCTGGGCTACGTTAGCCGGGTGCAAGCGCAGATAGCGGCTTAAGGCGTGGGCCGCCGGGCGGCGCACCACGTACGGGTCGTTGGCACTCACCTTCAACAGCTTGTAATAGGCAGCATAAGTGGCATAGTGCCGCAACACATCCACAATAAACTCCTCCTCAATGGCCTGCCGCATGACATAGCGGTGAAAGGGTTGCCCCCCACGCCCAAATACGGCTACTGTACGGCCCTTGGGCGTGGCCGTGAAGGCGAAAAAGCTCAAGTTGGGCTGCCGGCCGCGCTTGGCCAGGTCTTGGTACAGCTTTTCGAGGTTGGGCTGGCCTTCTTCCTGAGCGCGGCGGCGGGCTTCAGCCCGCAGTTCAGTGCCACCCAGTACGCCTTTTAACTCGGTGGCTGCGTCGCCACCCTGACTACTGTGTGCCTCGTCGACGAGCACGGCGTAGCGGCGGCCGGGTAGCGCATCGCTATCGGGAGTAGCCGCGCTGCGTTGCTCGGCCAACTTAGCTAACTGCCGGGTTACGTAGGGAAACTTTTGCAGGGTGGTTATGACGATGGGCACCCCGCCGACCAAGGCTTCGGCGAGTTGGGCTGAGTCTTCGTCTATCTTCTGCACCACTCCCAGGCGGTGCTCAAACTGGTAAATGGTATCCTGCAATTGCTGGTCAAGTACGCGGCGGTCGGTCACAACCACCACCGTATCGAAAACGCGGCGCTCCTGCGCATCATGCAGCGAAGCCAGTTGGTGAGCCAGCCAGGCAATAGTATTGCTCTTTCCCGAGCCGGCAGAGTGCTCGATGAGGTAGTTGTGGCCTGGCCCCTCCTGCCGAGCGGCGGCCACGAGTTGACGCACGGCGTCGAGTTGGTGGTAGCGGGGGAACACCAACGTTTCTTTCTTCACGCGGCGGCCGTCGTCACCGCGCTGCTCCTCAGTTTGCAGGTGCAGGAAGGAGCCCAGCAACTCCAACAGCGAATCGGGGCGCAGGGTGTGCTGCCAGAGGTAGGCGGTGCGGTGCTGCCCGCTGGCGAGGTCAGGTGGGTTACCGGCCCCGCCGGCATCACCTCGGTTGAAGGGCAAGAAGCGGGTGGCTTCGCCGGCAAGCCGGGTGGTCATCCACACGATGTCGGGGTCGACGGCAAAATGCACGAGGGCGCGGCGCTTAAATTCAAAAAGCAGTTCGCGAGGGTCGCGGTCATGCCGGTACTGACGCACGGCATCGGCGGCGGTCTGGCCGGTGTAGGGATTCTTCAGCTCCAGAGTAGCTACGGGCAGCCCATTAAGGCTCAGAACTAGGTCGAGGCTGGGGCCATGGTCGCGGACGCCGTAGTGCAGTTGGCGCGTGATGCCGGGGCGGTTGGCGGTGTACTGGGCGCTCAGTTCGTCGTTGAGGCCGTGGGCAGGGCGGAAATAGGCCACCCGCAGCAGCCGGCCGTAGCACTTGAAGCCGTGGCGCAGGGTGGCCAGGCAGCCTTGCTGGTCGAGCCAGCGCGCCAAGTCTTCCAGCACCTGCTCGCCCCGCCGGTCGCCTAATAGCTGCCCAAGCTTGGCCCACTCGCGCGGCTGGCTACGGGCGATAAAATCCAGTACCTCCGCCTCGAACAAGGCCCGCCCCGGCCGGTAGCCCGCCGCCGGCAGGACATGGTAGCCCGCCGCTAGTAAATCGGCCTCGATGACGGACTCGAAGGCGGCTTCGGAGGTTTGGATGGTACTCATAGATTACTTGCCCTCGCGAGATGCTATGTGTTGCCGTAATACTTGCTTCAGTACAAAGCAAAACTCCTCCTGCTCGCCGGTTTGAGTTTCCAATTGCCGCAATCGTTGTTTCACATGAGAAAGAGGCAATGGTTTACCTTTAGGACTCAACGCGCTCAGAATAGCACTTTGTCGAAGCCGTATAAGCGCCGCGTTGTCTAGGCACAGTTTTTTAATGGTTTCAGCCGCAGCTTCTTTGCCACCACCTTCGGCTGGATGAACTTTACCGCTGTACCTGAATACAAAACGCCGTTCGCAATCATCACTAAGCGGCGACACAAACTTATCAACTTGGTCAGGTTTATCTGGGTCGGGCCAAGATTTTTTGGGAATGGCACCGTAGGCTAGCGTTGTGTTTGGTTTGGGCACGCAAGCCACCATATTGTAGTAGCTCACATCTTCATGTAGTCCACGTTTTTTACAGTGGGTTTGAGCCAATACGTGTTCAATGTGACACGTTTTAGCGGTAATGCTCCGGCCTGTGTATGCACACAAGCCGCCTTGCTCTTTCACCAAGGCTTTCAATACTGCTTCTCTAGTGTCTTGGTCAATCGACTCGTAATTGAAATTAGGTAAATCCTTCGTTACGTTAGTCCATTGCATCAGTTTCTGCGGCGGGCTAGTCTTCTGTATCCGTCTCATCGTCTTGCAAAGACAAGGTATTAATCATGGTTCCTAAACGAACTGTTTCCGGGTCAGAGCCGCGGATTTCGTCACGCAGCACCGCTAATTGCTTGCGGGCTTCCGTAAAATTTTCATCGTCTATTGCATCCTCCACAGCAGCAATTAGCTTTCTCGTGCGTTCATTGCGAGTTGGCGCACCCATCATATTTTCCAAAATCCAGCCGGATTCTAACCCCTTAGTTTGGTCTTCCTTAGCTGGCTCGTGGGCAGCAGTGATAAACGTCACCCGCTCGGGGATAACCTCGCCAATTATTTGTGGTGAGTGCGTTGTACAAATAAACTGGCACTTCGGAAACGTGCGCGTTAGCTTTTCCACGATTTCTCGCTGCCAAAGCGGGTGCAGGTGCAAATCCAACTCGTCAATGAGTACTACAGCCCCAGCTTCAACCGAAGGGTCTTTTACATTCGGATTAGCTTGCGACAAACGTCGGGTCAACTCTATTACCAAAGCCAACACGCTTTTCTCGCCGTCCGACAACCGGGCCACGTCCAGCATTACACGGCCTTTTTTAATATAAAGCCCGTTTGTTCCGCCTGGCTTCAAATCGTGGTAGTCGCTCAAAAAGGTTTGCATTGCTTGCTCCAAGGCATGCAGTTGCACGTCGCCCCAGGGCGAAGACAGTTGCCGCGCCCGAAACCACCAGTCAGTAAAGTCGCTCAGATTTAGCTCGCGGGCCAGCAGCGCCCGGTCAAAGCCGGTTGGTTCTTCCTCTATCTGCCGTGTGGTGGGCAGCTTCGAACTAAGCCGCCGGACCATTGAGGAGCGGCGCGGCGAGAAATAAACGGCCAACAACGGTGGCGTTTCGAATAAGTGATGTTCACGTTCGTATTGCAACGCTTTAGCTGGAGGCTCTAGCAGTTCGTTTCTCGGTGTGGCTTTAGTTTGGCCTCGCACCTTGCCCTTATTCTCTGCTACTTCTTCAAATTGAAGTCGCGGAAAATCAAGCTGATAAACAAAATCAATACCTTCTATTTCTAACACTAGCTTAAGGTATAGGCCACTAGCGCGGCTGCGAATATCGGCCCCATCAATTGGAATGGGCTTGCCCACTGGCACTGAAAACATCGGTAATACTCGCGAAAAGCAGATACGCAACGCATCCAACACGGTGGACTTACCTACTCCGTTGACGCCAACAATCAGATTCATTCCGTGGCCAAACTCAAACGTGGCTTTTTCAAAAGCACGCATGTTTTCCAGGGTTATGCTTTTTATTTTCATGTCAGGCAGTCGTTACGTCCAGTTCCCCCGTTACCGCTGCTGTAAGCAGTGCCGCTCGTCTCTCTTGCATAAGTTTTAGGCTGTCTTCGGTAGTTTCATATAAGTCATCGAGCTTCTTCAATTCGGCTTCAATGTAAGAGACAATAGCAGCTTGCTCATCTAAGGGAGGTAGTCCTAGGTGAAGTGACGTAATGATTTCCTGACTCAAATTAGGTTGTCCACCACCTACAGCTAGAACATTAAGTAAGTCACGGGCTGACTGAAACCAGTAGAAAGCAAATCCTACTAAACACTGGCGGCTAGGCAGCAATACACAGCAAGCCTGATTAACAGTGGCCTCAATACCTAGAATGCCGACTCGGCCAATTGTCGCTCCGTACATGGCAATTACTAAGCTACCTACTGGATGTAATTTCAGGGCGGAGTAATCAGCCATTGCCAGAGCAGTGACCTGTTTGCTGGTGCTTGTAATTATGTTTTCGCGCAATTCGGAAGTAGTAACCCACGGTATGGCGCCCTCATAGTAGGATAATTCATCTGCCTTTGGAGTCGTTCCGCTACTACTCTCGAACAGATGGCTGATTTTGAAAACTTCCCAACCTGCTGGCACTTCCCTCAGCCATGGCAGCCACGTGGCGCGGCGTGGTGCCGCAACATCCAGTCCCTGTGTAACGGCGCGGGTGATGAGGGCGCGACGCTTTTCGGCAATCAACTCAAGTTGCGTTTGTTTAGCTGCCACAAGTTGGTCGAGGCGGACCGTTTCGAGGTCCAGCAACTCGGCTATATGTTGTTGCTGGCGTAGGGGCGGCAGGGGTATCGGAATGTCGCCGATGAAATCCCATTCTGCCCGTGGCATTTTGGAGCCAAAGGTCGATGAATTTACCAAGTCAATAAAGCTCGGTGTTAGTAATACGTAGAGTAGAAAGCGGCCGCAAATGTCCGGGCCAGGCTCTAATACTAGCAACTCCGTCGAGCACAGCCCTTCGCGGTCAGCCAAAAAAGCTTTGGCTAGGTACGGCCGTAGCTTGCTGAATAACACGTCGCCCGGCTTGAAAAAAGCGCCGATGCTGGTCGTTTCGCCGCTAGTTGTAAGGGTTAACGTCCCATCTTCGCTCGGAATAATTCGGCCGGTCCATGGTTCAATATTTTCCAGACCAATGTATGTTTCGCCTTCTTCGTATTCCTTTTTAATTGTCCACCATTTTACCAAGCGTTTCAAGCGCACAGCACGCCAGTTTCCGTGTGGTGGCAGGGTGCCAAACCATTCGGTGCTCATACTGTGTCCCCCGCTAGCAGCCGCATAATCTTCTCTTCCACCGCTTTCAGGTCCGCGTCGATTTCGGCCAGGGGCCGGGGCGGCTTGTGGGTGTAGAAGTGGCGATTAAAGTTGATTTCGTAGCCGGACTTGTCTTTTTCGCGGTCGAGCCAAGCATCGGGTACATGAGGCAACACCTCTCGGGCGAAGTAGCGGGCTGGAACGTCGAGGGCTAGGGTCTGGTGGGGGCTTTGCGCGGCCGCCTGGAGCAGGGGCACGTTTTCGTTGTCGCGCAGTTCGGGGTCGGCTTCATATCGGATGCGCTTTTGCACCACCATATCGAATAGGCCAAGTTGGTGCTCGTCGGGCCCTGGTATAATTTCTTTGGGGTCGGGCAGCCAACCAGCATAGCGTTCAGCTAAAGTCAGCTTACGCGGTATACCTAGCGCCTCATTTTCAGCAATAACGGGAGCTACTTCAGGCCGTGGGTCGCGGTCAGTCATCACGGCCCTAAACAGATTCATTTCAGGCTTGCGCCACTTGCTGCCGCGCTGCTTCAAAGTTGCCTCAATGCGGTCCTTCACGGCGTTCCAATCGGCGTACTGCTGGTCGAGTCCCACGGCCTTTTCCACAGCCTGCACATCGTCGAGCAGGTAGGGGCAGGCATCGAAAAAGCGGCTTTTGCGCTCCAGCGTGAGCTGAAAGCGTAGGCGTAGGGGCCGCTCTACGGTGAGGCGGGTGTAGCCAAAGGCCTCGTTAGGGAAAATACGCACCAACTTTCGGTCATCGGGCTTCTCGAATTGATCGAAGTTGGCGTAGAGACGCACGATTTCAGCGGCTTGGTCAGGCTCGTTTGCTTCGCTGCCGTCAGCAATGCGATAGCGCTTGCTGCCCAGGCTACGACGCATCTTCACAGACTTGGTGCGGGCGTCAATGAGCTGCACTTTACCGCGGCGCTTTTCCTCCTTGCGGTTAGTGAGTACCCAAATATATGTGGTTATGCCGGTGTTGTAAAACAACTGGTCGGGCAGGGCTACCACAGCTTCGAGCCAGTCGTTTTCAATTATCCACTTACGGATGTTGCTCTCGCCCGAGCCAGCTCCACCGCTAAACAGGGGTGAGCCGTTGAACACCATTGCCAGCCGCGAGCCAAATTGTTGCTTAGCTGGATTGTAGGGCTCGAACTTGCTAATCATGTGCTGCAAGAACAAGAACGAGCCGTCGTTGATGCGCGGCAGTCCGGCACCAAAGCGGCCCTCAAAGCCCTTACGGTCGTGCTCGGCCTGCACCTTTTTCTGCTGCTTCTTCCAGTCTAGTCCAAAGGGCGGATTGGCCAAAAAGTAATTAAAACGCTGGCCCTCAAACTGGTCATCGGTGAGCGTGTCGCCGAGGCGCACATTTTCCTTTTCCAGCAGAGCCTTGGGATTGTTCTCATTTTTGATAAGAAAGTCAGATGCCGCTACAGCGTAGGCACGGGGATTGAAGTCCTGCCCGTATGCCAAAAAGTGAGCATCGCGGTTGAGCTTACGCACGTGGTGCTGGGCTTCGGAGAGCATTCCACCAGTGCCGCAGGTGGGGTCAAGTAGGGTACGCACTTCGCCAGCCGCTTGTAGCAACTTATCGTCAGGCGTGAGTAGCAGGTCAACGAGCAAGTGAATTACATCGCGAGGCGTGAAGTAGTCGCCTGCTGTTTCGTTGGCGGCCTCATTGAATCGTCGAATGAGATTCTCAAATAGCAGTCCCATCTCATAAGTACTTACCTTATCCACATGCAAGTCGAGATGCATGAACTGCCGCACGATTAGATAGAGGATATGTGCCTCTTCCATTCGATCGATTTCCTTCTCGAAATCGAAGTTTTTGAAAATGCGCTGCACATTGGCCGAAAACGAGCGCAGATAATGCTTAATGTTAGTATTGAGGTTGTTAGGGTCAGCCGCGAGGCTGGCAAAATCCAACTTTGAGTGATTATGGAAAGGTCGACCAGCTTTATGGTTTAGGATGGCATCCAGCGCTTCAGGTGGGTAAGGCAGCTTTTCAGCCCCGCGGGCTTCGGCGGCTTTATTCAGTTGGTCAAGGCGGTCAAACTCGGCCTGCACGGCTACACGAGTGTCATCGAGCACGCAGTCGAAGCGTCGTAGTACGATGAGCGGCAAGATGACACGCTCGTATTGTGGGGCACGGTAGGGCCCGCGCAAGAGGTCAGCTACTTGCCAAATATGGTTGCTGAGTTCCTGGTGAGAGGGCATAATTCACTTTAAAAAGAAGTAAAAGTACCCATAGAAGGGCTAATTAGATGGATTAAAGCCAATCCAGAACTTGGTGACTCAGCTATGTGCACCACAAGACCGACCATCTGGCATAATTTTATGTGGGTATGACTATTTTTATATTTGTAGAATGAACACTTGGTTTTCGAATGCACACTTTATTAAGAAATAATTTTTAGTAGACTTCACTTTAGAGTTGATTAACAAATAGCTATAGATGATGAAACTGACTTGGTTAATAGTAATAATCGCACCGTACTCTTGAAGAACTTTTTACCTCTTCGCGTCATGTAACCATTCGCGTTTAACTCCTGAGCGATAGTTTCCAGCGTGTAGCCATTCTCCCGCATTAGCGTGGCTAACCGTCGAGCCTGTTTATTAGCAGTATTCTCTTGGGCGTTACGTCGGACGGTTTCGCTTCCCAGCAGGCGGCTCGCCTGTGTGAAATTTTGCGGATTCCCTAGCTGGAAGCCCCTGGCCTTCTTTGCGGCTAACCCTCGTTTCGTACTATCCGAAATATCCTTGGCGGCCTTCTGCGCCACCGAAGCCATAATGTTAATGGTAAACTCGTCGGCGTGGGGAAGGTCACAGGCCCTGAAACGCACCTTTTCTTCCATCAGCTTGGAAGTGAAATAGACACTACGAGCCAGACGGGACATTTCCGCTACCAGCAGAGTCGCGTCGGACTGCCGGACCGCCAGAATAGCTTTGGCCATCTCGGGCCGGTCGTTTTTGCGGCCGCTTTCTACTTCAATAAATTCATTGAGGATACGGTCGCTTGGCTGCAAAAAGCGGTGCGCGATGAGGCGTTGGCCTTCTAGGCCCAGGCCACTCTGACCTTGGCGTTGCGTCGAGGCACGTAAATAGAGGATGTAGTCCATGCGGATTGTTCTAAGCCAGCTTTGCTTTGTTAAGCAGCTGCTGGGCTACTTCATCGGGCAGTTCGACGGTAGGAGGAGACTGAATGGACTGTGGTATACCCTGTTTCACTACACTAGCTTTCTGCCCTTCAGTATAGTAAGTCTCCAATTGTTTCTTGACACTTGTAAGCCGGTAGAAGTCCTTTTTCACTTTTCTGACTTTCGTACCCACTAAACGGCGCATCGTCTTGTAAGCTACTTCCAACTGCCAGCCCATCAAATCAAATGCCTGCTTATGGTTCATCTCTGCGATGCAATCAAATCCCTTTCTCAGGGCTTCTAGCATCTCTGCCTGCTCCTTGGGAGCAATGGTGAGGTCGATATGACCAGTCCAGGTGTCGAGGTGAGATTCCATACCTAGTACCTGGTCAAGCTCGCGAATTACCCTGGCATCCTGGTTACTGAGAAGGAAGCGGCGGAAGCGAATGCCGAATGTCTTTTCTATGCGCTGTAAAGCCAGCATCAGCTTTTCCAGATTTTCTCCATCACGCAGAAGCATGTTTGCTTCCCCTTGCTCATTATGCCAGATTGCGTTCCCGTTTTCGTAGCAGGTGATTGCCTCCCGTCTTCCTAGCGCTTGCATGAGCCGGCTATGCTCCAAACCACTTTCAACTGAATCATAATAGTCCTGCCGGCGGGTTAGCGTTAGGGAATACTCAAAGCCACGCTCAGTCATTTTTTTAGCTGGAATACTGATTGTCAGTTTCGTGCGCGGCGTATAAGCTAACAGCGTGATTACCTCTTTACCACCGTAGATGCTCAAGGAAACATCTGGAATAACAAGTCCGCCGCTGAATTCAATGTCCACTGTTTTTTTCAGTTGCGGCGTTCGTACTACCCACAACGTCTTGATATCAATCCCCATATTGATACCCTCCACTTTCCAGTCGCAGGCCAGTAGTGCTGTAGCATCCAGCTTCAGGGCAAGACCGGTCACGCCCTGCTCGAACTGTCGAAACATATCGTGTCCCAGCTGATTGAGCATAAAGTCCAGTTTGTAGTGTGCGCTACCAACTAATGCTTTTAGCTCTGTCACCTCGAAGCCACTGGCTGTCGGTTGAATAGTGGGTTGCAGACCCAGGTTGCGTAGGAATTGCGCCGTATGGTCCAACGCGATTCCCCCCTGTCTGGCCGCCGGCAGCGTAGTGTCCTTGAGACTTTGCAGCAGCTCTTCCACCAACTCTTCCCCCGTGGCATCAATATACGTGACGTTGCGACGCGCCAGACGGTCTATGTTAAGCGGATGCAGACCGGGCGCTACCAGGTAGGCGTTGCGCATGTTGCCGCCAAGTGCATCTAATAGCTGTATAAACAGCCCCACCACATTCGGGTCTTCCAGACCGTAACCGACGAACAGCAGGGTACGACTTACCATCAGGCTTTCGATGAAAGCCCACAGTACCTTATCTGATTTGGCGTAAAAGGCGTGGTAATCTTCCTCCGTTATTAACAGGCTGTCCAGATTTTCCAGGCTGCCGTGCACCTTATATAAAGTTGTCTTGGCGTATTCCTGATAAGGCAGTTGCTTGCCGGAAGTCACTACGTGGAGTTTGTCCGTCCCGTAAGCCTGCTCAAAGAGCGAATCATAGTTGGTGGTGATGACATGCTCAATAAAGGGAATCTGCGCCAGCTGCTGATGCGTCTTCAGTGACTTAGGCCGCGCGGAGAAGAGCTTATAGATTTCCCGACGCAGAGCATGAGGCTGCCCGTGATGTAGATTTACGAACAGACTGGCGAAAGCTGGCAGCCCCATCGCGGGGTAGCATTGCGCATCGAATGTCGAGCAGAACGAGCGTACCTGCTCCTGCTGCGGCTTGCTTAACGTATCAAATAGGTGACGGACCACGCCGGCCCCCATTGGGAAACCTGCATATCGGGAAAATCCCGCGCCGGCCCACAGTACCACCTCGCGGCGCAGAATAGCTTTGAATAACGTCTCTTTGTCCATAATGGGCAAGTAATAAGTAGTGCTGACTTCTATACAGAGAAGCCTTACGGTATCTCTGCGGTGAGTAAAGCTTCCAGCTCCGCAAAGTCATAGCCCTCCAGCCCCCCGGTTCTGAACATATCAGGCTGCACAGCCGGGAACCAGGCGGGCAGGTCGCGCCCGATGACAATCACGCGTTTGGTCTGGTTCTGCAAGAAGGGCAGAATGTATTCGTTGATGCCACTATCCCGGAAACCATACCCAATGATGACCAGTAAGTCGGATTGAGCGAGATTCTGAGCGAAGCGCGTGAGGAGCCGTTGAAAGAGAATAGGGTCGTCGTACTGTTCCAGCTTGGCAGTGGTACCGGTCAGAAACAGTGAGTAGTAGTTCGTGAAGTCATTGCGATAAATCAGCTTTCCGTCACGCTCTACTTCCCGGTTGAGCCGCAGGTAGTCAAGCCAGGGTTGCTTTTTGACCACCTGCGGCTCGTATAATCCCTGGTCGTTGGCCTCGACCCCGAAGCTCCAGTAATCGAGGCTCCCGTGCAGCTTTAGTAAATGGATGGGTCCCTCGTACTGCCCGGTATATTGCGGTATCCGAACGTGGGCGTAGGGAGGCCATTGCCGGAACTGTCTGGGAAAATCTGACGTCAGTTCCAGCCGTCCGTAATAAGGAGAGCCCATTTCGCTGAACCCATCACTGTAGTCGACAGCGCTGTAGTAGGCCTCATCATTTAACAGGCCTTCCAGAAATACGTCGTGGTTAAGGGTATGTAGATAAAACTGGTGGCGGGAGGCAGACTCGTTGAACCAATGCCTGGATGGCTGGCCGTGGGTGCGCAGCAATTGCACCAGTCGCCCATAAGCTGCCCCCGCAACTGGTGTACCCGCTGAAGGGTCCCGCTTAATCGCACCCTCTAACAACTGCACGAAAATATTATGAGCGCCAACCAGTGCCTGGTCGATGTGGCGTTCACCTTCCTGCTGCGGGTCTGCATGCAGGTTGCGCTTTTCGTAGGCTGTCTGAAATGCTGGGGCAGTAAGCCGGGTGGGGTCACGTCGTCGGTACTGCACCAGTTCATCGTAAAAATCCTCGTAGTTAGAGAGGTCGTGGTCCTGACTATACACCTCTAAAACGGCTTCCAGGGCATCGGCTCCTGCCCGCTCCGGCCAGCTGAATCCATCGCGTGGGTCCTCAAAGGGAGCTGCGGCATTCGCCGAGTGCAGATGGTCCACAAACTCCGGTCGTAACCAAGCTTGACCATCGGTATGTGTGGCGATACCGCTGGCCTGCACGCGCAGCAGCAGATTACTCACTTCGAAAGCGAGGGGATAGCCAGCCGGCTTCGAGAAGCCGGCACCTAGCAGGAAGGAAACATTCATCGGTATTCGAAGCTGAAAGATGAGCAGAAAGCTACGGCGTAAAAAGACAAGGACGGTCGTTCTTGACTCTTTACCTCTGCCAAAACCCCACATTAGCGACGACGGCCATGCTACTGATAGCTATCCTAGCAGATGACGATTGCCTACCCTTTGTAAAGAAAACGCCTACTTCTTGTACACGGGTCTTGATGCGTTGTAGAGAAAAACCTGTTTTCTTTACAACGCATCGTGGACTTTTCTTCCCGCCTTTGCCGCTTTAGCTATGCAGACTACGTGGCAACCATCCGCCTTACCTCCAACCGCTGAACTAGAAACCCGCGCCGTTTTGAAGAAGCTGTCGGCCGCTCACCGGGCATTAGCTGAACTGAAGTATACTACTCCCCAAAAACTGGACAGTTTAGCGATGGTTGTTAAGTAATAAAGATACTACCATCTGCTTATTGAATAGGGAGGCGTACACTTGGTATTATTCTAATAGTCTAGTGCCCATTCATATTCATAATTGCGCACCTGCGCGGCTATGAATATAGGCCGCCAGACTCCAGCCATTGCCCAGCGACGAAAGCGGCGAGCTATCGTGTTCCAGTTTCCAAACCGTTCTGGTAGTTCGCGCCAAGGAATACCAGAACGGGTGCGGTAGAGGACAGCGTTTACGAATAAACGATTATCTCGGCCTGTTGCTCCACTTAAACCCGGCCGACCAAGCGTAAGCGGTTCAATCAACTGCCATTGTGTGTCGCTTAACTCTACTTCGAAGTGGCGCATGACCAGAATTATTATAGCGATTTCATGAACCACTTATTCCTTTTATGGTCGTTTACGTGAGTATAGCCCATGCCGGCTTATTTCTTTGATTTACACACCCGCGTGGTGGCGGCTTACCGCCAACCGGGTGCTCGGCAAGCCGCTGTGGCCGCCCAGTTTGGGGTAAGCGTATTGTTTCTTAAAAAGCTGATGGCTCACGAGCGCCGGACGTGCTCGCTGGCGGCTAAACCGGCCAGCGGGGGCCGCGCCTACTACCTCGACGCCGCAGCGCAGACCTGACTCGTGGCCTATGTGAGCCAGCGCCCGGATGCCACCCTGGCCGAATTGTGTCAAGCCTGGCAGGCGCAGGATGGGCGGCCCGTAGGCCAGACCTGGCTTTAGCAGGTGCTGAACGAGCACAAGTTACGTCGCAAAAAAATGCCTGTACGCCAAGGCGCGCGATACACCCCGCGTAGTCGCGCTACGGAAGGCCTATGTCGAAGACGTGGCCCATCACTACGACCCGCGCCGCTTTCATTTTCGCGATGAAACGGGGCTACGCCTAGATGCCTGCCGCCGCTACGCCCGCGCCCCTGGCGGGCAGCGCGTGGGGTAAATCTTGTCCCTCAAGCGGGGGCTTTCGCTCACGCTCATCGGCACACTTTCGGCCCAAAGCCTGTGGGGGATGCAACTGTTCGAAGGGCACTAAGCTGCGAGCACTTTGTGCTTTATATGAGTCGTTTCCTAGTTACTGTGCTTCGTCCGAGGGACGTATTGGTACTCGGTAACTTAGCCGTGCATAAGATTAGTGGCCTGCGTGAATGGCTAGCAAAGCGCGGGGTACAGGGCTTATTTCTACCGCCTTATTCTCTCGACTTTTTCCACATTGAGCAGGCCTGGAGCAAACTCAAAACGGCCGTGCGCAGCACTCAGGCCCAAAGTCGAGTGGCGCTAGAAACAGCCCTACAAGCGGCTATTGACCGGATTAGTAGCCAAGATGCCTAGCAGTGGCTTGACCCCTGTAGCTACCATGCATAGCCCGCTTGAAATAGAGTAAGTGGGTCGCGAAACCGCTATAGATATTAATTGTCCACAAAAAAATGAGGTGGCAAACTAATTGCTCTGAAACCAGTGCTGAAACTGCATTTGGATGCTTACGCAGCCTGAACCAGATCAGGCTTCTTTGGGCTAATTCAGCTTAAGAATAGTTATTGATATTATGCATATTCATTCATTCGTAAGGTCGGATGGGCAGAAGCGGTACTTATTATTAGATGATGATGAGTCAATTGTAGAATTGCCTACTAGATTTTCTTACGCGCAATCTACAAAAATCAGATATAGTGGCAGGACTGTGTTGGAGAGTTTGAAAACTCTTAAGTATTTGTGTGAATATATAAAAGTTAATTATCCTAATGTGGGTACTATTGATGAGATTCTTACTTCATTGGGCCCTGCGTTAATTGAAGAATGGCTTAGGCATCAGAGGGATTGTGGTAGGAAAAGTGCTACGCTACGCAATAGAGATATTATAGTAAAGGCATTTATGGACTGGCTCACTACGCATGAAGCAGGTCAGATTCGTTTGCCAGTAGACAATCCATACGCAGATGGGCGATTAAAAACAATTGCACCAACGCGACCGGAAGCCAAATATATTACATATAAAGAGGTGGCAACTTTTATACGACATGGATTTAATAATGAAAGTGAACGCTGTCTAGCCCACTTTCTATTTGATACTGGTATCAGAGTTTCTGAGGTAAGTCGCATATGTCAGGCTGACCTGCCTAATATTCAAGATTATCCTGCTAATGTAATGTATTTTCCGTTGCATATCCATGGTTCTAAAGGTCGTGGAGAAACTCTCAAAGACAGAAATACCATAATTAGTAGACCAATGCTAGAGCGGATATTAAAGCTTCATAGTAACTGGTGGGTATATATGCGTGCCCAATCTAAGTATGAAACTGAAAAAATGCCAGTTTTTATAAATTTGCTGGGGCAGCCTATCAGCTCTGAGGCAATACAAAAGCAATTTCAGGTAGCTTCGAAAAGGTTAAAGCGATTGAAGTTATTGTCTAGAGCTATTTCCCCTCATCGCTTAAGGCATGGTACGGCATATTCAATTTTGCAATCCGAACATGGTCGGGAATTTATTGAAAATTTAGTCGTTTGCCAACGAATGCTGGGCCATAATAGTGTCCAGACTACAGAAGCATATACAAGTATTCCTGCGCCAGTTATTGCTCAGTTGCAGGAGCATAGTTCTAAAAAAATACCTCAGGAACGATACCGCGAAGCTGAGTATATATATGAGCAAAGTTTTAAACCCCAAAGGGCCCATACCGAACGCCGTGGTCACGGCCGTCAATCCCGTGTAAAGAAATAGTCATTATGAAGACCAAAGTTCATATCTCGGATATAGGAGGCTTAATAATGCCAGAGCCAACGCTAGATAATCCTATGGCACAGTTAGATTTTATTTTTGATAGCTTCAGAAAAACGAAGCCAGAGAGTTCTACTCATGGATTTAGATATGCGCTAAATTATTATAAAAACGTATATCTGGCTACTGTCCATGATTATAGCCCTAGTCTGGAAAGAGATAAGTTATTTTATCTGCGGGAGCGATGGGATAGCCTCGCATTAGTAAGAGTACACACTTTTTTAGAGGAGTTTAATGTAGAAGGAAATCCCCGTAGGATTGCATCGTCTACAGTGACAGGCGTTATGTCGTGCATACGCCAGACTATGAAGTATGCAGCTCAGCATGGTCTTATAGAAGGTGAATATTTACATGATATCGCTCTTCCGCCACCACAGGCAGAGACAACACAGAATTCAGCTTATTCTCCCGAAGAAATGGATAGAATTAGCGAATGGCTTCATAATGAATTGAAGTATACTGATAATCTGCTGAAGGCGGAGGGTTATCAACCCACTGGCCTAGGTCAAGACCCTCGACGTTATTATAAAAACTCTAATAAGAAGCAAAGGAAATTAGAAAGAGAAGAATCGGATAATATTGATAATCTAAGATGGTATTTTGAAAACGTAATGCAATGCAAAGCGGGGTGTAAGTCGGCAGTTCATCTTGGCCGAAATTATTATTTTTATTATTTCTCGTCTCAATATCCCGGTGGATATAATCAGCTTTTGATTGATTGGAAAATTAGGCCTATTGTAAATTTGGATATAATCATGCCTTTAGTATTAAAGCTTAGCCTCGAAACAGGCTTAAATCCTACTTCACTATTGAATTTAAAGACTGATTGTTTTCAGGAAGAACATCCACTTAGCAGAGTTCCTTATCTTAAGTATTTTAAAGCAAGAAGTCAAGGTCATATGGCTATGCATCTAAGCATTTATGATAAGGATGCATTAATATGTGAATTTAAGGAAGGCCAAGCTAAGGTTATTCGGAGAACAGTTGAAATAATAAATCAGGTAACAGCGCCGCTTAGGCATAATCTTACTGGAAATTTAGCGGACTTATTATTTATATATGAGAAGCTTGGGAATACTGAAATTACAACTTCCCAAGTCCAGAGTCTAAATGATAATTGGACTTGTTCTCAATGGTGTTGTGCGCAAGTGATTTCCAATAATTTATTGGCGGATGATGGCACTAAATTACAGCTTAACCTTGGTAGATTTCGTTCTACTAAAATTACTGATATGGTTCGAAGAGGTGTTGATATTTTTGAAATACAGACACGTATGGGGCATAAATCAATTAAAGTAGTGTTTGGATATATAGCTCGTAATCATTTGGAAATTAAAGCCCAGAAGGAAATTGGTAAGGCGTTAAAAAATATCACTGCTAATATTCAGTGGCAGCAAGCAACCAAGCCTGAGTATGCAAGCGAAGAGAATAAGAAATCTGAGAATAATAATGTGATTTATAAAGGGATTAACGCTGATTGTATGAACGTATATGACCCGCCGGAAGAAGTTAAAAGGTTGAAGGCGTACGATCCGAAACAGGGATGTACTCGCTATAATATGTGCTTATTTTGTAAGAATGTAATTCTTATGAGACACCATCTCCCTACTCTTATAACTTACCAACGACAGATTAATCAGTCTAAGGATTATACGCTGACTGAATTTCCGAATAATCATCATTATGAGCGTACTTTAGCCGTATTGAATGACATACTTGACCCCAAAACTTCTTTGTTTTCAAAGGAAGACCTTGACTGGGCACGCGCTGCTGCTGAGTGTTCAGATGAATTTATTGACCCGGTTGTATATCGCCCTAATTTATAATTAGCTATGAGCACGGAATTGGTTTCATTCAATAGCTGGGATGAGTGGCAACAGGTTGCTGACGGTTCCCTTAAGCTTAATGTAAATATTCCTATATCAAGGCTTAGTGGTTTCGAAGATGATGTGTGGGATTTTAATGATGCAAATAAACCACGCACGTTATGTTTTTCAGCTAATGCTCTGCGAGTTAATTGGGTGAAGTATAAGGAGAAAATACCAGAATCTTTGCTGAATAGTATACGGATAGTTAGTTTTTTTATTGTTAAGTATCCTATTGTTATTACCAATGCTCGAAAGAATTCGAAAGGAACTCTAGCGCCTTCTAGTTGCTGCCAATCTATTAATATGTTACTTAGTTTCATGGCAGAACTGTGTGACCAAGCGACTGTTTATGTTGGTGAGGACAAAATTCCTGTTCGTTATGTTGAGCGCCTAAGTGACATTACAATTCATGATATTAAAAAGGCTGTTGAGAACTGGAGTGTTACGAGCCTGAGTAATAGGATTCAAAAGATTTTGTCAGTTTTTACCAGTCCTCTTGTTAAAGCCTATCTGCCTTCTATTGAAGAAAATAATTCTCCAGTTAATTGGACAGTTAAGGATTTGAAGGAAATAAACTTTCCTAAAAAACGTCAGCATCCACCAGGAGAAGGGCCGGGTTATCGCGATAAGCCATTATCGGATTCATTATTTATTTTTTTATCGAAAAAAGCTACCCAGGATGTTGTTGCCTTTCTTAAAGTAACTGGTCAGGAATGTCAAGCACCAATTCCTTTTTCACCGGAAGAACATCCCATATTTAGTAAATATCCTAATTTTAAAGATATATACCAAGACTTTTTGATATTGTATGATATTCGCTGCGAAACGCTTGTAGAAGCTATTAAGAAAGGCAATAAGCAAGCTCCTCGCAATAAAAGGGAGTATACCTTATTTAAATCTAAATTCAATATCTCCTATGGTGATGTGAAGAAAATAGTGGAGCGTATCCAAACTGCGGCCAAGTATTTATTGCTTCAGTTTACTGGTTTGCGGTACAGTGAAGCTGCAATGTTGCGAGTGGGATGTCTACAAAAGGCCTCTTCTGGTGAATATGTAATTAAAGGCACGGTTATTAAAGGTGGAGCAGTAAATTCATTAACTGGAACGGATTACTGGATAGCATGCCCTATAGTGAGAGATGCGTTGTCGATATTAGAAAAGGCAGCTCAAGCTACGAAAAATGAGCATTTATTCACTACCAATCTATATGCTGTAGAAGATAGGTATGATTTGCCAATAATGGGCACTGAATTAAATAAGCAATTATCGGAATATTTGTATGATATAGACGAAGAGGCACAGTTCTGTATTAAGCAAAGGCTGACCAAATGGCGTCACAATGGTGTTCTTGAAAAAAATCGTATTACAACTCATAGGCTAAGACATACTTTAGCTTTGCAAATGAGTCGGGCTAACCTAAGTATACCATATATTAGCCTGCATTTAAAACATATTTATCAAGCGTATAAATCCTTCCAATCCGTGGCAAATGTGACCACGGAGTATGGTGGTATCGGTGCCGATATCTTTCAAAATGCGGTAGGGATTCGACAAGCTCATCGCGAGGTAGTGCATTCAGTATATCACCCTCAATCTCCGATTGCTGGTCCTGGTGCAGAGGAATTTAAGCGAAATCGGGCCTACTATTTCACGGGGATGCAGGCCGCTGGCCGTGATGTAGACGAAGTTCTAGAAACTCTTTCTGTAAGTGGCCTGCCATTTGCCGATGTCGGTCTAGGGTACTGTAGAGGTCGAAAAGATATAGAGAAGGAAGATGGTGAGAAGGAACCCCCTCCATGCATAGGTCAGTTAAAATGCAATCCCAGCAGATGTAAGAATGCAATAATCCCACAGGTAAAAATTCTGATGTGGAAACAGGTATTTCTTGAAAATCATAAACGTATGAATGACCCGCTTCTTGCTCATTCTAAAGTGGAGTGCCAGCAGTTGATGATGGAAGCTCAGCAGGTTTTAACTGATTTGGGAGTAGACATAGCAACCTTATAATCAAAATGAACCTTGAATACAGTGACGACTCCTTTACGACAGATTGGATTGAACAACATGATAGGTTGCCAGTAGACGAGCGCTCCTTTTTCTATCATGAGCGTAATCAAAGGGACTGGTGGGAACAGAATAAGCGAATCAGAAAGATGTTCGTAGATGTAAATCTAGAATTAAAAAAGCTGATTCGTGCGAATAATGTACCATCAGTAAGAATGCTGTCTTGGTCGCAATTAGCTCATAGTATAGGATGTGATAGGGCGACGCTCAAGCATGTGAGACGATACTACTGGGTTAATGAGTTGCGCAATCAGCTACTCGCGTTACTCAACGATGCTAAGCAGCAAAAGAGTAGTCCCAAAGAAGATATTTCTGTCGAATTATCGGAAGTAGAAGGCTTAAAAGTGAGTCTGCAAAATCAGCGTAACCAGACTGCTATTTGGTATGACAAATGCATTGTGCAAGAGGAGCAGATAAGTTTTCTAGAGCGCGTTTTGGCAAAAAGAGAGGCAAAAATTCAGGAACTTGTCACCCGTAACCGGCAGTTTTAAATTTGATGAGTACGCAACTAGTGGCTAGTAGGCAGATTATCAAGTATATTCAGCATTTTTTTGCTCTCGCAAATTTCTTACGGCTCGTTGCGCCGGAGCAGCGGCGTGCCGTAGTGCGTGGCCACGGCTGTGCCGCCCAGGGCCAGGTTGCCATCGGCGCTGAGGTAGCCGAGGTTGCCGCCGCCCACGGTTTCGGCCAGGTTGTGGCGGTTGGTCAGCTCGGTGGCGGTGCGGTGAAAGCCGGTGTAAAGCAGGCTGGTGCCGAACTCGTCGAATTGCGCCAGCGAGTCGGCCGCTTGCTGCAAATTGGCGTCGATGTTCTTGTGCGAGGCAAAGGCCGTGGCCTCCCAGCGCGGCGTGAGCTGATAAGTAGCCGCCGCGCCCCGAAAAAACGTGTTTTCCAGCAGTGCCGAGTAGGGCCGCACGCCCACCGACGAGCGCCGCAGCGTGGTTATCGTTTCCGCGCCCTTGCCCACCGCCAGCCCCGACGACAGCAGCAGCCCCTGCCCAAATTGCAGCTGGTAGTCGCCCAGCGCCAACGCCTTCCAACGCCCGCGCTCCTGCAAAAAGAAATGTGCCGACCAGTAATCCGCCCCGAAGCGGCCCCGGCCGGGCTGCCAGGCCAGCGGCTCGCCGGCGTCCTTTTCGGCCGCGAAGCCCAGGCTGAAATCGTGGGCGTGGCTTACGCGGTAGCGCACCAGCAGCTTGTCGGGCGAGCCGAGGTAGCGCAGCGTGGGCCGCCCCTGAAACGTGTCCACGGCCGAGTAGCCCTTGCGCTGCTGAAGCACCCGCTCGTAGCGCAGAAAGAGGGCGTTGTTTTCCTCGTTTTTGATGCGCTGCCACAGCGGGCCGCGCGCCCGGTTGGCGTCGGCGGTTTGCACCGTCACGAAGGGCAGCACCCGGTAGATGGCCCGCAAATCCCAGCCCGGCACGGCTTGCAATTCATACAGGCTCAGCAACAGCCCGGTGGCCTCACGGTGTTTCAGGAGGCTGGTAATCTGCGTTTCGGAGAGTAGCAACAGCGCCCGCAGCTCTTCGCGGCTGGCGGTGTTGAGGTTCACCGGCGTCTGGTAGTATTGCAGCAGCGTCTCGTACAAGTCCTCGTAGGGCACCTGGTCCGACTGAATTTCGGCGAACAGCTCCTGCGTGAGGCGGTCAAGGTCGGGCGCGCGGCGCGGCAGCTCCTGCGCCCGGGCGGATAGGGCGCAGAGCAACGTAACGCCAAGCTCCAGCTTGGCGAAGCGGGCGGCGAGGCTCGTCAGACGCTTCGCCAAGCTGGAGCTTGGCGGTACTTGCCCCAGCCCGCCGCTCATGGCTTGCGCTCCCATTGCCAGTTCAAACTCAAAAACTGACTCAGCCCCAGCACGCCGTGCCAGCCGGCCGCGTAGTCAAACTGAAAACTGCCGGCCCGCACGCCCACGCCGCCGGTGGTTTGCTGGCTCAGGCTGGCGTAGCCCGCCCGGATGGCCACGGCCGGTAAAGGCAGGTATTCGAGGCCGGCTTTGAGGCCGGCGGCGCGCTCTACGTCTTTCTCGGTTTCGGCCAGCAGTAGCACCTGCTTGCTGGGGCGGTAGGCCAGGCCGGCGCGCAGCACGGTGGGCACGCGCTCGTCCTGGTAGTCAAGTAGTCTGGCCTGATTGAGGTTATACAGATACACGCCGAAGGTCAGGCGCTCGGGCACTACCTCGGCCTGCCCACCCAGCGAGGCGGCCACCGCCCGGCGGCTACCCAAATCCTGAAAACTGACTTGCAGCACGTCGAGTCGGCCGCCGATGTTCACCACGCCCAGGCGGTAGCCGTAGGCCGCGCCCAGCCGGGTTTCATTGTAGAGCCCGCCGCCGAAGCGCTGGGCCTCGGCCGCCACCACGCCGTGGCTGGCGCGGGCCGGCTGCCCGGCGGCGGGCTCGATAGTGCCCAGCGGCACAGCCACGGCGGCAGCCACCAGGTTGAGGCTGGCGATGAGGTAGCGATTTTCGAGGTGGGCGCCGGCCGTGGGGCGGGTGAGGGTGCCCAGCCCAGCCGCGTTGTTGGCCGCGGCCCACACGTCGCCGCCGAGGGTGGCCGAGGCGTTGCCCAGGGCCACGGCCCGCGCGCCGTGCCCGGCCGGGCCATTGCCCTGCGCCCATAGCGGGGCCGGGCGGGCGAGGCCGAAAAAGAGGAGTGGCAGTAAGCGTAGCCGCATAGGCGCTTCTTGAAAAAGAAGCCGAAAGATAGGGCCGCGTCGAGCTTAAAGCTGCTTGTAGCCAAGCATAAAGCGGCCCTTATTCGTAGTTATTTCAGAAAGTCGCGCACCTGCTTGCCCGTGGCGTGCTTCCAGGTTATCTGGGCATTCACGGAGCGCGCCACGATGATGCGGGCGGCGAGGTTGGCCGATTTAAACAGGTAGTCCTTGGCAAATACCAGGTAGTCGCCTTCTGGCAGCAGCCCGCCACTGGCTAGCAGCTCTTGCCGCAGCAGCTGCGCAGGTAGCTCGAGGCTCGCGGCGGCCAGCGCGGCGGCCCGCGAGCCGGCTTTTACCAGCAGCCGGCCATCGGGCTGGAGGTAGGCCGTGGCCTGCAAAACGCCCTGGCTGAGCGTGAACTGCTCGCCGGCGGGCGGGGCCAGTGGGGTAGCGGGCGTGGGAGCAGCCGGCGGACGAGGCACGGCTTTGGTCGGGCGGCGCGCGGGGGTAGTGGGCTTGGCCGGCGCGGTCGCTGGCCTGGGAAGGGCGAGCGTTTGCAGGGGCTCGCCTACTTTCTCTGGCGGGGTACCCATCAGGAAAGCCTGGGCCTCGGCGGGCGTGATGGTGAGCACCTTGGCGGCGAGTAGCTGCACCATGGCCTCGGGCAGCGACGGAAACGGCGGCTGCGACACCAGTTTCTGGGCATCGGGCAGCACGTCTTGCATGGCGCGCTCTTTTTTACCCAGCATCAGGTAGGCCTCGGCTTTGTGGCGGGCCGAGTGGTTGGTGATGTTGTCGCGCCGCAAAAAGGTGTCGAAGTAGCCGGCTACTTCCTCCAGCCCATCCTGCTGCAAGTCGAACTTGCAGAACAGCTTGTCCTTGAACTCGCCGCTGGTGAAGGAAAAGTAAAACCGCCAGTGCCGGCCGTCGGTGATGATGGTGAAGAGCGCCGTGTGGTCGCGGTTGTAGTCGCGGAGCTGCCGCTCCACGGCCGCCAGGTCGGCAGCAAACGCGCCCACGCCCTTGCACTCGATAAAGATGGCGGTATCCTCGAAGTCGCGGGTAAACAGGGCCACGTCCACGCGGGTGTGGTCTTCCTTTTTGGTGGCCTTAAACTCGGTGTATACCTCGGTGGGGTTCCAGATGTCCCAGCCCAGCTCCTGCACCACGCGCGCCACCAGCGAGAGGCGCACGTGCTCTTCGTTTTTGTATTCTTTGCGGCGCAGGCGCTGCTGGATGTCCAGTAAAATCTCGTGCATAAAAACAACCTCCTTAAGAAGCCAAGCACCAAAGAAAACACCGAAACCAGCAAGCAGGCGGCCGTATCTTTAGGTGATGTTTCGCTCGCTGGCCCGCTCGTTTTTTCTGCTGCTCATTCGCTTTTATCAGCTGGCGATTTCGCCGCTCAAGCCGCCGAGTTGCCGCTACACGCCCACCTGCTCGGCCTACGCGGCGCAGGCCATCGGCAAGTACGGGCCGTGGCGCGGGGGGCGGCTGGCGCTGCGGCGCTTTGGGCGCTGCCACCCCTGGGGCGGCCACGGCTACGACCCGGTGCCGTAGGTTTAAAACCCGACCTTTGTAGTCGGTTTTGCCGTATGGGGAAGCCTTATGTTGTATATCCCCTTTGTGATGCGCCCCTTGTTGGGGCTCGTGCTGGTTGCGTCGGCTTGCTCGCCAGCCGACAGCGCTCAAAACCAAGCCAACACCGCCGACCAGCCGCAGGCTGTAGCCCAAGCGGGTAGGAAAAACAAGAAGGGCAAAAAAGGCGGTTCTAAAAAGAAGCAGGCCGACCTGCCCGCCGGCCTGCGCCGCGTGGGCACCCTCACCGAAGGTATCTTCGAGAGCTCGGGCCTCTGCGCCGCGCCCGAAGCGGGCACCTACTACACCTTCGGCGACGATGGGCAGCAGCCCACCGTGTTTCGCATCGACGCGACCGGGCAGCAGGTGGGCCAGTTTACGCTGGGCGCGCCCAACCACGACTGGGAAAGCCTGAGCCGTGACAACAGCGGCAACTACTACATGGGCGACTGCGGCAACAACAACTCTGACCGCCGCAACCTGGCCATCCTGCGCTTCCGGCCCGCGCAGCCCGCCAACATCGGTAAAATCAATTTCAGCTACCCCGACCAAAAGGAATTTCCGCCGCCCAAGGCCGAGCGCACCTTCGACTGCGAGGCCAGCCTCTGGCACGCCGGCCAGGTGTACCTCTTCACCAAAGACCGCGCTCAGAGCACCACTTGCAAAGTGTATACCGTGCCCGAAACGCCCGGCACCTACACCGCCAAGCTCATCACCAAAATCGCCATTCCGGGCCAAGTGACCGATGCCACGCTCTCGCCCGATGGCCGCCGCCTGGTGCTGCTGGCCCGGCAGGAGCTGTTCATCCTGGAAGGCGCGTCGTGGGAGGCCATTTTGAAAGCCACGCCCCGGCACATCGACCTAAAAGGCGCGGGCCAGACGGAGGGCGCGGCATTTAAGAATGCCAACACGCTACTCATCAGCACTGAAGAGGGCCGGCTGTACGAGCTTGATATTTAGGGCGTACTCGAATTGGGCTAAAACCGCTTCTGAACCGTCATGCTGAGCGCAGCGAAGCATCTCTACCGCTTCTCTATTAAGCCTTTCAACGAAGCGATAGAGATGCTTCACTGCGTTCAGCATGACGGTCTTTTTTAAAAAAGCACCCCAATGGCTACGCCAGCAGCTGCGGCTTCTCCTGGTACACCTTCCACAAAAACTCGCCGAACAGGGTATTGGCCCAGGCAAACCACGGGCGGGTAAACTTGCTGGCGTCGTCTTTGTGAAACGACTCGTGCATGTAGCCGGTGCCGGCGTGGGTGGCTTTCAGGCTCTGAATGCAGGCCCGGATTTCGGCATCGTCGGTGCTGGTGAGGCCCCGCACGGTGATGGCAATCGGCCAAATCATGTCCGCGCCCACGTGCGGCCCGCCGATGCCCTCGCCCGCTTTACCCTTATAATAGAATGGGTTATCGAGCGAAAGGAGTAGCCGGCGCGTGTTCTGGTACAGCGGGTCGGTGGCGGGCACGGCCCCGAGGTAGGGGAGAGCAACCAAACTGGGCACGTTGGCATCGTCCATGAGCACGTGACTGCCGTAGCCATCGACCTCATAGGCGTACACGTCGCCGTGCTGCGGGTGCTTCACCACGGCGTGCTGGCGCAGGGCGGCGGCTACCTCATCGGCGAGGGCGGTGAGGGACTGCGCGGTTTGGGTGTCCTGGCTGAGGGCCGTCAGCATTTCGGCGGCCTGGCGCAGGCTCGTCACGGCGAAGAAGTTGCTGGGTATCAGGTAGGCGTAGAGCGTGGCGTCGTCGCTGGGCCGGAAGGCCGAGCAGATGAGGCCGTTCGGCCGCACGGGGTAGCCGTAGCCGTGCATAGGCTGGGTGTCGGTGGCCTTCTCCGTCACGCGCTGGAACTTGTACGGCCCCAGGCTGTCTTTGCGCTGCTGCTCGCGGAAGGTTTGCAGGGTAGTCTTGATGGCTTGTTGCCACTGCGCGTCGAAGGGCTTGGCATCGCCGGTTTTCTTCCAGTAGTGGTAGGCCAGCCGGATGGGGTAGCACAGCGAGTCGATTTCCCACTTGCGCTCGTGCACGCCGGGCTGCATGGCGGTGAGGTCCGATTTCCACTCGCCCACCTTCGTGTCGTCGCCATAAAACGCGTTGGCATACGGGTCTTTCAAGATGCAGCGCGTCTGGCGGTTGATGACGCCCGCGATGAGCTGCCGCAGCTCGGCATCCTTGTCCACCAGCTGCAAGTAGGGCCACACCTGCGCCGAGCTGTCGCGCAGCCACATGGCGTCAATGTCGCCCGTGATGACGTAGGTATCGGGCCGCCCGTCGCGGGTGCTGTGCGTGACGGTGGTATCGAGCGTGCTCGGAAAGCAGTTCTCAAACAGCCAGCCCAGCTCCGGGTCTTTCACCTTCTTCTTAAACTCGGCAATGGCCGCCTCCACCGCGCGGCTGCGGAAGCGCCGCTTGCCAGCCGCCGGCCGCACCACCGGAAAGGCCGGCGCGGCGCTGGCAAACGCAAGAGGTGCCAGCAACGTGCTGGCCGTGAGGAGGGAGGCGCGCTGCGCGAAAAGTCGACGGTTCATGCGAGGGGTGGGGTAGAGGGGGTTTGCGGAGCGAAGCTACACGGTGGGCGTATTCTCAAAAAGCTTGTAAAAACGAGTCATGCTGAACGCAGTGAAGCATCTCTATCGCCTCGTTGAAAGGCTTAGCAGAGAAGCGGCAGAGATGCTTCACTGCGTTCAGCATGACTCGTTTTTGCGCTTTTCTGATTTGAAGGAATACGTCTGTTCTATTTCCGATAAGCAGGCAGTGTCAAGGCGAAAGTACCATTAATTCCGGCTGGCCTGCAACAGATACTAAAACCTTTTAGCATATTTGCTTGCCCCACCCCGACTGCCGCCGCACCTCACCGGCCCCGCAGTCGCTTTCCCGTACTTCTATGCGCAACCCTTCTACCCGTTTTCGCCGGGCGCTAACCCGAACAATCTGTAGCGCGCTCGGCTGTTGCCTACTCGCCAGCCCGGCGCTGCGCGCGCAGCAGCTCACGCAGTTTGTCGACCCGCTCATTGGCACCGGCGGGCACGGGCACGTGTTTTTGGGGGCCAATGTGCCCTTCGGAGCGGTGCAGGTGGGGCCGCAGAATATTTTTAAGGGCTGGGACTGGTGCTCGGGCTACCACTATTCGGATAGCCTGCTCACCGGCTTTTCGCACACGCACCTGAGCGGCACCGGCGGCTCCGACCTCGGCGACGTGCTCATCATGCCCTACACCGGCGCCCTCAAAACCGATAAAGGCCAGCAGAAAGCGCCGCACCTGGGGTACTTGTCGCGGTTTTCGCACCGGCGCGAGGTTGCCCGGCCCGGCTACTACGCCGTCACGCTCGACGACTATAACATCCGGGCCGAGCTCACTAGCACGGCGCGGGTGGCGCTGCACCGCTACACGTTTCCGGCCGGGCAGCCGCCGGCGCACGTCATCATCGACCTGAAAGAGGGCAACGACGACCAAGCCACAGAAACTTATATCGAGCAGGTCGATGCGCAAACCTTCGTGGGCTACCGCTTTTCGAAGGGCTGGGCCAAAGACCAGCGCCTGTATTTTGCCATCAAAACTTCGGTGGCGGTGCCAAAATTCGCGGTCTATAATGAGGCGCAGCAAATCGTGGGTAAGGCTGGCAAAGGGTTGGCCATCAAAGGTATATTTAGCTTCACTAAAGCGCCGGGCGCGCTCTTGCTGAAGGTCGGCATCTCGCCCGTGAGCTCGGCCAACGCGCTGGCCAATATCCACGCCGAGATGCCTAATTGGGACTTCGCCGCCGTGCAACAGCAGGCCGATAAAACCTGGAACCAGGAGCTGGCCAAAGTGACGATAACCACGCCCGACCCGGTGGTGCGGCGCATCTTTTACACCGGCCTGTACCACGCGCTGTTCGCGCCCACGCTCTTCAACGACGCCAACGGCGACTACCGCGGCACCGATAAGAAAGTGTATCCGAAAGCGCCGTTTGCCAACTACAGCATCTTCTCGCTCTGGGATACCTACCGGGCTGAGCACGCGCTGTTTACGCTGGTGCAGCCCGGCCGCGTCAATGATATGATGCAGTCGATGCTGGCCATCAACAAGGAGCAGGGCAAGCTGCCCATCTGGCACCTGCTGGGCAACGAAACCAACACGATGGTGGGCTACAGCGCCGTGCCCGCCCTGGCCGAAGCCTACCTCAAGGGCACGCCCGGCCTCGACGGCCAGCAGGTGCTGGCCGCTCTTAAAGCCGCCAGCACCCGCGACGATGAGGGCGTCAATTTTGTGAAATCAATCGGCTTCATCCCGGCCGACAAGGAAAGCGAATCGGTGGCCAAGGCGATGGAATACGCCATCGATGACTGGAGCATCGCGCAGGTAGCCAAAAAGTTGGGTGCGCAGGAAGACTACCGCATCTACAGCGCCCGCGCCAAGTACTACCAGAAGTATTTCGACCCGCACACCCGCTTTATGCGCGGCCTCACGGCCGATGGCAAGTTCCAACTGCCCTTCGACCCCATCCAGTCCATCCATCGCCAAAACAACTACACCGAGGGCAACGCCTGGCAATATACTTGGCTGGTGCCGCACGACGTGCCGGGGCTGATTAAGCTGTTTGGCAGCGACGCGGCGTTTACCCAAAAGCTTGATAGTCTGTTCATGGTGAAAGGCAACCTGGGTGAAAGCGCCTCGCCCGACATTTCGGGCCTCATCGGCATGTATGCCCACGGCAACGAGCCCAGCCACGCCACGCTCTACCTCTACCCCTACGCTGGGCAGCAGTGGAAAACGGCCGAAAAAGTGCGCCAGGTGCTGCGCGAGATGTACAAAGACCAGCCCGACGGCATCAGCGGCAACGAAGACTGCGGGCAAATGTCGGCCTGGTACATCTTCTCGGCGCTGGGCTTTTACCCGGTGAGCCCCAGCAGCGGGGCCTACGTGCTGGGCAGCCCGCTGGTGAGCCAGGCCACCATGCGGCTGGCTAAGGGTAAGACCTTTACGCTGACCGCCAAAAACAACAGCCCGCAAAATCTGTACATCCAATCGGCGGTTTTGAACGGCCGGCCGTATGCCAACAGCTACCTGTTGCACCGCGACATCGTGGCCGGCGGCACGCTGGAGCTGACGATGGGGCCGCAGCCCAACCGTAGCTTCGGCACCGACCCGGCCCACCGGCCCCGCGAGGTGTATGAGTAGGTGCTGGTCTGTGAATTAAAATGTGTCATGCTGAGTGTAGTACGAGTCATGCAGAGCGCAGCGAAGCATCTCGCGTGGCGCAGTAAATAATGACGTTGAGAATACTGCGCCACGCGAGATGCTTCGCTGCGCTCTGCATGACCCGTTTTAGCTAATTATCTATCCGCATTCCTCTTACGTTGAAAAAAAAGCTCCTCATCCACGACATTGCCAGCCACTTGGGCGTGTCCATTGCCACGGTGTCGCTGGTGCTCAATGGCAAGGCCAAGGAGAAGCGCATCAGCGAGGCGCTGGCTGACAAGGTGCTGGCCTACGTGCGCGAGGTGGGCTACAAGCCCAACCAGCTGGCCAAAAGCCTGCGCACCGGCAAAACCCACGTTATCGGCCTGGTGGTGGAGGATATTGCCAATCCGTTTTTCGCCACCGTGGCTGGGCTGCTCGAAAAAAAGGCGCTCGCGCACGGCTACCGCATCCTGTATTGCAGCACGCACAACGACGCGGCCAAGACGCGCGACATCCTGGCCATGTTTCAGGAGCGGCACGTGGATGGCTACCTGCTGGCGCTGCCTAATGGCGTGGAGCCCGAAATAAGCGCCCTGGTGCGCAGCGGCAAGCCGCTGGTGCTCTTCGACCGCGTGCTGCCGGGCGTGCTCACCAACGCCGTGGTGGTAGACGGGGCCACGGGCATGTACGAGGCAACGCAGCACCTGCTCGCGCAAGGCATCAAGTCGGTAGCACTCATCACCATCCGCGATGGGCAAACGCAGATGCTGGTGCGGCAGCAGGGCTACCAGCAGGCTTTGCAAGCGCATGGCCTGCCGGCGCTAATCGAGGAAATCGTGTATCAGCAGGAGCCCGTGCAGCTGATGGCGCAGATGCGGGCCTTTTTCGAGGCGCACCCGGGCTGCGAGGCCGTGCTGTTTGCCACCAACTACCTGGCCATGTACGGCCTGGAGGTATTGCAGCAACTGGGCCGGCGCGTGCCGCAGGACATCGCCATCGTCACGTTCGACGATAATGACTTGTTCCGGCTATACTCCCCGCCCATCACGGTAGTGGCCCAGCCGCTGGAGGCGCTGGCCGAAGAAGTTATCAGCCTGCTGCTGATTGCTCTGGAAGGCCCGAAGGAAAGCAGTCGCCTTACGCAGCTACAGCTTACGCCGCAGCTGGTAGTGCGCCAGTCGTCGGTATTACCCCACCCCCGGCCCCTCCCCTCCGGGAGAGGGGAGCCTTTCGTTGAGTTTTGAGTTCTCAGTTTTGAGTTAAGAGTTCAGCAACTCAAAACTCATACTTCAAAACTCTTAACTCAACGTCCGGCTCCCCTCTCCCGGAGGGGAGGGGCCGGGGGTGGGGTC
>NZ_DASTEP010000196.1:0-8161 GCF_035709525.1 Hymenobacter sp. | reverse complement strand
GGCTGCTTCACCTCGATATGCCCCTGCTGCTTGAGATGCGCGGCCGCCGCGACTAGCTGCGCCGGCTCATGCGCGCACACCACGATAACCGGCCCCGCCGGGCCAGTCGTACTCAGCACAAAGCTTCGCTCGGGGCGCAGGCGCTGGCCGCGTAGCGCGGGTAGCTGCTGGCGCAGGTAGCGCAGGGTGGCCGCGTGCTGCCGCGTGACCACGATAACCGGTAGAAACTCGCCGCTACGGGCTTTCTCCAGGCCTTTGGCCTGCGCCACGATGGGCGTGACCACGTAGGTAAACGTGCTGCGAAACTGCTCCCGAAACGCCTGCCCAACGGCCTGCGGGTCGTCGGAATCGGTCCAGTAGAGCGTGTTGCGAAATAGGTTCGTGTACTCGGTAGTGGCCTGCGGGAAAGTGCTATCAAAAAGCGTAATAGCCTGCGCCACGAAGGCGCTGTCGATTTCCTGGCCACGCGCTACGTAGCTGGTCATCAGTGGGTAGAGGGCGTGGGCGTAGCGGTTGATGTAGTCGTCGTGGTACCACTCGCCGGCCTCGGGTTGGCCGGCCTGCTGGGCGTAAAGCCACTCGCCGGCCACGGTAGCCAGCGCCTCTTCCATGAGGTTGTAAGCAAAGCGCCGGACGGGCGAAGCGCTGCCGAGGTACCACTTTTCGAGCTGCTGCTGCAAGGCCAGGCGCTGCTGCATCGAGAGCGTGTGGCTCATTTCGTGGAACACTACTGCCGAGCCGCCCGCGAAGTCGCGCGAGGTGGGGTGGCAGTCCAGCACCACTAGGTTGCCGAGCGCGTGGCCCTGGTTGGTGAAGTCGGTGCGCTTGTCCAGCTCCGGGCTCAGCAGGATGCGGTAGGGCAGCGCGTCGGGCCACACGCTGCCGTAGAAAGCGCGCAGGCGGCCAAATTTTTGCATCAAGCTATTGTTGACAAGATACTTGCTGTACGCCTCGCGCAGGCGTGCTAGCTCGGCGGCGTGCGGCTGCCAGGCCAACGTATCGAAGGCGGGGGCAAAAAAGCGGTACGTGCTATCGAGGCGCACCAGCACCTCGTTGGGCAGCAGGCCGGCGGTGCGGCGCTGCAAATCGGGCAGGTCGGCGGCATCGGCGGCGGCTGCCAGGTAGGCGGGCAGCAGGCTGACTTGCGCGCCCACACGCCCGGCTGGGTATTCCTCGCGCTGGTAGGTAGGGTCGCGGTCGGTTTGGCGATAGCGGCGCAGCTGGCGCTGGGCGGCGGGCGTGTTGAAGCGGCTTTGCTCGAATACGCGCCGGCTGCCCCGGTACGTGGAGCCGTCGCCGGCTACCGTTTGCACGAAGCGCACCAGGCAGTACACGCGGCTGACCTCGACCGACACGGCCGGGCCGGCCGAAACGGCAGCATTCTGGCCCCGGCCCGCCAACGCAGCCAGCAGAAATAAGCAAGTCAAAATCTGTTTCATACCGCCAAAATACCGGCACTTTCCGCGCCCAAATTGCATTGCTTGGCAGTTGCCGCTTGAAATAGGTATATTTGTAGCCCTGCCCCAGCTATGTTCTATTCAATTTCTCAGCTCAAACAGTTTCTACGGGTGGCCCTGGTGGCCCTGCCCGTGCTGCTGCTGCTGGGTTTGAACGGCCGGACGGTGAGCCTATTGCGCCCGGTGGGCACGCCCGCGCAGTCGCGGGTCAGCGCCGCGCCCCGCGCCACGGTTATCAAGCAAAAAGTGGTGTTTGAGGCGGCCTCGCCGCTGGGCAGCTACGTAGCCCCAGCCTTCGCGCTGGGCTGGCTGCCCGATGCCCTGCCTGCGAGCTGGCTGCCGCGTCTGGTGCGCCGGGCGGTGCTGAATAAGCCGGCGGGCGCATTTGCGGCGCTGCACTACCGGCAGCGGCTGCTGCGCGCGGCGCTGTCGCCGCAGGCCCCGTAGGCGCAAAAGCAATTTCCACATGGGCTTATCTAGTTAACTGTCAATCAAACAGCTAATTACTACCCTATCTTGGTTTGTCTTTGCGCTACGCCGATGCTTCGTTTTCTTTTCCTGCTGGTGGGGCTGCTCACTATTGGGGGGCCGCTGGTAGCCGCCGCCCAAACGGCCGAAGCGGCGGCCACGCTGGCCAGCCACCGCACCGTAGCCATTTTGCCCATGCAGGTGGCCAAGCCTAAGCTGAACGACATTCGGGCCGCTGCGGCCGACACGCTGGGCGCCGCCCGGTGGCCACAGCAGCCAGAAGCCCGCCAGATAGCCTACCAAATGCAGGCGCTGGTATATGCCCAGCTGCTGGCCCAGCAGCCCACCAAAGGCTACAGTGTGCAGTTCCAGTCGGTGGCTGAAACCAATAGCCGCCTGCAAGCGGCTGGCCTCACCTACGAAAAACTGCTTGCCCAGTCGGCCTCGCTGCCGCAGCTGGCGCAGGTTTTGGGCGTCGATGCGGTGCTGACCGGCGAGGTGCTTATGTTCCAGTTTTTGCCGCGCGGCATGGGGCTGGCCGCCCGCATTCTGCTCAATGAGCCAGTGCTGGCCAACGACCCTACCAGCAACCTGCCCAGCAGCAAGACCGGAGCCACGCTCCTGCTCTACGACTGCCGCAGCAGCCAACTGGCTTGGACGTTCGACTTCACCCACACCGGCAATAACGCCCTCAAACCCGAGCGCCTGGCCCCCAAACTGGTGAAAGCCGCTTTGCCGACTTTCCCCTACCGCCTGCGCTAGTTGCTGATTTTCTTTTTTATAATTTCTTCAATTTCCCACTTTTACTTACATGCGTAATAAAGGAATAATTATCGCGCTCACCGTCGTGGTTTCGGTGCTCTGCGCGTACTTCCTGTTTTTCACCTACGTCTCGCGTCAGGTGCAGGACAAAGCCGTGGCCTACGCCACTACCAACGGCAAGCTCAACGAAACCCAGCGCCAGCACTACCTCGACTCGGTGTGGCGCGCCCCGGTTTTCGGGCCCTACACCTACCGCGACGTGCGCCAGAATGAGCTCGGCCTCGGCCTCGACCTCAAAGGCGGCATGCACGTAACGCTCGAAGTTTCGCCCGTTGAAATCGTGCGCGCCATGGCTGGCAACTCCAAGGAGCCGGGCTTCAACAAAGCCTTGGCCCTGGCCCAGGAGCGCCAGAAAACCAACTCGGGCACGCCCTTCACTACCCTGTTTTACCAGGCTTACCAGGAGGTAGCGCCCGGCAAGCCGCTGGCCCCGCTGTTTGCCAACGCCGTAAACAAAGACCGCAAAATCGACCGCTCGACCTCGGACGCTAAAGTACTGTCGGCCATCAACAAAGAAGAGGAAGAAGCCATCGACCGCTCGTTCGACATTCTGCGCAAGCGTGTCGATAAGTTCGGCGTAAACCAGCCCAACATCCAGCGCGTGAAGGGCACCGGCCGCATCCAGGTAGAGCTGCCCGGCGTGGATAACCCCGAGCGCGTGCGCAAGCTGCTGCAAGGCCAGGCCAAGCTCGAATTCTATGAAGTATGGAGCCCGCAGGAGTTCTTCCCCTACATCAGCCAGCTCGACAAGACGCTGAGCGATAAGGAAAAAGCTACCGCCGCTACCCCGGCCGCTGACACCACCAAAGCCACCGCCGCCGTAGCCGGCGACTCGTCGTCGCTGGCCGCCAAGCTGGCCAAGAAGCCGGCCGTAGCCGCTAGCAAAACCGACTCGGCCAAAGCCCAGCAGGGTGGCCCGCTGAGCCGCCTGCTCACTCAGCTGCCCGGTGGCATGCTCGGCGTGAACCTGCGCGACACCGCCCGCCTCAACCAACTACTGCGCTCGGATGAGGCCCGCGCTACCTTCCCCCCCAACCTGGCGCTGCTCTACGACGCCAAGCCCAAGGAACTCGGCAAGCAGTCTATCATTCAGCTGGTTGCCGTGAAGAAAGACCGCACCGGCAACACGCCCGCCCCGCTGACCGGCGAGGTAGTGAGCGACGCTCGCATGGACTACGACCAGACCGGCCGCCCCGAGGTGAGCATGAGCATGAACCCCAGCGGCTCGAAAAAATGGCAGCGCATGACCGCCGCCAATATCGGCAAGCAGGTAGCAGTAGTGCTCGACGACGTAGTGTACTCGGACCCCGTGGTGCAGAGCGAAATCTCGGGCGGCAACACCCAGATTTCGGGTAGCTTCAGCATCGAAGAAGCCCAGGATTTGGCCCAGGTGCTGAAAGCCGGTAAGCTGCCCGCGCCTACCCGCATCGTGGAAGAAGCGGTAGTAGGCCCCTCGCTGGGCCAGGAAGCCATTAACCAAGGCTTGTATTCGTCGCTGGCTGGCTTGCTGATTATCATGCTGTTCATGACCGTGTACTACGGCCGCGCCGGCCTCGTGGCCGATGCCGCGCTGCTCTTCAACATGTTCCTGATTCTGGGCGTGCTGGCGCAGTTTCAGACGGCCCTCACGCTGCCCGGCATCGCCGGTTTGATTCTGGTAATCGCTTCGTCGGTAGATGCTAACGTACTGATTTTCGAGCGCATCCGCGAAGAGCTGGACCACGGCCACTCGCTGCACGATGCCGTGAACGCGGGCTACAACCGCGCGTTCTCGGCCATCTTCGACTCTAACGTGACGACCATGCTCATCGCCATCATCCTGGGCTTCTTCGGCACGGGCCCGGTGCAGAGCTTCGCCGTTACGCTGGGCATTGGTGTACTCACCTCGTTCCTGTCGGCCGTGTTCGTGTCGCGCCTCATCATTGAGGCCCTGATTAAAGGCAAGACGACGAGCAGCATCTCGTTCTCGACCGTGCTTTCGCGCAACCTGTTCAAGAATGTGAACTTCGACATCGTGGGCAAGCGCAAAATCGCTTACGCCGCCTCGACCGTTATCATTGTGGTGGGCTTCGTGCTGATGTACCTGCAAGGCGGCCCCAACCTGGGCGTTGACTTCCAGGGCGGCCGCTCCTACGTGGTCGATTTCAACAAAGCCGTGGTTTCGTCGGACATTGCCGACGCCATCCGCCCCGTATTCGGGGGCGCGGGCCTCGAAGTGAAGCAATACGGTGCGCCTAACCGCCTGCGCATCACGACCAGCTACCTCTCCGAAGACGAAACCCAGGTGGCTGATAAAAAGGTAGTAGCCGCCCTTAACCAGGGCCTGAATAAATTCTCGGCCGACGCGCCGGTGATTAAATCGACCTCGAAAGTGGGTGCTACCATCGCCGACGACATCAAGCGCACCTCGGTGCTGTCGCTGGCCCTCACGCTGCTTGGCATCTTCGTCTACGTGCTGTTCCGCTTCGAGCGGTGGCAGTACTCGATGGCCGCCGTTATCGCCCTTTTCCACGATGCGCTGCTGGTTATCGCTACCTACCCCATCGCCCGCGCCTTTGGCCTGAACTATGAGATGGACCAGATTTTCGTGGCAGCCGTGCTTTCCATCATCGGCTTCTCGATGAACGACACGGTGGTTATCTACGACCGCATCCGCGAGTACCTGCGCAACGACCCCAAGCTGACCTTCGCCCAAGTAGTAAACCCGGCGTTGAACTCGACCTTCTCGCGCACCATGATTACGTTCACCACGGTGTTCCTGGTGGTGCTGGTGCTTTACATCTTCGGCGGCGAAACCCTGCGTTCGTTCTCGTTTGCCATGATTATCGGCATCATCTTCGGCACGTACTCGTCGCTGTTCATCGCCACGCCCATCATCCTCGATACCTATGGTAAAAAGGAAGAAGCTGAGCGCCGCGCCGCCGGCGAGGACATCAGCAGCGTAGCCAGCGACGCGCCCAAGCTGCGCACCACCATCTAGCCCGTTGCGCTAGCAACTACAGAAAAGCCCGGCCTCGGCCGGGCTTTTTTTGTGCCCGGCCCATTGCCCGAAATCAACAAATTGGCCCCGTGCGCAATCCTGCCGCAGCTGCGCCCCGTAGGTAGCGGTCATTTGCAGGAAAACCCTGCTTCTACTAAAAGTACTATTACAAGATTTTATTTACCATTAGCTATACTTTGCAACAAGCCGCTCTTTAGCTCGCGCAAATCATTATTTTATAAAGTATGTTTGTAGTAGCGTGTGATTTACAGAGTACCATAAGCGCTGTTCTGTCTTTTAGATTATTGAATAATTTATAAATATTATACAATTTTAACGCAAGTGAAAAATCCACTTAATGCTTTTGCTTATCGGGGTGCTATCCTAGGCGTAGCGCTGGGGCTCGGCAGCCTGCTGGCGGCCTGCTCCTATACCAACGCCTACGAGGCGCCCGCGCCCTGCAACCTGCCGGCCACGGTGAGCTACCAGGTGCACGTGCTGCCCATTCTGACCAAAAACTGCTACTCGTGCCACAGCGCCAAAGACTACCAGCAGTCCACGGCGGGCACGTTCAACATGGAGGACTTTACGCAGGTGAAGTTTTACTCGAACCCCGCCAACGGCCGCAACAACGTGAGCTACATGGTGGGCAACATCCGCCACGACGCGGGCTTCGTGCCCATGCCCAACAACGGCGACAAGCTCTCGGTCTGCGACATCGCTACCATCAAGGCCTGGGTCGATGCGGGCGCGCCCAACAACTAGCCCGCGCCGGGCGCCCTACCCTCTTTTTACATGACAGGTTTTTTACGACGCCCCCACCTGGGCACCGCGCGGCGGTGGCTGCCGGCGCTACTGCTATGGCTGGGCGGCCTGGCCGGGCCGCTGGCGGCGCAGGCCCAGGCCAAGTACCTGACCAAGACGGGCTACATCTCGTTTTTTTCGGCTTCGATAATGGAAGATATCGAGGCCAAAAACAACAAGGTGGCTGCCGTTTTCGACCTGGGCACCGGGCAGCTGGCGTTTGCGGTGCCGGTGCGGGAGTTTCAGTTTAAGCGCACCCTCATGCAGGAGCACTTCAACGAAAACTACATGGAGTCGGAGAAATTTCCGAAGGCCACCTTCAGCGGGCAGCTCGTGAATGCAGCGCAGGTAGTGAAGCAATTGCCCACCGGCAGCCAGAATGTGGAGGTCGAAGGCCAGCTGACGCTGCACGGCGTGACGCACAAGGTAGCCGTGTCGGGCACGCTGCAAATGCGTGATGGGCAGCTGGTTGTGTTTGCCTACTTCAACATCGCGCCGGCCGACTACGCCATCGATATTCCGCTGCTCGTGCGCGAGCACATCGCCAAGTCGGTGAGCGTGCGCGTGAGCCTGACTTGCGATGCCAGCGGGCCGGCCCTGGTTTCGCAGCCCTGATTTTTATTAACTTTTTATCTTTATGAATCAATTAGTTACCTCTATTTCGCGCGCCGCCGGCCTGGGCCTGCTGCTGGCCGCCCTGGCCGCGCCCGCTGCCCGCGCCCAAGCCGACCTGCTGGGCCAGCTGGAAGAAGACACCAAAAAGGATGCTCCCAACCAGCTGGTCGAGGCTACCTTCAAGAGCACCCGCCTCATCAACGGCCACACGGTGGAAACGCCCGGCGAAGGCACGATGGTGTTTCTGTTTTCGCACAACTTCGGCACGGTGAACGAGGGCTTTTCGACCCTGTTCGGGTTCGACAACGCGCAGGTGCGTATCGCGCTCGAATACGCCCTCAGCGACCGGCTGGAGGTGGGCTTGGGCCGCACGTCGATGGGCCAGACGCTGGATGGCTTCCTCAAATACCGGGCGCTGCGCCAAAGCACCGGCCGGCACGCAGTGCCGGTATCGGTGACGCTGCTGACCTCGGCCGCCGTAACGACCCAGAAGTACGCCGACAACGTGCCGCGCACGCTGGGCTTGCGCACTGCCTACACCTACCAGGCGCTGATTGGGCGCAAATTCAGCCCCGAGTTTTCGTTTCAGCTGATGCCCACGCTCGTTCACCGCAACCTGGTGCTGCGCGAGGGCGAAGCCAACGACGTGTACGCGCTGGGCGGCGGCGGGCGCTACAAGCTCACCAAGCGCTTCTCCGTCAATGCCGAATACCACTACCTGCTGAGCCGCTATGCGGCCGACCACCAGCGCAACTCGGCGGGCGTGGGCGTGGACATCGAAACCGGCGGCCACATTTTCCAGCTGCACGTCACCAATTCGCCGGGCCTCGTCGAAAAGCAGTTTATCGCCGAAACCACCTACCCCTTCTTCAGCGGCAACCTCTACTACGGCTTCATCGTGAGCCGCAACTTCACGGTGAAGCAGCGGCACCGGAAGTGAGATGAGTTAAGAGTTTTTAGTTCTGAGTTTTGAGTTATGGAAAAAGCCGCCCAGACGTATCAAGGCGGCTTTTTC
>NZ_DASTEP010000195.1:0-21454 GCF_035709525.1 Hymenobacter sp. | reverse complement strand
GGTGCGATAGAGATGCTTCGACTCCGCTGCGCTCCGCTCAGCATGACGGTTTAGCAAGGTAGCTTTCTGTTGCAGAGTAACTGAGCTTACTTCACCGGCTTCACGCCTTCGGTGGTTTGCACAATTTTCTGGATGGTACCGTCGGCGTTGTATTTCAGGTAGTCCACGCAGATGGAGCGGCGGTAGCTGCCGCCGGTGGGCAGGGCCCCGTTGTGGTAGAAAAAGTACGATTTGCCCTTGTAATCGATGATGCCGGGGTGCGTGGTGAAGCTATTGGGCACGTTTTCCTGAATGATGCCCTGGTACGTCCACGGGCCAGTGGCGGTGGGCGCGGTGCAGTATTCTATCATTTCGGGCTTGGTGCCCGCGCTGGCGTACACGAGGTAGTAGAGCTTCTTGCGCTTGTACACCCAGGGGCCTTCGATGTAATTTTTGGGCGTGAAGGTGGTGATGGGGCCGGCCAGCTCGGTCATGTTATCCTTCAGCTTCACCCACTTGCAGCTACCGTTGCCCCAGTAGAGGTACGCCTGCTTATCGTCGTCCACGAAAACGGTGGGGTCGATATCATCCCAGGCATGTGGCTTGTCTTTGGTCATTTCATTGACCACGAGCGCTTTGCCGATGGCGTCCTTAAACGGCCCCATGGGCCGGTCCGATACCGCCACGCCGATGGCCGCGCCGCCTTGGCTGTCGGCGTTTTTCTTGTGAAAGGTCGAGACAAACCAGTAAAACTTCCCTTTGTGGTCCACGCACTGCGCCGCGTAAGCGTCGCCGGTGGCCCAGGCAAACGTCCGGGGCGAGAGGCGCGTGCCGTAGTCCTTCCAATGCACCATGTCGGTAGTGGAGTAGATGCGCCAGTCGGGCATCTTGTAATTGGTTTCGCTCACCGAGGCCGTGTCGTGCCCGGTGTAGAGAAACAGCGTATCGCGGTACACCAGCGGCGCCGGGTCAGCCGTGAACACGTCCCTGATAATCGGATTCTGTGCCTGAAGCTGGCTGCAAACGATTAGCGATAGTAAGGTGAGAAACAGGTTTTTCATGGAAGATATCCTAGGTATGGGACCGGCAAGCTGTCAATTAGCGCAGGCTTAGGTGTTAGGGGGTAGAGACGCCTAGTGGCGTCTCGTCGTTATTCGGCTTGCCTGACGTGAGACGCCAGTAGGCGTCTCTACCCCTAACGCCACAGCACTATCTTACTCAAATTTCACCCAATCAAGCTCGACGGACGTGTTGGTTTTTAGCGCTGCTACCAGCGCGTGCGTGCCGGGTTTGAAAGCAGTCAGGGGTACTTTAATTTCCCGCCACTGGCCACCTTTCGGCACGGCCACTTGGGCCACTACCGGGCCAGCGGGCCCATCGAGCTGTAGTTGCACGGTTGCCGCATCGGTAGCGCGCGCGCGCAGCGTAGCGGTTTTAAGCACCTGCTTGCCAAAGGCTACGCCATTATATTGCACCCAGCTTTGGTTGTTGGCGAGCACGGTTTTCCAGCCCTGAAATTTGTTCAGCGTATCGAGAAATGCGATGGACGCACCGGAGCCAAGCCGGCTGTAGCGGTCGAGCTGAATTTTTTGCCGGGCGTCCGTCAAGCCCACGCCGCGCAGGGTGGGCGTTACTTTCTGAATGCTGCCATCGGGCCGGAAAAACAGGCTATCCATGCGAATAGAGCGGTTTTTGTCGAAGGCCGGCGACAAATCATTGTGGTGATAAAACAAGTACCACTGATTTTTGAACTGTGCGATGGACTGATGATTGGTCCAGCAGCCAGTGGGCGACTCGTCCATGATGACACCCGCTACCTTGAAGGGGCCGAGTGGGCTGCGGCTGGTAGCGTATTCGAGGCGCTCGGTTTTGTTGGCTACGTGCGGGTAGGTGAGGTAGTACGTGCCCTGGCGCTCAAACAAATAAGGCCCTTCCTTGAGACCCTTGGTAGGCAGCTCGCCGAGCGTTTGGGGGGCGGAAGCCAGTTCCAGCATATTCTCCTTGAGCTTGGCCCCGTAGATGTGGCCCTGCGACCAGTAGAGGTAGGCCTGCCCGTCTTTGTCGATAAACACGTTAGGGTCAATGCCATGCACCTGCGCGATGGGTTGCGCCTGCGGTACAAACGGCCCCGTGGGGCGGTCGGCCACCGCCACCCCGATGGCGAAGCCCTTGCCCATCGTGGTGTCGCGCGGGGTAGTAGGGAAGTAGAAGTAGTACTTGCCGTTGCGAAAAACGCAGTCGGGCGCCCACATGCTGTAGCTGTTGGGCTTGACCCAGGGCACCTTATTCTGAGTTACAATCACGCCGTGGTCGGTCCAGTCGGTAAGGTTGGCCGACGAAAAAACGTGGTAGTCCTCCATGCAAAACCAGCCCACGCGCCCGCGCCCCGGCCCGCACGGAATATCGTGCGATGGATATACGTAGACCCTGTCGCCAAATACCCGCGCCGAGGGGTCGGCCGTGAATTGATTGGTGATAAAAGGGTTTTGCGCATTAGCCGCCATGGTAATAACGGCGGATAATGCGCTTGCCAGGTATAGTGATTTTGTTTTAGACATTCGATTGATAAGAAATAATCTGAAGCCTCTCGCGGCTATAACTTGTCATTGCTTCGCTTCGGTCTTAATGATAGTTTTATTTGATTGTGAAATAATCAAAATCCGCATAGCCGCCCACACTCTTCGTCGCATAATTGAAAAGCCCGAAGCGATACCCCATAAAATGCGGTAAGGTATAAGCCATCTTTAACGGCTTACCAATTGGTTGCCATTTTTTACCGTCGAGGCTGTAATAGAAATTAGCGATATCCTTACGTTCGGTAAAATCACAATCGGCTTTAAAATAAACTGTGTTTTGCGCAAGCGAAATGCGCTGCATTTCCACCGGTCTTTCCGATTCTGCGCTAACCATCACAATCGCTTTAGCACCGTTACGGTACTCCACGCCCACGAGCCCGTAGCGCTTTTGCAACAGCGCCAGGCCGGCGAAGTCGCCTTCCTTCAGGTGGCTGACATCGAGCGCGGTAGCGCCCGAGCAAGTTGGGCCGATAGTGCGCTGGGTCAGCGTGTTGCGGGCCAGTGAGAAGGAGGTATCGACGCGCCCGGTTTTGAGGCGTAGGTAGCCCTTGCGGTCGTTGAGCGACCAGAGGGCATTATCGGGGTTGTGGTTCCACTGCCACACCAGTGGTAGGGCGGGCGCGCCGGGGCGGCGGCTGAAATCGTCAGAGGCGACGAGGCTGGGGATGAGACCTTTGCTGGCGGGCAGGGGTAGGGTTTGGGGCACCTTGCCGGCGGTGCCGAGCACGGGCCAGCCGGCCTCCCAGGTCACGGGTACCAGGTAGGGAATGCGGCCCACCGCGCCAAAATCGCGGAACAGGTAGGAGTACCACTTGCCATCAGGCGTGTCGATGAGGCCGCCCTGCGCCACGCCCAGGTCTTGCAGCGCCACCCGGCCTTCGTAGGGGCCAAACAGGCTTTTAGCCTTGTGAATCACCACGGTACGCATGCCGCCCTTGGGCCACGCGATGTTGAAAAGGTAGTAGCTGCCGTTGATTTTGAACAGCTGCGAGCCTTCGGCGGGCAGGCCAACGGGCTCGCCGGCCGGGGCGCTGGCATTCTCGATAAGCACCTGCTCGGTCGCACCCGGCTTCACGCCCGAGGCGTCGGCGGTCAGCTCTATTATCCGCAGCTTGCCGCCGCCAAATACCATGTATACGCGCCCGTCGTCCTCAAAAAACAGCGAATGGTCGTGGAAGGAGGGCTTGAAAGACGCTACTTTCCAAGGGCCTTTTTCAATGTCGCGGGTCGAGTAGACGTAGGTTTTGCCGGTAGTCTGGGCGAAGGTCGAAACGTAATAAGTGCCCTTGTGAAAGCGCAGGCTGCTGGCCCACGAGCCCCGGCCATACGTGCTTTTGCCGTTGGTAAGATTTAATTCGTCTTTGCTGGCCAGCGTATCGTAGGCATAATTAATCAAATGCCAATTAATTAAATCTTTCGATTTCATAATGGGTACGCCGGGACTCATGTGCATGGTCGTACTACTCATGTAGTAGGTGTCGCCCACGCGAATCATAGCCATATCCGGTACATCGGCGAAAATGATAGGGTTTTGGGCCTGCTTTACTTGCGCGATTGCGGGCGCGGCAATACCAAACGCGCAGCTTAGCGCCAGAAATAAAGCGTTTCTTTTTAGGTTAATCATCATGTGGGAATTCCGAAGTAGAAACGTCTGAATTTTAGTTGAAAAACAAGCAGCCGCCCGCCTGACCTAAGCCGGAGACAACCAGTTGGCCCAGCAGCGGCTAAAGCAGAGTAACCTGCGCGGCACCAGCAGTAGCAATCAGAACCCTACGCCACTGCAAGCCGAAAAGCTTTTCCTGCCTTGCTGCTGCTCCAAACAAACTACTGGCGCAGCCGCAGGGTAGCCCACTAAAGTATTGCCGCTGCCCGGGCGCAACACCTACCGATAGGTATTGCGCCGGAAATGGCTGGGGCAGGTAGCAAAAAAATGGCCGCTCAAACGAGCGGCCATCTACACATCCACAAAATCTGTTTTATCCGTTAAAATCCGCTTAATCTGCGGTCTAGTGCGTCTCGTTGGTTTTCTTGCAGCACTCGGGCAGGCGGTCGTAGGCGCGGGCGTCGGCGGTAGCTTGGTCGGCGTCGTAGCCGGTTTTTTGCACGGCGGTGCGCAGGGCGGCGGGGGTGGTTTTGGCCGGGTTGTAGGTCACGGTCAGCATTTTGCTGGCTACGTCGAGGTGGGCAGCCTGCACACCTTTTTCGTAGGCCAGGCTCTTTTCAAGGCGCGCCTTGCACATGTCGCACACGGCCGAGGTCTTAAACTGAATTTGCTCGCCACCTTTCTTAGCGGCCGTGGCGGCAGCCACCGGAGCAGTTTGGGCAAAGGCGGCCGAGCCACTGACGCTCAGCAAAGTGAGCAAAGAGAATGCAAAAGCTTTCATAAAAAGAGAAACAGCTAAAATTGAACAATAAGTGCCAGGCAACAACGGAAGCCAGCAAAGCCAAAAGCCGGGCCAACCCGAAAGCTAGCCAGCCTGCGCAGCAGGCGTATCCGTTAAATCCTGAAAATCCGTTTGAATCTGCGGTCTTTACTCGATGCGGTACCGTAGCCCGGCATACGTCAGCCGGCCATACACTGGCCCCCACACCATAGCCGCGTCGAAGCCCGCGCTGAAGGGCGTGGCCGCGTTCTGAATAGGGTCGGGCTGGCGGTAGTTGGTGAGGTTTTCGACTCCCACGTACACATCCAGGCGCTTGAAGGCGCGGGTGAGTTGCGCATTGAGCGCGGCGTAACGCGGGGCGTATTCGAGGCCCGAAGTGCCGGTGCCGTGGGCGTGGCCCACGTTGCTGCCATCGGCGGGCAGGTGGGCCAGCGGGCGCTGCCCGAACCACTGCACCGTGAAATCGCCGCGCCACTTGTCGAAGGCCGAGGCGTAGCCCAGGTTCAGGAAAGCGCGGTGCTGGGGCGTGAGCGGCTTGGGCAGCAGCTGGTCGGCGTAGGTGCTTTGCACGTCGAGCCACTTGTAGGCGGCTTTCACCTGCAAGCCCTTGGCGGGCTCGGCCTGAATTTCGGCCTGCGCGCTGCGGGCGTAGGAGCGCGCGCCGGGCGTCAGGTTGTCGAGGATAATGTACTGCGGGCTGGTGTACATGTCGGCCACCAGCTGGTTTTGGAAAGTAGTGTGATAGTAGTCAGCCACAAACGTAGCCGGCCGCCCCAGCAACTGGAAGTACTGCGTGACGGAGCCACCCAGGTTCCAGGCCGTTTCGGGTAGCAGGTTGGGGGCGAGGTAAAACTCGCGGGCGCTGGCCAGCATAGCCGCGTTGTCGGCAATGGGGTTGGGCACGCGCAGGCCGCGCCCGGCCGAGAGGCGCAGCGCGGTAGCCGGCCGCAGGTCGTACTTAAGGTTGAAGCGCGGCGTCACCTGCCAGCCGTAGAGGTTGTGGTAGTCGGTGCGCAGGCCGAGCACGGCCGTGAGGTTGCGCGAGTTGTTGTAGGTGTACTCGGCAAACGCGCCGGGCACGCGCTCGGTGCGGGCGCGGTTTTCGCGGGCCGCGACGATTTCGGGCGTGTCGGTCGAGTACACGCGGCCGGTGCCCAGGTGCTCGCGGTAGTCGTCGTAGAGGAAGCTCAGGCCAGCCCGGTACACGTGCATGGTATTCTGGATAACGCTCTGGAACAGCAGCGTAGCCTGCCCGGTGTTCTGGTGGCCGTTGTACACGCGCGGGCCGGTATCCTGCTTAAAGGAGTAAATCGACTTGAAATCGTGGCTCGTGCCGTTCACCAGCAAGCCCAGGCTCTGAAACGGCCGCCCCGGCCAGGTGTAGGACGTGCGCGCCTGCGCCGTGTAGCGATTGGTGGCCTGCGTTGTACCGTAGGCGGTGCGGTAGGCATCGGGAGCGTCTTCGCGGAAGCTGAGTTGTCCGCCCTGCCTGGTTTCGCGCAGCGCGCCCAGGCCCAGCTCCAGCACCAAGCCCTTGCCCGACATATACTTAACCTTGTCGTAGCCATTGAACTGCGTGGCCAGCGGAAGGTCCAGGAAGCCGTCGTTGTTGCGGTCCACGCGGTTGCCGAGGTGGTCGTTGTGCAGCAGCAGCACGTTGCTCCACTTCTTGTTGAAGCGCTGCGAGGCGATGGCGTTCAGGTCAAATTTGCCGAGGTCGTTGACGTAGGCGTTGAGCAGCAGCTGGTCGGTTTTGTCGGGCTCCTTGAGCTGCACATTTACCTGCCCCGAGATGCCTTCGTAGCCATTCACCACCGAGCCGGTGCCCTTAATGATGTCAATCGAGCCTATCCACGGCCCGGCCAGGTAGCCCAGCCGGTAGGGGGCCGACAGCCCGCGCAAGGCCGGCTGGTTGTCGATGGTTAGCAGCGAGTAAGCGCCATCCAGCCCCAGCAATTGAATCTGCTTGGCCCCGCTCACCGCGTCGGCGGTGCTCACCTCCACGGCGGCGTTGGTTTCAAAGCTCTCGGCCAGGTTGCAGCACGCCGACTTGGTGAGGTCGCGGGCGCTGATGGTCTGCATGTTGTCCACTGCCTTGGCCGAGTAAGCGGGCGGGCGGCCGGTTACTTTTACCTCGCCCAGCGCCGCCCCGCCGCGCAGATTCACCCGCAAATAAGGCGCGGTAGAGCCGGCGGGCACCGCCACGGTATCGGCCGCGTAGCCCGCTGCGCTCACGATAATCCGGTGGCTAACCTGCGCCGGAAACGGCAGCACAAACGTGCCCGCCGCATCGGTGGCGGTAGTGGGGCCGGTGGCCCCGGCCGGCAGCAGCCAGCGCACCACCGCGCCGGGCAGCGGCCCGGCTGCGCCGCCCGTTTCGCGGACTTCGCCGCGCACGGCCGCGCCGCTTTGGGCGTAACCCAGCAGCGGCAGGCCGCAAAAAGACAGTAATAAGAAGCGCGGAGTCAATCCGCCAATAGGTCGCATATACGTCGCAAATTAGTGATTTCTAAAGAATAAATGGCCCGCCCAGCCCAGCTGGATTGGCCTTTCTCTTGAAATCGACTAGACGACGAGCGTGCAAACGAACGTGAGTAATACCCGCCCCGCCTTGGGTACGCCAGGTGGCGACGAGTTGGCCGCCGTGCCCACGGCTACGGCGGCAGCCAGCGGGGGCGCAGCGGGCAGCCCCGCCCACACGGGCGCGGGTAGCAGGGCCGGGGGCAGCAGGTGCGGCGCGTCGGGCAGCCATTTGGCCGGGCCGTGGTCGGCGCTTTGGGCGTTGAGCTTGTGCTGCGAGTGGCTCACGTCGCAGCAGCCGCTGGTGCGGCGCTTGCAGGGGCGCTTGGTTTTGCTGGCCGCCGCGTCATCCTGGTCGGCGTGTGCCAAACCCGGCAAACTCAGCGTGACCGTGCTGCGCCCGCTGATGCGGCAGCGATGCCGCTCGGCCGTGAGCCCCACCGAGGTGGCGAGTACCAGCAGCGCCAGCAAGGCGCTCAGCAAACGGTGGGGGAGGGGGCGTGGCATCGGGGGCAAAAATACAACTGCCGCTGGGTGTGGACGGTGTAGGTTGCGGCGGAGGTGTAAAATTTGGCGGGTTCGAAGTGCGCCTTTGCGTTTTGGCTCGTCGCTCGTGAACCTCACCCCCTAGCCCCCTCTCCAAAAAAGAGGGGGGACTAGCTTCTAGCCTTAGTTTCTAGCTGCAAGCTTTTTAGACCTCGAATCTAGTTCCCCCTCTTTTTTGGAGAGGGGGCTAGGGGGTGAGGTTCACGCCCCGCCCGCATCTGCTCATACGCCAGCTTTTGCAGCCGCACGGCCACCGGCGGCGCGATACCCAGCGCCCCGGCCGCCTGCTCCTGCGCGCCGAGCCGGCGCGGGTCGTAGCCGGTTATTTCGGCTAGTAGCACGCAGGCGTTCAGGTAGGCGCCGTAGATGCTAGGGTGGTAGTGGTCGCGGCCCCAGAGGTCGACTTTGCCCGCGTCAATGCCGTCGTAAGGGTTGGCGTCGGCCACGCCGGTTTTCACGGCGCGCAGCCAGGCGTCGCCGGCCGGAGCCACGCCCGCGAAGCGTCCGTTTTGGGCGGCCTCGCGGTAGTAGGCGGCGTGTAGGTCGCGGGTCATCGAGTCGAGGGGTAGGCCCGAGTAGCCTTTGCCAGCGGGATAGGTTTGGTCGGCCCGCGCCCAGGTCTGGTATAGGTACACCCGCGTGGTGGGGTTGGCTTGATGCACGGCCTGCTCCAGCCGGGTAGCGTACTCGTAGAAGCGCGCCGGCTGGCCGCCGTGGCGCGCGGGCACCGGGCCGGTGCTGTAGTCGTGTAGCACCACTTTGTCCCACTTCGGCTGCTGAATTATGGCCAGCGCGCTGTCGTAGTGAAATTTCAGCGTCTGCCCGCTGATGGCCTCCAGGTGCACCTCGTAGGGCAGGCCGGCCTCATCGGCGAGCTTCTTGAAGATGCCCGGGATGCCGCCCCACGGGCCTTCCTCGTGCTCGTACTGGCGGCGGCGCTGCCCGCTGCGGGTGGGCTTGAAATTCTCGTCGGTGACATTCTCCTTGTTATAGCTCAGCACCGGCTGAAACGCGCCGTGAAAGAAGCTGTTGCCGATAAACAGGATGGTTTGGGGCCAGGCTGGTATAGCGGGTTTCTGGGCCAGCGCGGGCAGGCTGAGTAGGGAGCCGGCCAGGGCCAGCCAGCGGGGGAGCGGGTGGGAAAGCTTCATCAGGCGACTACAAGGTTGGTGGGGTCAGTGCAAATAAACGATTGTCAGCCCTTCATTACCTCTCCCTGCAGTAGCAACCGTTTTCGGGTAAATTTTACAGGCGAGGAACAGCATGCAACAAGGGCCGACTACTTACAATGCAACATTGTTTCGCCAATAAAACGCCCGAATTTTTTCAGGCCGTCGGCTCGAATTGCTCGGCTTGTATCTCTTCAACGCACCGTTTTAGGTAGCAACAACGTTGCATATTGTCGAAAAAGTGCTTTTTTAGCCTGCTAGAGCCATTCTTTGCGCAGCGCAGGAACGTGGGAGGAAGTGGTAGAAAGTGGTGGGCTTTTTAAAAGCAACCGTACTTTTGTTGTTCAGCCCGCGCCGCTCCCGGCCGCTCCTTTTCCTCCTATGGCCACCTCCTTCACCGGCGAATACGACTGTAAGCTCGACCCCAAGGGGCGGCTCGTGCTGCCCGCCAAGGTGAAGGCGGCGCTGCCCCCCGACGATGCGCAGCAGCTAGTGTTGGTGCGCGGCCTCGACCCCTGCCTAGTCATCTACCCGCGCTCGGCCTGGAAAGTCATTGAGGACAAAGTGACCGCCCTCGACGAGTTCAACGAGGAGTACCGGCAGTTTCAGCGCAATTTTATGCGGGGTATGACCGAGGTCGAGCTTGATAGCATTGGCCGGTTTTTGCTGCCCGGCACCATGCGTCGCTACGCCGGCCTCGACAAAGACGCCGTGATAGTGGGCATCGGCAACCGCTGCGAAATCTGGAACCCCGACCGCTACGACGACTACCTGATTAAAGACAGCGGCGAGTTTTCGAAGCTGGCGCAGAAGTTCTTATCCGTTTCACCAGACACGCCGGGCGCGCCGGCCCCCGCCCTATGAGCCAGCTCGCCGCCCGCCCCAACGATACCGCCTACCACCGCCCCGTAATGCTGGCCGAATGCCTCGACGCGCTCGACCTCCAGCCCGGCGGCCGCTACGTCGATGTTACCTTCGGCGGCGGCGGCCACTCGGCCCGCATTCTGGAGCAATTAACTGAGGGGCATTTGTATAGCTTTGACCAGGACGATGCCGCCGAGCGCGAAGCGCAGGCGCTGGCCCGGCCGCAGTTCACCTTCGTGCGGGCCAATTTTCGGCACCTCACCGCCGAGTTGGCCCAGCGCGACGCGCTGCCCGTCGATGGCCTGCTGGCCGATTTGGGCGTGTCGTCGCACCAATTTGACACGGCCGGCCGGGGCTTTAGCACCCGCTTCGATGGCCCGCTTGATATGCGGATGAACCCTGAGGACGCCACCGCGCCTACCGCCGCCGACGTGCTCAACGACTACGACGAGGCCGCGCTGCACCGCATTTTTGGTATGTACGGCGAGGTGACTAATGCCCGCACACTGGCCGCTACTGTGGTGCAGTCCCGGCGGCAGCGCCCGCTGCGCACCATTCAGGAGCTCAAGCAGGCCATTCAGCCCGTAACGGCGCGCGGGAAAGAAAATAAATACCTGGCGCAAGTATTTCAGGCTCTGCGTATTGAGGTAAACGACGAGCTGACGGCCTTGCAGGAAATGCTGGTGCAAACCGCCCAGGTACTGCGCCCCGGTGGCCGGCTGGTCGTGATGAGCTACCACTCGCTGGAAGACCGGCTGGTGAAGAATTTTCTGAGTCAGGGCAAGTTTTTCGGCCAGGCCGAAAAGGACTTGTTTGGCCGCACCAGCCTGCCCTTCGAGGCGCTCACACGCAAGCCCATCGAGGCCTCAGCCGACGAGATTGCCCTCAATAGCCGCGCTCGCAGCGCCAAGCTGCGCGTCGGCGTTCGTACCTCTATTCCCGCGTAAGCTCATGGCCGTCAATACCATTCGCCCCGGTGCCGGCCCCGCGCCCCGCGCCAACGTTCCCCGGCCGGTGGTCCCGCCCGCCGGCCCCGAAAATCTGCCGGTAGCGGCCGTGCCGGAGCCGGCCCCCGCCCCCGTCGCCCCGCCACCCGCCCCGGCTCCCGAAAAGCCCGCTGCCGCGCCGCGCCGCAAGCCCGCCCCCGAGCCCTACGACGATGGCCAGCCGCTGTCGTCGCCGGGCTCAACGTGGAGCTTGTTTTCGCTGCTCGACCGCTTTACCGGGCTCGACAGCTTATTTGAGGAAGGGCTGCCGGTCAAGTATTTGCCTAAGCTGCTGTTTGTGATGCTGCTCACGCTGCTATACATCGGCAACACGCACTACGGCAACCGGATGAACCGTAATATTCAGCGCCTCAAGCTGGAAACCGAAGACCTGCGCGCCGACTACACCACGCTGTCGTCGGACTACATGGAGGCCAGCAAGCAGAGCGAAGTAGCCCGCAAAGTGGCCGCTATCGGCCTGATTGAGAGCTCGTCGCCGCCCTTCCGCATTGTGGTGCCGGCCGGCCACCTCGATGGGGCCGAGCTCGAAACCATGCCCGTGCTCACCGCCGACACCTTAGCCGCCCGCGCCGTGCGCGACTCGCTCGCCGCGCAGCGCGCCGACTCGCTACGCGGGCGCATCCGGCAGCAGGCTACCGGGGCGGCCGACCCCGCCGAGCACGAGGCTGGCCCACCGCCGCCTGGCCCGGCCGAAGATGTTGAAGATGAGGCTACTGCTTCGAGTGCGCCCGTCGAGTTGGCGGCCCGCCACCGGGCCGTTGTGCCGAACGAGAGCCCAAAAAAGTCTAAGCCGGTACAAAAGAAGAAGGAGGGAACTCGCATTACACCAACCAAGTCAGCTTCAGCACCTAAGAATTCTAAAAAACCTGCTACCCATGAAAGGAAGCGTTAAGAAATCCATCGTCACGCGGGTGCGGCTGGCATTTCTGGGCGTGGCCGTTTTTTCGGGGGCCATCGCCTGGAAAATCTCGCACATCCAGTATCAGGAAGGGGCCAAGTGGCGCGCTCTAGAGCAGGAGCGCCGCATCAGCTACCAGGCGGTGCCGGCCACGCGGGGCAACATTTTCGCCAGCGATGGCAAGAGCATCATGGCTACTTCGCTGCCCTTCTACCGGGTGGCCTGGGACCCCGGCGTGGTCGACAGGGAGCTATTCAGAAGCAAAGTAGATTCGCTGGCGGCCAACCTGGCGCACTTTTTTGGCGACCGCAGTAAAGAAGAATACAAGCGGCGTCTCACCGATGCCTACAACGCCAAGGAACCGGCGGTGCGCTACATCCGGCTGAACTCGCGGCAGATTAACTTTCAGGAAAAGAAGGAGTTTGCCAGCTGGCCCATCTTTCGGGCCAAGCGCAAGGGCGGTGTTATTTTCGAGAAGGTTGACAAGCGCTTCCGGCCGTTTGGCGGGCTGGCGCAGCGCACGGTGGGCTTCGTGAACGAAGACAAAAATGGCGCGGGGCTGGAGTTTACCTTTCAGCAAAAGCTGGCCGGGCGGCCCGGCGAGGCGCTCTACGAGCGCGTGCCGGGCGGCATGAAGCCGGTGTACGACGGCTCCGAAATCAAGCCGCAGCCAGGATTCGACATCAAGACGACGCTCGACATCAACTTGCAGGATGGGGCCGAGGATGCGCTGTATAAAGCGCTGGTGGCCAACGATGCCCAGTACGGTTGCGCCATCCTGATGGAGGTGCAAACCGGCGAAATCAAGGCCGTGGCCAACCTGGGCCGGGCCAGCGACGGCACTTATAAGGAAGATTACAACTACGCCTTTGCCGACCAGGGCCGCACCGAGCCGGGCTCGACGTTTAAGCTGGCTTCGATGATGGCCCTGCTGGAGGCGCACCCCGAAATCCAACTCGATGACATCGTGGATACCGGCAACGGGCGTATGCTCATCGGCGGGGCCGTGAAAACGGACACGCACGGCTACGGCCGCATCACGGTGCAGCAGGTGTTTGAGAAGTCGTCGAACATCGGCGTGGCCAAGCTGATAAACGAGTATTTCAACGCTAACCCCTCGGCCTACGCCAACTACCTCAAGCGCTTCGGGCTGCCCAAGCCGCTGGGTTTCCAGATGGCCGGCGAGGCGCTGCCCTACATCAAAGACCCCAAGGACCGGACCTGGAGCCGCACTTCGCTCACGACGATGTGCATTGGGTACGAGCTGAAAATCGCGCCGCTGCAAACGCTGGCTTTTTACAACGCCGTGGCTAATGATGGGGTGAAGGTGCAGCCGATTATCGTGAAGGAAATCAAGCAGGCCGACCAGGTTTTAGAGCAATTCGAAGCCCCGGTGCTGAACGAGAAAATCTGCTCGAAAGAAACGTTGCGCAAGCTGCGCGCCATGATGGAAGGCGTGGTGGTGAACGGCACGGCGCGGGCCATCCGGCCCAAGGACTACAGCATCGCGGGCAAAACGGGCACAGCCTGGAAGTTTAAAAACGGCCACTACACGCGCACGTATTCGACCAGCTTCTGCGGGTTTTTTCCGGCCGATAAGCCCAAGTATAGCTGCATCGTGGTCATCGACTCGCCGAGCAAGGGCGGGTGGTCGGGGGCCGAGGTAGCGGCCCCGGTATTCCGCGACATTGCCGACCGCTGCATGGCCCGCGACCAGGCCAGCCAGCGGCCCATGCTGGCGCGGGTGCCCGCCCACCGCGCGCCCGCGCCGCTGGTGCGCGCCGGCGTGCAGGATGAGATAGCCCTCGTCTGCCAGCGTATTGGCTTACCCGCCAGCACCCAGGCCACTGGCGGCGAAGAATGGGTGCGCGCCACCCGCGCCGTGGACACGGCCTCGGTGACGCGCGCCGTGGCCGTGGTGCCCAACAAAACCGTGACCCGCGCCGGCCGCATGCCCGACGCCCGCGGCCTGACCTTGCGCGACGCGCTGTTCTTGCTCGAAAATCGGGGCCTGCGCGTGCAAGCCAGCGGCACCGGCCGCGTGCGCGAGCAGGCCATCGCGCCCGGCGAGCGCGTGCAGCGCGGCACGGTAGTGCGCCTGGCCTTGCAACCCACTGCTACTACTGCCGCCGCGCCGCTGCCGCTGCCCGAGCCCGAGCACACCGAGATAGCCGAAAACACGCTGCTCGTGCCCGCCGAAATGGATGGCCGCACGGCTAAACCTGCCAAGGTGAGCAAGCCCGCAACACCTGCTAAATCGACTATCGGCAAGGGTAAGGAAAAAGCCGCTGGCGCGAAGGAAACCGGCCGGAGTTCGACCGATAAAAATAAGTCGAAAGACAAGCCAGCTAAAACCACCGCACCTAAAACCAAGCCTGATAAACCGACGCCTAAGCCCCGGCGCACGCCGCCGGCTGACATTCGCACCACGCAGCGCGGCGATGCGCGGCCTGCGGCTGACAAACCGCGCCGCGTTTCTTAATTAGAGTTGATTGGTAGATAAAATTAGAAAACACGTTTGTCATGCTGAGCGCAGCGAAGCATCTCTACCGCTTCATCCAGACTGCGCAACGAGGCGATAGAGATGCTTCGCTGCGCTCAGCATGACTCGTCTTGCATAGCTAACAGCTTAAACCATACATGAATCTTCCGCTCTTTTCCCTGCTCACCGAGGTGAACGTGCTCGCGCAGCACGGCAATCCCGACGTGCCCGTTGGCGGCCTCACGCTCGACTCGCGGCAGGCGGGGCCGGGGCAGCTATTTTGCGCCCTGCGCGGCACCGCCACCGATGGGCACAAGTTTATCGGCAAGGCCGTGGAGCTGGGCGCGGCTGTGGTTATCTGCGAAGAATTGCCGGCTGAGCTGAACCCGGCCACTACCTACGTGCAAGTGGCCGACTCGGCCGCCGCGCTCGGGCCGGTGGCCAGCGCATTTTATGGGCATCCGTCGCGCCAGCTGCAACTGGTGGGCGTGACGGGCACCAACGGCAAAACGACTTGCGCGACGCTCTTGCACAAGCTGTTGCGCGAGCTGGGCTACCACTGCGGCCTGCTGAGCACGGTGCAAAACCAGATTGACGAAACCGTTATCCCGAGCACCCACACCACGCCCGACGCCATCCGGCTCAATGAGCTGCTGGCGCGCATGGTGCGCGAGGGCTGCACCCACGCTTGCATGGAGGTGAGCAGCCACGCCGTGGCGCAGCATCGCATTGGGGGCCTGCGCTTTGCGGGCGGCGTGTTTACCAATCTCACGCACGACCACCTCGACTACCACGGCACGTTTGACAGCTACCTGAAAGCTAAAAAAGGCTTTTTCGACGCGCTGCCCCGCACGGCCTTCGCCCTCACCAATGCCGACGACAAGCGCGGCCCGGTAATGCTGCAAAACACCGCCGCCCGCCGCGCTACCTACTCGCTGCGGACGGCGGCCGACTTCCGCGCGCGGCTGGTAGATAACGAGCTGCACGGCCTGCACCTCGACATTGACGGCCGCGAGGTGCAGTTCCGGCTCATCGGTATTTTCAACGCCTATAACCTGTTGGCCGTGTACGGCGCGGCCGTGCTGCTGGGCGAGGATGCCACCGAGGCCCTCACCATCCTCTCGGGCCTCACCACCGCGCCCGGCCGCTTCGAGCCCGTGACGGTGCCCGGCCAGGCCATCACCGGCCTCGTGGACTACGCCCACACGCCCGACGCGCTCGAAAACGTGCTCCAAACCTTGCAGCAGACGCGCCGGCCCGAGCAGCGCATCATCACGGTAGTAGGCTGCGGCGGCAACCGCGACGCGGCCAAGCGCCCCATCATGGCGCGCCTCGCCGCGCAACTGTCCGACCAGGTGATTCTCACCGCCGACAACCCCCGCGACGAAGACCCGCAGGCCATCATCGACCAGATGCAGGCCGGCCTCACGCCGCCCGCCGATGCTCACGTGCAGCAGCTACCCGACCGCCGCGAAGCCATCCGCGCCGCCGTGGCCCTGGCCCGCCCCGGCGACCTCGTGCTGGTGGCCGGCAAAGGCCACGAAACTTACCAGGAAATTAAGGGCGTGAAATCGCCTTTTGATGATAGAGAAGAATTGCGCGCTGCCCTGGCGCAGCGCCTCACCCCCTAGCCCCCTCTCCGAAAAGGAGAGGGGGAACTAGCTCTAGTTTTCTAGCTGCTAGTTTTTATAGTTTCTTATACAAGATTTTAACATATAGCCTGTTACTTCATAGAGAAAACTAGTAGCTAGAAAACTAGAGCTAGTTCCCCCTCTCCTTTTCGGAGAGGGGGCTAGGGGGTGAGGCGCTGCGCCATAACGACCAAATATGCTGTACTACCTCTTTCGCTACCTCCACGAACACTACCACTTGCCCGGCGTGGGCGTGTTTCAGTACACCACGTTTCGGGCGGCGCTGGCCGTGGTGACGTCGCTGCTCATCGCCCAGATTTTCGGGGGCCGGCTCATCGGCGTGCTTCAGCGCAAGCAGGTGGGCGAAACCATTCGCGACCTGGGCCTGCAAGGGCAAAGCGAGAAAAAAGGTACGCCCACGATGGGTGGCCTCATCATTTTGCTGGCCATTCTGGTGCCGGTGCTGCTGTTTGCGCGGCTGCGCAACATCTACATTATCCTGATGCTGCTGAGCACGGTTTGGCTCGGGCTGATTGGGTTTCTGGACGACTACATCAAGGTTTTCCTGAAGAACAAAGAGGGCCTGAGCGGACGCTTTAAAATACTGGGTCAGATAGGGTTGGGCCTCACCGTGGGCTGGGTGCTCTACTACAGCAACGAGGTGACGGTGCGCGAATACCTGCTGCCCAACGGCACGCACTCGATGGTAGATGCCAGCAAGGCGTGGCGCGATATTCACCTGGCGGTTACCACCGTGCCGTTCATGAAAAACAACGAGCTGAACTACGGCGACTTGTTTGCCAACGCGCAGTTCGTGTTCAAGCAGTTCTACGGGCTGCTGTACATTCCGCTGGTTATCGTCATCATCACGGCCGTGAGCAACGGGGCCAACATCACCGACGGCCTCGACGGGCTGGCGGCGGGCACGTCGGCCATTATTGGCATCACGCTGGCCATTTTTGCCTTTGTGAGTGGTAATGCGCTACTGGCTGACTACCTGGATGTTATGTTTATTCCTGATTCCAGCGAGCTGGTAATTTTCTGTACGGCTTTCGTGGGGGCGTGCATCGGGTTTTTGTGGTACAATTCGTACCCGGCGCAGGTGTTCATGGGCGACACGGGCTCGCTGGCGCTGGGCGGCATCATTGCGGTGCTGGCGCTCATCGTGCGCAAAGAGCTGCTTATTCCGGTGCTGTGCGGGGTATTTTTGATTGAGAACCTGTCGGTTATCGTGCAGGTGAGCTGGTTTAAATACACCAAGCGCAAGTATGGCGAGGGCCGCCGCCTGCTCCGCATGTCGCCGCTGCACCACCACTACCAGAAGCTGGGCTACCACGAATCCAAGATTGTGTCGCGGTTCTGGATTGTGGGCATTATGCTGGCGACTATTACGCTGGTAACGTTGAAGTTGCGGTAATAAATGTAGGGTAAGCTTTAGCTTGCCAGTCGATTGCAAAGTAAACAACCACGAAAAGGCAAGCTAAAGCTTACCCTACACAAACCCATGAACATCGTCATCCTCGGAGCTGCGGAAAGTGGCGTAGGCGCCGCCCTGTTGGCGCAAGCCAAAGGCCACGCCGTGTTCGTGTCCGACCGGGGCGCGATACAGCCCGATTACAAGCAAAAGCTTACGCAAGCGGGCATTGAATTCGAGGAAAACCAGCACACGCTGGAGCGCGTGCTGCTAGCCGACGAGGCAATAAAAAGCCCCGGCATCCCGGAGAAAGCGCCGGTAATCAAAGCCCTGCGGGAAAAGCAGACGCCGATTATCTCCGAAATCGAATTTGCCAGCCGCTACACGCAGGCGCGCTTCATCGCCATCACGGGCACCAACGGTAAGACCACGACCACGCTACTCACCTATCACCTGCTGAAGGAGGCGGGCTACAACGTGGGTTTGGCTGGCAACATCGGCTACTCGCTGGCCGAGCAAGTGATTGAAAATAAGTTCGATTACTACGTGCTGGAGCTAAGCAGCTTCCAGCTCGATGATATCGATTATTTCCAGCCCTGGATTGCGGTGCTGCTCAACATCACGCCCGACCACCTGGACCGCTACAACTACTCGCTCGACGAGTACGCGCTGGCCAAGCTGCGCCTCGTGCGCAACCAGGACAGTAGCAGCTACTTCATCTACAACGCCGATGATGAGGTAATTGAGCGCAATTTCATGGCGGCGCTACGGCCCATGCAGCAGCTGCCGTTCAGCCTGCACCACCGGCCCGACTTCAAGCTGGCCGGCTACTACGAATCCGAAAACCTGCTGAAGCTGGATTTGCGGCCGGGCTACCGCGACGACAACTGCGAGGAGCTGAGTACCGCCAACTCGCCGCTCATCGGCGAGCACAACCGCCAAAACGTGCTGGCCGCCGTGCTCGCCGCCCGCGTGGCCGGCGTGGGCACGGCGCAGCTAGAGCAGGCGCTCGGCTCGTTCCACAACGCTGACCACCGCTTGCAGCCGGTGCGCGAGGTGGGCGAGGTAACGTACATCAACGACAGCAAAGCCACCAACGTGGAGGCCGCCTGGTACGCCCTGGATGGCATAAAAAGCCCCATCGTGTGGATAGCCGGCGGCACCGATAAGGGCAACGACTACGCGCCCTTGCAGCCCCTGGCCGAGCAAAAAGTGAAGGCGCTCATCTGCCTCGGCGTGGACAATGCCAAGCTGCGCGCCGCGTTCGGAAGCTACGTGCCGCACCTCGAAGAAACCCAGAACATGGCCGACGCCGTGCAGCGCGCCGCCGCCCTAGCCGCCCCCGGCGACGTGGTGTTGCTCTCGCCCTGCTGCGCCAGCTTCGACCTGTTTAAAAACTACGAAGACCGCGGCCGGCAATTCGCCGCCGCAGTAAACGCCCTGCCCTAACGCGGCAAAAGCCAAAAAACGGCTAGCCAGCCCGCGCAGCAGGCGTATCCGTTAAATCTTAAAAATCCGTTTGAATCTGCGGTCATGGAACAGACTATTCGACTTGGCTGGCTTCAGCGCAATCTCAAAGGCGACCCCATTTTGTGGGCTATCGTCATCCTGTTTTCAGTTATCAGCGTGGCGGTGGTGTACTCGGCCACCGGCACGCTGGCCTATCGGCAGGAGCTGCACGGGCGCGGCGGCTCGGTGGAGATGATTGCCATTAAGCACACGGCCCTGATACTGGCCGGCCTGGGCTTGATGTGGCTGGCGCACCGCATCGACTACCGGCACTATTCGCGGCTATCGCTCTACGCGCTGCTGCTATCGGTGCCGCTGCTGCTGTACACGTATTTCTTCGGCGGCACTACGCTCAATGACGCTTCGCGCTGGCTTACGATTCCGGTTATCAACCAAACGTTTCAGCCTTCCGACCTGGCCAAGCTGGCGCTCATCACGCACCTGGCGAGTATGCTCAGCCGGCGGCAGCAGCACATCAGCGACTTCTGGAACACGCTGTTCCCGGTGATGCTGTGGATTGGGGTTATCTGCGGGCTCATCATTTTGTCGAACGCCTCTACGGCGTTGCTGCTTTTTCTGACTTGCTTGCTGCTCATGTTTATTGGCCGCGTGCCGCTCAAGCACATGCTGCTGATGGTGGCCATCGGTGTGAGTCTGGGCGGAATAGGTTTGGTAGCCGGGCAGCGCTGGAAGACGTTTCAATCGCGCATCTCGACCTTCTCCGATGCCAAAAAAGAGCTGTCGTTCCAGTCGCAACACGCCCACATTGCCATTGCTACGGGCGGCGTGAGCGGCAAAGGCCCCGGCAAAAGCACCGAGCGCAACATCCTGCCGCACCCGTATTCCGACTTTATCTACGCCATTATTATCGAGGAATACGGCATGATTGGCGGGCTGTTCGTGCTGTTTCTCTACCTCGCCTTTCTGTATCGAGGGCTCAAAACGGTGATGAATAGTCACGGCGCGTTTGGGGGGTTGTTGTCGGCGGGGCTGTGTTTCAGTCTGGTCTTGCAGGCGATGGTGAATATGGGCGTGGCCGTGGGCCTGGGGCCGGTAACGGGCCTGCCGCTGCCGCTGCTAAGCATGGGCGGCACCTCGCTCATTTTCACGGGCCTGAGCATCGGTATCATCCTGGCCGTGAGCCGGGGGGAGCGCGAAATCCGGCCGATGGTGGGCGAGCCCGCCGACACACCCCGCAAACCCAGCCAGCGAGCGGCGTATGCGTAGGTGTTAGCGGGTGTAGAGACGCATCCTTGCGTCTCGTCGTTGCTGAGCCCACCTGACGTGAGACGCAAGGATGCGTCTCTACATGCTGATTTAAAAATGCGCTACTAACGAATAATTAACGTAATGAAATTCATCATCTCCGGAGGCGGCACGGGCGGGCACATTTTTCCGGCCGTGGCCATTGCCAATGAAATCCGCCGGCGCGAGCCGACGGCCGAAATCCTCTTCGTAGGAGCGAGCGGGCGCATGGAGATGACGCGCGTGCCCGAGGCCGGCTACGAGATTGTGGGCTTGGATATCACCGGCTTGCAGCGTCGCCTCACGCCGCAAAATCTCCTGTTTCCGGTGCGGGTGTTTCGGTCGGTGCGCAAGGCGGGCAAGCTCATCGAGCAGTTTCGGCCCGACGCCGTGGTGGGCGTGGGCGGCTACGCCTCGGCCCCGGTGCTGCTGGCGGCTACCTCGCGCGGTATTCCGAGCTTGATTCAGGAGCAAAATTCCTACGCGGGCTTGGTAAACAAGCTGCTCGCGCGGCGCGTGAGTAGAATCTGCGTGGCTTACGATGGCATGGAAAAATTCTTTCCGGTCGATAAGCTGGTGCTAACCGGCAACCCCGTGCGCGCCGAAATTACCAGCGGTAGCCGGGCCGAAGCGCAAGCCTTTTTCAACCTCGACCCAGGCAAGAAAACGCTGCTCGTCGTCGGTGGCAGCCTCGGCGCGCGCACCCTCAACCTGGCCACCGCCGCCGCCCTGCCGCGCCTGCGCGAAGCCGACGTGCAGCTGCTCTGGCAAACCGGCAAGCTGTACTACCCCGAGGCGCAGCAGCAGGCCGCGCCCTACGCCGCCGACCACCTGCACGCGCTCGAATTTATCAAGCGCATGGACCTGGCCTACGCGGCCGCCGACGTGGTTATCAGCCGGGCCGGGGCGCTCTCGGTATCCGAGCTTTCGCTCACCGGCAAGGCCGCCGTGCTGGTGCCCTCGCCCAACGTGGCCGAAGACCACCAAACCAAAAACGCCCTCTCGTTGGTGAGCAAAGGTGCGGCGGTGCTCATCACCGACGAGCACGCCGCCGAGCGCCTCTACGACGAAACCCTGCGCCTGCTCGCCGACCCCGCGCGCCAGCAGCAGCTCGGCCAGCGCGTGCACGAGTTGGGCCGGCCCGAGGCTACGAAAGCTATTGTGGATGAGCTGTTCAGTATTTTGAAAAAGTAGTAATTATCGTGCTGAGCGCAGCAACCGTCATGCTGA